>VAZM01000363.1:14595-27516 GCA_005883135.1 Alphaproteobacteria bacterium
GAAGATGGCGTCGTTCTCGTCGAACCTCGAGGACAGCGGGTAGTCGAACGGCGTGCCCATGACGCTCGCCATCATTTCGTAGGAGGTGCGGCAGAACAGCTTCACGCCGGGCGTGTTCATGGGCGCGATGAACATCACCGCGAGATCGGTGTCGTGCATAGGCACCGCCGCATTTTGGCCCAGGAAGTTGTAGTGGGTCAGCGCGGAGGAAGTCGCCACCACCTTGGCGCCGGAGATATAGATGCCGGCATCCGTCTCCTTCTGAATGGCGATGAACACGTCCTTGACCTGATCCGACGCCTTGGCGCGATCGACCGGCGGATTGACGATGGCGTGGTTCATGAACAGCACGTGTTCCTGGGCGCGGCGATACCACGCCTTGGCGTTGCCGGAGAACCGTCCGTAAAAGCGATGATTCGCCCCGAGCGTGTTCATCAGCGAGGCCTTGTAATCGGGCGAGCGCCCCATCCAGCCGTAGGACATGCGCGCCCATTGGGCGATGGCGTCCCGCTGCGCAGCGAGTTCCTCGCGCGAGCGCGCGGCACGGAAGAATTTGTGGGTGTAGCCGCCCGATCCGGTGTCGGTCGGCCAGGTGAGAACGTCCTTGGTCTTGGGGTCGTGCAACGCGTCGTAGAGCCGCGCGATCGAGCGCGCGGCATTGCGGAACGCGGGATGGGTGGTCACGTCCTCGATGCGCTCGCCATAGATGTAGACGTCACGTCCATCACGCAGGCTGGCGAGATATTCCGCGCCCGTGAACGGTCGGCCTTTGGCGGCAATGAGGTCCTCGGACTTCATCGGGGCAGATTCCTTCGCAGGCCCGGCAGAAAGGCACTCGCGGAGGCCAGTGTCAATGCGCCGCCTGCTGCGGTCAGGAGCGGGAGAAAGGCCGGTAAACGGCGGCCGGCCCGCGCCGGAACCTCGGTTCCCTCCCGCCGCGCGACGGCCGCTTCCCACAGGCACTTCGGCGGCGCCTCGCCGCCGTTGCTGGCCGTTCAGCCCCCTGATAAGGCTTCACCGGTTGCCGGATTGTGAGGGACGCCTCGAGGAGAGGCGCGCGGCATGGAAGTCTTCGTCCAGCAGCTGATCAACGGCATCACCCTCGGCTCGATCTACGGGCTCATCGCCATCGGCTACACGATGGTATTCGGCATCATCGGCATGGTGAATTTCGCCCATGGCGACGTGTTCATGGTTTCCGCCTTCATCGCGCTCATCGCCCTTCTGCTGCTGACGACCTGGCTCGGCATCGGCTCGTTCGTGATCGCGCTGTTCATCGTTCTCGTCGTCGCGATGTTCTTCACCTCGCTCCTCAACTGGGCGATCGAGCGGGTCGCCTATCGGCCGCTGCGCGGATCCTTCCGGCTCGCGCCGCTGATCTCGGCGATCGGGATGTCGATCTTTCTGTCGAACTTCGTCCAGGTGGCGCAGGGTCCGCGCGTCAAATCGATCCCGCCGTTCTTCAACGAGGTGATCGTGCTGACGCCGGCCAGCAGCGGTTATGAAGTCGCCGTGTCCTACAAGCAGATCGTGGTCTGGCTGGTGACGGCGGCGCTGCTGTTCGTGTTCTGGTTCCTGGTGAGCAAGACCGCGCTCGGGCGCGCGCAACGCGCCTGCGAGCAGGATCAGAAGATGGCGGCGCTGCTCGGCATCGACGTCGACCGCACGATCTCGATCACCTTCGTCATCGCCGCGGCGCTCGCCGCCGTCGCCGGCACGATGTACCTCATGTATTACGGCGTGGTGAGCTTCGCCGACGGTTTCGTGCCCGGGGTGAAGGCCTTCACCGCGGCGGTGCTGGGAGGGATCGGCTCGCTGCCGGGCGCGGTCATCGGCGGGTTGCTGATCGGGCTCATCGAGACCATGTGGTCGGCGTATTTCTCCATCGACTACAAGGACGTCGCCGCCTTCTCCATTCTCGCCATCACCATGATCTTCCTGCCGCAGGGCATCCTCGGGCGACCGGATGTGGAGAAGGTGTGAGATGGCGCTCGAGGCGTCAGCCCCCGCCTCGCGCGTCGACATTATTGGCGCGCTGCGCCAAGCCGCCATCACCGCCCTGATCACATTCGGGCTGTTGCTGCCCCTGATCGGCTTCAACACCGTCCAGAACATCCGCAACGAGATCGTGCTCGAGACGCGCTGGCCGTTGCTGGCGGCACTGGTGGCGATCATTGCCGCCGGGCGTTTCCTGCACGCGATCCTGATCGCACCCTGGCTCGCCCGTCGCGCGCAGCGGCAGCGGCGGGAGGATGCCGTGCGCACCGCGCCGCGCGCGCGAGGCGCGCGCTGGGTCGTTCCGTTTGCGCTGGGTTTCGCCGCCGTCTATCCGGCACTGGCGCTGTCGCTCGCGGGAACCCAGGGCGCGGTGAAATGGGTCGACAATTTTGGCGTCCAGATCCTCATTTACGTGATGCTCGGCTGGGGGCTCAACATCGTGGTCGGGCTCGCCGGCCTGCTCGATCTCGGCTACGTCGCCTTCTACGCCGTGGGCGCCTATTCCTACGCCTTGCTGGCGAACAGCTTCGGCCTGTCGTTCTGGATCCTACTTCCGGTCGCCGGCTGCCTGGCGGCGTTCTGGGGCATTCTGCTGGGTTTTCCCGTGCTGCGGTTGCGCGGCGACTACCTCGCAATCGTGACGCTCGCCTTCGGCGAGATCATCCGGCTCATCCTGATCAACTGGGTTCCGGTGACCAACGGCTATACCGGGATCAGCAGCATCCCGCGGCCGACCTTCTTCGGCATTCCCTTCAATGCCTCGGACGAAGGCTTTGCCGCCCGTTTCGGGCTCGAGTTCAGCCCGGTCTACCGCACGGTCTTCCTTTATTACCTCATCCTCGCGCTCGCGCTCGTCACCGCCGCGCTGACGGTGCGGCTGCGCCGGCTACCGATCGGGCGGGCGTGGGAGGCATTGCGCGAGGACGAGATCGCCTGCCGTTCGCTCGGCATCAATACCACCAACACCAAGCTCACCGCATTCGCCATGGGCGCGATGTTCGCCGGCTTTGCCGGATCGTTCTTCGCGGCGCGGCAGGGATTCATTTCGCCGGAAAGCTTCACCTTCATGGAGTCCGCGGTGATCGTCGCCATCGTCGTGCTCGGCGGAATGGGCAGCCTGCTCGGGGTGGCGATCGCCGCCGTCATCATGATCGGCGGCACCGAGATCATGCGCGAGCTCGATTTTCTCAAGGCCGTGTTCGGCAGCGATTTCGACCCCACCCAATATCGCATGCTGCTGTTCGGCTTCGGGATGGTGCTGATCATGGTCTGGAGGCCGCGCGGCTTGATCGCCACGCGCGAACCCTCGACGCTGCTGAACGCGTCCCGCTCTTCGCGCCGGCACGAGGAGAAAGCGCAGTCGACGCGGCCTTCGTTGGTGCGAGGGCGCCACGGATGAGCGCGGCAAATCATGCGGCGGCGACAGCCGGCGCTGCCGCGAACGCGACGGCCCCGCTCTCGAGCCTGGCGCCGGTGCTCTCGGTCGACCACCTCAGCATGCGCTTCGGCGGGCTCGTGGCCATCAACGATCTCTGTTTCACCGCGCGGCGGGGCGACATTACCGCGCTGATCGGTCCCAACGGCGCCGGAAAGACGACGGTGTTCAACTGCATCACCGGATTCTACAAGCCGAGCGAAGGGCGCATCGCCTTGCAGTTCGGAGATCCCGGCGTGTGGGAGGAGCTCGGCGCCTTGACCCAACGGGGCACGCGCAGGGCCAGCCGCGGTGACGGCGTGCTGTTCCTGCTCGAGCGTATGCCCGACTACCTAGTGACGCAGAAGGCCCGCGTCGCCCGCACGTTCCAGAATATCCGGCTGTTCCAGGGCATGACCGTGTTGGAAAATCTTCTGGTCGCCCAGCACAATCCGCTGATGTGGGCCTCCGGCTATACCGTGCTGGGCGCACTGGGACTGCCCTCCTACGCGCGGGCGGAGCGCTCGGCGATCGACAAGGCGCGCTACTGGCTTGAGCGGACGGCGCTGAGCGAGCGCGCCGACGATCTGGCCGGCGAATTGCCCTATGGGGCGCAGCGGCGGCTCGAGATCGCCCGCGCCATGTGCACCGACCCGGCGCTGCTGTGCCTCGACGAGCCGGCCGCCGGCCTCAATCCGAGCGAAAGCGCCGAGCTCGGCCGCTATAGCATGCGACGTCGATTCTCCTCATCGAGCATGACATGACGGTGGTAATGGAGATCTCCGACCACATCATCGTGCTCGATCACGGACAAAAGATCGCCGACGGCGCGCCGGACGATATTCGCAACGACCCGAAAGTCATCGCCGCTTATCTCGGGGTCGAGGAGGAGGAGATGGCGGACGGCGAGGTGCAATGAGAAGGAGCGCGCAAGCGAGATCGTCATGAAAGCGCTGCTCGGATGTGCCCTGCTGGCACTCGCCGCGATGGATGCCGCCGGCGCGCGCGCCATGGCGGAAGCTTATCCCACGCATGCGATCACCTTCGTCGTGCCGTTTACGGCCGGCGGCAGCACCGAGTTCTTGGCGCGGCTCCTGGGCCAGCGCCTGGAGCAGCGGCTCGGCAAGCCATTCGTGATCGAGAACCGACCGGGTGGCGGCGGAATGGTCGGCGCGGTTTCGGTCGCCCGCGCGGCGCCCGACGGCTACACCATCCTCATGGCCCCATCCTCGGTCATGGCGATCAACGTCGCGCTGCACAAGAAGCTCCCCTACGATCCGATCGCCGATCTCGTCCCGCTCGCCCTCGTCGCCGCGACGCCCTTCGTGCTGGTGGTGACGCCCTCGCTGCCGGTGCAGTCGGTCACCGAACTCATCGCGCTGGCCAAGGCGAGCCCCGGCCGGCTCGCCTTCGCGTCGGCCGGGCTGGGCACGCCGCATCATCTTTTTGCCGAGATGTTCAAGGGCTCCGCTGGAATCGAGCTGACGCATGTCCCTTACCGAGGCTCCGTGCCCGCGCTGACCGACATTGCCGCCGGACACGTCCAGCTCATGTTCTCCGACGTCCCGCCGGCGCTCGGCTTGGTCAACGACGGCAAGGTGCGGGCGCTCGGCATCTCCACCAAGGAACGGCTCGCCGCCCTGCCCCAGGTTTCTCCCGTTGCCGAACAGGGGGTGAGCGGATTCGACGCGGCGTCCTGGCAGATGGTGGTGGCGCCGGCCGCCACGCCGAAGGAGATCGTCGAGCGGCTGCATGCCGAGATCAAGGAGGTGATGCTGCAGGCGGATATCCGCGAACACGTCGCCAAAATGGGCGCGCTGCCGATCGACACACCCTCGGTCGCCAATCTGCGCATCTTCGTCCAGACGGAGATCGCGCGCTGGGGCAAAGTCGTGGAACAGGCCGGCATCGCAGGCTCGCAATGACGCGCACGGCACGCCGCTCCGTCCGCCTGCGGCGCCGCGTGCGCCGCTACGAGACCGCACGAGATTGCTGATGAGCTTGCCGCTTCTGAGCGTGCGCGGGGTCAAGGCCTATTACGGCCACATCGCCGCGCTCAGGGGGGTCGACGTCGACGTCGGCGAAGGCGAGATCGTGGCGCTCATCGGCGCGAACGGCGCCGGCAAGTCGACGCTGATGATGACGATCTTCGGCAACCCGCGCGCGCGGGAGGGCTGCATCACCTTCGCCGGCCGCGACATCACCCAGTTGCCCACGCACGAGATCGCGCGGCTGAAGATCGCGCAGGCGCCGGAGGGCCGTCGCATCTTCGTGCGCATGACCGTGCTGGAGAACCTGCAGATGGGCGCCGCCGTCGCAGACTCCACCGACTTTCAGGCCGCCGTGGAACGCGTGTTCGCGCTGTTTCCCCGGCTCAAGGAGCGCCTCGACCAACGCGGCGGCACGCTCTCTGGCGGCGAGCAGCAGATGTTGGCGATCGGCCGCGCGCTCATGGGTCGGCCGCGCCTTCTGCTTCTCGACGAACCCTCGCTCGGCTTGGCGCCGCTCATCGCGCGGCAGATTTTCGATGCGATCAGGAAATTGAACAGCGAGGAAAAGCTGACGGTGTTCCTGGTGGAGCAGAACGCTTTCCACGCCTTGAAGCTCGCGCATCGCGGCTATGTCATGGTCAACGGCCGCATCACGCTCAGCGGCACCGGGCGGGAGCTGCTGGCGCGCCCCGAGGTGAAGGCGGCCTATCTCGAGGGCGGCAGGCACTGACCATGCACGTCTCGATCCCCGAACTCCTGTCGGACGAGCACTCGCTCGGCACCTTTCTGTTGGTGAGCGTGCTCATGGGCGGCGGGGCCGCCTGGCTGGCCGGACGGGCGATCGCGGCGACCTGGCGGCTGTGGTGGCATGTCGCGCTCTACATGCTCCCCCTGAGCCTTGCCGTGCGTTTCCTCCACTTCGCCTTGTTCGAAGGCAAGTTCTTGTCGTTGCACTATTATCTGGTGGACTACGCCGTGTGCTTCGCGTTCGGCTTGCTCGGCTTCCGCCTCACGCGGGTGGCCCAGATGGTCACCCGCTACAAATGGATCAACGAGCGCGCGGGCCTGCTGCGCTGGCGCCGCCGCGACGATACGCCGGCGGCGGACACGCCAAAATCCGGGTGACTTTTCCTTCGTTTGCCGCTTCAATCTCGCCATGAACGGCGCGCAACAAAGCAAACGCGCGCATTAACTTCCTGTCATCCAGAGGTGAACACGATGAAACAATGGCTCACGCTTGGGCCTCGGCGCAAGTCAAGTTAGGGGTGGCCGGACCGATCACCGGCGGCAGTGCCGCCTTCGGCGCACAGCTCAAGAACGGCGTCGAGCAAGCGGTCGAGGACATCAACGCCGCCGGCGGCATTCTCGGACAGAAGATCCAGCTATTCGTCGGAGACGATCGCGCCGATCCGAAAGAAGGGGTCTCGGTCGCCAACAAGTTCGTCGGCGACGGCGTGAAGTTCGTGGTCGGCCATTTCAATTCCGGCGTCACCATGCCGGCCTCCGAGGTCTATCAGGAGAACGGCATCCTCGAGATCACGCCGGCGGCCACCAATCCCAAGGTGACCGAGCGCAACATGTGGAACATCTTCCGCACCTGCGGGCGCGACGACCAGCAGGGGGCGGTTGCGGGCGACTACATGGCCAAGAATTTCAAGGGCAAGAAGGTCGCCATCGTCCACGACAAGACATGCCAAAGGCGTGAAGGAGGTCATGTTCGAAGGCGTCAACAAGGACGACAAGGATTTCTCGGCGCTCGTCTCCAAGATCAAGGCCACCAACCCAGACCTCGTCTATTGGGGCGGGCTGCACGACACCGGCGGCTTGATCCTGCGGCAGCTGCGCGCGCAGGGGGTGAAGGCGCCGTTCATGGGAGCCGACGGCATCGCCGACGAAGAGTTCGCGGCAATTGCCGGCCCCGGCGCCGAAGGCACGCTGATGACGTTCGGGCCGGATGCACGAAAGCGGCCGGAAGCGAAGGACATAGTCGCCAAATTCCGCGCCAAGAACTTCGAGCCGCAGGCTTACACCCTCTACAGCTACGCCGCGGTGCAGGTGATCAAGCAGGCTGCGGAAGCGGCGAAATCGCTCGATCCCAAGAAGGTCGCGGCGCAGATCAAGTCCGGCATGACGTTCAACACCGTGATCGGGCAGTTGTCCTACGACAAGAAGGGCGACGTGACCCGCATCGACTACACGGTCTACGTCTGGTAGAAGGATCCTAGCGGCAAGGTGACGTACACCGAGATCCAGTGACCGCTGCGTCGAGCTCGCTGCGTGAAGCCCGCCTCATCCTGAGGCGGGCTTTTGCTTTAGCAGCGGTTGTGCGCGAGCTCCGCGCACTCCGTGTGCTCCCCTCCCCACCGAACTCGGGCTTGCCCGAGTTCGGCACTTGCATGGCCGAAATCGGGTAAACCCGACTTCGGCTGGGGAGGGGTTGGGGGTGGGGGTAGGAATCTGTGGACGCATCTCGCGCAACAACTGCGACCCCCACCCCGCCCGCCTTTGCTTCGCGTCGGCGCATAGCCGATGCTTCGCATCGGCGTTCTTGGCGCTAAGAACGGCGGCCGAAGGCTGCCTATGCCTCCCCACAAGGGGGAGGGTAAGACCGAGTTTGCCGTTCGCATTGATAGTCGCTTCCAGAGGACTCAGCCGATGCTCTGCAGCGCCGGGAAAGTCTCGATCAACCAGCTGTTGAGCTGGGTGAAAACGCCGGCGAGAAAGGCGATCCCGGTGAGCACGAGCAATCCGCCCATGACCCGCTCGACGTGGGCGAGGTGGGCGCGAAAGCGCGCGAGAAACGCGGCAAACGGCTCGACCGCGAACGCCGCGATGATGAACGGCACGCCGAGCCCGAGCGAATAGACGGCGAGCAGGCCCGCCCCCTTGGCCACGGTCGCCTTCGATGCCGCGACCGCGAGAA
The DNA here is from genome assembly GCA_005883135.1 of Alphaproteobacteria bacterium. Taxonomy (GTDB): domain Bacteria; phylum Pseudomonadota; class Alphaproteobacteria; order Rhizobiales; family Xanthobacteraceae; genus VAZQ01. Next base: position 22,922 of record VAZM01000363.1, read on the forward strand.
TGGCCGCGAGGATCGGGCCGATGCACGGCGTCCAGCCAAGCGCAAAGGCAAGCCCCATCACATAGGCGCCCCAAAGCCCGACGGGCTTGGCGACGTGAATGCGCGCCTGCCGGTGGAGGAGCGCGATCGGCGTCACTCCCAAAAAGTGCAGCCCCATGACGATGATGGCGATGCCGGCGACGACGGCGAGCTCGTTCGAATAATAGCGCATCAGCGCGCCGACCACGCTTGCGCTGGCGCCGAGCGCCACGAAGATGGTGGAGAAGCCCAGCACGAACAGTACGGCGGCGATCACCGTGTCGCGCCGGACCTGCGGCGCCGGCTCCGCTTCCGCCAAGCGCTCGAGCGAGGTGCCGGCGAGAAAGACGAGATAGGGCGGCACCAGCGGCAGCACGCACGGCGACAGAAAGCTCACGAGGCCGGCCAACAGCGCGGCGAGGATGGTGACGTCGGCGCCCATGCGCCTTCATGCGGTGCATTTGCATCCTCGCGCAAGCCGTCAATTTTCCTTCTCGACCGGATGTGATCGAGCGGTGATCTGGCTCTCAACGCCGGCAGTGGCTAACGTCGCGCCGGCGAGGCAAGGCACATGGCACGGCGCAATCTCATCACCGACGTGGCGGGCATCCTGGTCGGACACGCCGACGATCCCCGCCTCGCCTCGGGCGTGAGCGTCATCATCTTCGAGGAGCCCGCGGTCGTCGCCGTCGACGTGCGCGGCGGCGCACCCGCGACGCGGGACACCGACCTGCTCGAGCCGCACCGCACCGTCGAGCGCATCGACGCCGTGGTTCTTTCCGGCGGCTCGGCGTTCGGCCTGGACGCCGGCGCCGGCGCTCAGGCTTTCCTGCGCGAGCGCGGGCGCGGCTTTGCCATCGGCGACGTCCGCGTGCCGCTGGTTTGCGGCGCCTCGCTCTTTGACCTCCTCAACGGCGGCGACAAGAACTGGGGGCGCTTTGCGCCCTACCGCGATCTCGGCTACAGCGCCGCCACGCGTGCCGGCAAGAGTTTCCCGCTCGGCACCGCGGGCGCCGGATTCGGCGCCACCACGATCAATCTCAAGGGCGGAGTGGGCTCGGCCTCCGCCGTGACGCGCGACGGGCACACGGTCGGCGCCTTCGTCGCGGTCAATGCCTGCGGAAGCGCCAATGTCGGCGCCGGCCCGCACTTCTGGGCGGCGCCGTTCGAGGTCGATGGCGAGTTCGGCGGGCTCGGCTTTCCCCGGGCGATACCGCCCGCCGCGCTCACGCCGGTGGCGAAAGGCCGCCCGGGCGAGAATACCGCGATCGCCATCGTCGCGACGGACGCGGATTTGAGCAAGGCGCAGGCGAAGGAACTCGCCGTCATCGCGCAGGACGGCCTCGCCCGCGCGATCTACCCCGCCCACACCACGCTCGACGGCGACACGGTGTTCGCGGCCGCGACCGGCCGCCGGCGGCTCGCCGACGCGGTCAACGAGATCACCGAGCTTGGGGCGATTGCGGCGAACACACTGGCGCGGGCCGTCGCACGGGGCGTATTCGAGGCGAAATCGCTGCCCGGCTGCCCCCCGAGTTGGCGCGAGCGCCACGGCAAGTGAGACGGGATTGTTTTTGTCGGCGCGGCCGAGCCGCGGTTGCGGCGCGAGGCGGAATCCTTGAAGCGCTGCCAGTGCTTATGCGCACTCGGGGCACGCACCCGCCCTGCCCGCCCCCGATGATCGGCCTCTGCGCGGCGATTGGGGGGTCGCTTCGCTCCGAATAGTCGCGCAGTTTTGTTGACTTCGCCTCGAATTGGCCACTTAAGCTTGGATTAAGGGTGGGGGCTGACACTTCGGTCCATGGACATAGGTTGGGCTTCGGCGCCCCAGTTTGGAGGTCGGACATGCGTCTGGCAGCGATAGCGTCCACGCTAGCAATCCTGCTGTGCGTGGCGGTGTTTGGGGCGATTTTCTGGCAAAAGAGCCTACTTCCGGCGCCCACGCCGGCCCAGGCCGCGGCCCCTACCGAGGGGCGAGCCACGGGGCCGGTCGTGACCAGCATGGAGAGCGAGGCCACCGCCCCCGCTGCCGCCGCCCAGTCGCCGGCTGCGTTTGCCCAAGCTTCGCCAGCCGCTTCGCCCACGGCGGCGGCCGCACCGCCGCTCCCTTCCGCCATGTCGAGTTCCTGCAGCAATCCCAACGCGCTCGGCGTCGCGCGCGTGGTTGAAATCGACACCACCGGCGGTCCGGGCTTCGGCTTCGAGCATTTCAAGAGCCACGACTTCCTGCGCGAAGGCGAAGTCGTCCTCACCTTCGATGACGGCCCGTGGCCCAAGAACACGCCGGCGGTGCTCGCCGCGCTCCAGGCGCACTGCACCAAGGCGATCTTCTTCCCGATCGGCCTGCATGCAACCTACGAGCCCGGCATCCTCAAGCAGGTCGCCGCGGCCGGGCACGCCGTCGGCTCGCATACCTGGTGCCACCAGGATTTGTCGAAGACCAAGGGGCATTGCCAGATCAACGGCAAGACCCAGAGCGTGGAGTACGATCCCAAGGACGAGATCGAGAAGGGCATCAGCGCGGTGCGTTGGGCCGTCGGCGCGCCGACCGCGCCCTATTTCCGCTTCCCGGCGCTGCGTCAGCCGCAAGAGCTCGTCGACTATCTCGGCAAGCGCAACATCGCGATCTTCTCGACCGACATGGACTCCTTCGACTTCAAGATGCGCAAGCCCGAGCAGGTGCGGCAATCCATCATGGCGAAGCTGAAGAAGCACGGCAAAGGCATCGTGCTGATGCACGACTTCCAGCATGCCACCGCCGAAGCGGCCATGGATCTGCTCAACGATCTCAAGGCCGGCGGCTACAAGGTCGTCTTCATGAAGCCGAAGTTCGCGGTGCAGACGCTCCCCGAGTATGACGACCAGGTCCTCAAGCTGGTGAAGGGTCCGGGCGGCGGCGATGCGCGGCCGACCTCGAGCGTCGTGAAGACGATCGCGGAGTAGCAGCGCGCGGCGACTCGCCGATCGTTTCAGGCTTAATCCCGTGCGGCGCCCGTTTGGGCGCTGCACGCTTAAGTTGCACCGTTCCCTGTAAAGAACAGGCCGGTTACAGGGGGCCTCGGCGGGCGCCACGTTTCTACAACCGCAGGTGCTCATGCGGCCACCTGCGTCGCCCCCATCAGCTTTCGTCCTTGCGCTTCCAGCGAACCAATACGAATTGATCGTCCGCGCTCGCCAACCCTGCCGCAATCGCGCGCTCGCGTTTGGCTTCGATGTCGGCGGGCGTGTCGCGCGCGTCGACCCACAGCGGATAACGCCGGGGCGCGCGGTTCGGATCGTTCTCCAGTTGGTGCAGCCGATTGGATGGTCGATGCCTCATCTTTCCCTCCTCAGATGCAGTTGTTGTGATTAAGCGGCTGGCGCGGCGGCCGGTTTTCGAGAGTGGTCAGACGCTCGTCGAAGCCTTTCGTCTCAACCGCCCGCACGTAGATATCGACCACCTTCGCCAAGCCGGCCGCCTCGGTCGCGGTGAGATCGCCGGCCGCAACAGCGGCCACGATCGCTTGCGCCGCGGCGACGCTGTCGGACGGCTTTTCGATCGGCGGCAAGCCGATGTCGACCGGCTCGTCTTTTCCCGCAGGCGCAAGCCGCTCCATGCAGATGCGAATTGCGGCGATGTCGCCGTTCTCCGCCAACTCCACCAGTTTTTGGCCGATCGCCTCGGCACGCCCCGCCAGCAAATCCTGCATGAGGATCGTCGTGCGATTGCGCGATCCGCGCGGCCGGCCGGCGGGATTTCCGCTTTCGCCTTTTTGAAACTGCATAGCTTGTGTTCCTTCTCATCGTGAGCCGAAACAATGCGCTGCACGCGGGCGCGCTCGCGCCCGCGCAACAGAAAGCCCGGCGCGGTAAACCGCCCGGGCTTTCTGACGCAATTTCGGTTAATGCGCTTTTCTGAAAGATTCTCGTTACACGAGTCAAGAGTTTTTTGCAGACGGCGAAATCCGAGCCGAAACGCAAGTCAGCCCAATGCCTTGGCACAGTGGAGGGCGTGGCGAGCACTGCCCTCACGGGCGGGGAGATCAGAACACCGTCGGCGCGTGAGCCAGATAGATCTCGGCATGCACGAGAACGAGCGTTGCGGCAAACGTCATCAACAGCGCCGTGCCGACTTTAAGGAGCAAATCGACGGCCGGCGTAGCTGGCTTGCTTCGCGTCGGCAGGTAGCGCAGCGACTTGGGCGGCATGGGAGCCTCCATCCGTTGGAGAACGCAGCGATTATGCTCCCTGGGCGTTTTCCCCGAGTGTGCGGCACCTCACAGTGATTGTGCCCGGCGGTTTCTTTTCGTCGCACGCCCACAGTTGTAGCAAGGCATGTGCCAGCCACTGCGGCATCACCGCCGGAAGCGCTCCGCCGCATAGGGCGCGGGATCACAGAACGGCGTTGCCCCGCTCATCATCTCCGCCAGCAGGCGCCCGGTCGCGGCGCCGAGCGTCAAACCCCAATGGGCATGGCCATAGGCGAGCCACAGCCCGCGCTGTCCTGGCGCGGGTCCGATCACCGGCCGCGAATCCGGAAAGCACGGGCGGCTGCCCATCCAGGGCGAAGCCTCGAGCGGCGTGCCGAGCGGAAAAAG
>VAZM01000364.1 GCA_005883135.1 Alphaproteobacteria bacterium
CGTCATCCCCGGGCCGGTCGACGCCGCGATCAAGCTCTGGCAAGTGCCAACGCCGGGCTCGCGGCCGCACGATCCGCTCGCCACACGCGACGGCGCCATCTGGTACACCGGGCAACTCTCCGGCAAGCTCGGCCGCCTCGATCCCAAGACCGGGCAGTTCAAGGAATATCCGGTCAAGACGCCGCAGACGGGTCCGCACGGTCTGGTCGAAGACAAGGACGGCATCATCTGGTTCACCGGGAACCATCTAAGCCTCATCGGCAAGCTCGACCCGAAGAGCGGCAACATCACCGAATACCGAATGCCCGATCCGAAGGCGAAGGATCCGCATACGATTGCAATCGACGAGAAGGGCATCGTCTGGTTCACGGTGCAGAACGGCAACATGGTGGGCCGGCTCGATCCCGCGAGCGGGGAGATCAAGCTCCTCACCTCGCCCACGCCGAATTCGCGACCGTATGGCCTCGTGATCAACTCCAAGGGCATTCCGGTCTTCGTCGACTTCGGCAGCAACAAGATCGGCACCGTCGATCCCACCACGTTGGCGATCAAGGAATACATGTTGCCGAACCCGGCATCGCGGCCGCGCCGGCTTGCGCTCGGGCCCGATGACGCGGTGTGGTACGCGGATTTCTCGCGCGGCTATCTCGGCCGGCTCGACCTTGTGAGCGGCGAGCACAAGGAGTGGGCCTCGCCGAGCGGGCCGAAGTCGGAGCCTTATGGCATCGTCTTCACCAAAGGCGCGCTCTGGTACAACGAGTCCGGCGCCAAGCCGAACACCATCGTGCGCTTCGACCCCAAGACGGAGAAGTTCCAGAGCTGGGCGATACCCGGCGGCGGCGACATCGTGCGCAACATGAGCGTGACGCCCGACGGCAATCCGGTCACCGCGAACAGCCTGGTCAATCAGGTCGGCTTGGTCGAGGTGAGATAGAACTGGCGCGACTCTGAACGAGCTTGCATCGACTGCGCTCATTCCCGCTACGTCATGCGCGGGCAGAAGCGCGTCGAAGACGCGCGTGAACGCGCTTAATGACCCGCGCATCCATCTTCTTCGCAAAAAGTTTTACAAAGATGATGGATTGCCGGGTCAAGCCCGGCAATGACGGCGTTAAATTCAGTGCTTATGCGCCTTCGCGGGGACGCCAAACCTTTGATGCAAACGCCCCTAAAGGAGAGATTGAATGAGCAAAGTCTGCGACTGCTTTCCCGAGCTGAAAGAGATCACCGACGCGCGCGAGCGCCGCTACCGCGCGCATCCGGAAAAGGCCGCGCCCGAGGGACCGCAAAGCTTCGTCGAGGTGAAGGTGAGCTCGATCGGGCAGCTCAACGAATTGGTCGAGTGCAAGAAGAGCGGCTACAAGTTTCTCATCAGCGAGCCGACGCACGTGGGCGGGCAGAACTGCGCGCCGACGCCGCTCGAATTCCTGCTCTCCGGCGCCGTCGGCTGCTACGCGGCGGTATTCGCGTTTTATGCGGCCAAGCTGGGCGTGCCCTATGACAGCTTCGAGGCGGTGGCGCGCACCGAGTTCGACGCGCGCGGCCACATGCTCGCCGACGCGCCGCCGTCGGGCTTCCGCAAGGTGACGATCACGCTCAACGTCAGGAGCGACGCGCCGGCGGAGAAGCTCGCGGAGGTCGAGCGCTTGGCCTTGGCAGGCTGCCCCGGCATCAGCACGCTGCGCGCGCCCGTGCCGGTCGAAAGCGAGCTGAAGGTCACACGCGCGAGCGCGGACAAGGCGGCTTAACGCTCATCCCTTGCGCTTGCGCGGGAGGCCTTTGCGCTTGGTGTGGGCGAAGTCGCGCAATTGCCGCTCGCTCATACTCTCCACCATCTGCCGCGAGGCACCCTTGAGGCTCTGCGTGGAGCGCTCGCCGCGCTTGGCGGCGAGCGCCGCGCCCGCGGCCATCTGTTGCTTCTTCGATCGCGCCGGCATGCAATCCTCCTGTTGCGGAAGCGACATCTTGCACAGGCAAGAATGTGCACGCGGCCCGAAGGTTCCTGCGCGACGCAGGGGCGCGTGCTATCGCGCCGGCGCCTCGACCGGCGGCGCGCAATTCCTTCCCCCCTGCGCCATGCAGTCGTCGAGCCGGCGCTGGTCGAACATGGCGTTGGCGAGCCAAATGCCGCCGCCCACGATGAGGACGAGGAAAAGCAACAACACCACGTTGGCGATTCGGCGCTCGCGCGCGGTCTCCACGTATTTGTCGCCGTTCGGAGGTTCTGGCTCGTTCATGCCGGCATCGTAGCGAGCGAATACACGCCTCGGAATAGCCGTGACCAGGCTGGACGCGGCGCGATCCTCAACCCGCCATGGTTTCCTTTACCACTCTTACCAGTTGCTTCAGCGTGAACGGCTTGGCGAGGAAGTTGAACTGCGTCGGGTCGGGCAGGCTCTTGTCGAATGCGTCCTCGGCATAACCCGAGACGAAGATGATCTTGATGTCGGGGTTGCGCTTCTTGAGCTCCTTCATCAGCGTGGGTCCGTCCATTTCCGGCATGACGACGTCGGACACCACGAGGTCGATTTCTCCGCCCTGCTTCTCGAGCTCCTGCAGCTCTTGCAGCGCCTCGACGCCGTTGCCGGCCTCGATCACGGTGTAGCCGCGCGATTGCAGCCCGCGGGCGTTGAGCGCGCGTAGGCCCTCCTCAGATCGGCGCTGCCGCCATGCCCCTCGGCGGAGGCCGCGGCGAGCGCGGGCGCGGTGGTCTCGGGCAATTGCGGCGCCTCCACCTCGTCGATGCCCGCAACGTAGCGCGGCAGAAAAATGCGGAAGACCGTGCCCTTGCCGACCTCCGATTCGACGTAGATGAAACCGCCGGTCTGCTTGACGACGCCATAGACCGTCGACAGGCCGAGCCCCGTGCCCTTGCCCACGTCCTTGGTGGTGTAGAAGGGGTCGAAAATCTTGTCGATGATTTCCGGCGCGATCCCGCTGCCGGTGTCCTCGACTTCGACCAGCACGTAATCGCCGGCCGGCATGTCCTTGTGCCGGTGCGGGCCGCCGTCGGCGACACCGACATTGGACGTGCGCAGCGTCAGCCTGCCGCCCAGCGGCATCGCGTCGCGCGCATTGACCGCGAGATTGATGATCACCTGCTCGAATTGCCCGACGTCGGCCTTGACCGCCCAGAGGTCGCGCACCTGGGGAACGTCGAGGACGACGTTCTCGCCAATCAGCCGGCGCAGCAGCACGGTCAAATCCGAGAGCGCCTCGCCCAAGTCGATCAGCTGCGGCCGCATCGTCTGCTTGCGCGAGAATGCCAGCAGTTGCCGCACCAGGCTCGCCGCCCGGTTGGCGTTCTGCTTGATGTGCATGATGTCCTGGAACGAGGGGTCGCTCGGCCGGTGCGCGTTCAAGAGAAAGTCGGTCGCCATCATGATGGCACCGAGCAGATTGTTGAAGTCGTGCGCGATATTGCCCGCGAGCCGCCCGATGGTCTCCATCTTCTGCTGCTGGTTGACCTGGTTCTCCAGGGTGCGCTGCTGGGTGGTCTCGAGCGCGTAGACGATGGCGGCCTCGCGATCGCGCTGCCTCTCGTCCTCGATCGGGGTCACGAAAAAGGTCGCATAGCGCTCGCCGGGCCCGGCAAGCGCCGCGTCGACCGGCTCGACCTCGCCGTGCCCTTCCGCCGCCTTGCGGATGGCGCCTTCAAGCGCGCCCCGATCGCGCTCGGCGACGACCGCCAGCATCGAGCGGTCGGGGGAGGCTTCGCCTTTGAACACGGGATGGAACAGGCGCGCGAACCTGGCATTGGAATCGGCGATCCGCCCCTGCTTGTCCACGGTTGCGATCGCCATCGGCGTGTTTTGGAAGAAGCGCATGAAGCGCACCTCGGCGGCGCGCTGCGGGTCGGTCGAGCCGTCGCGGGCGCGATTGACGACGAGGGTGCGGGAGGCGCCGGGCGCCCCGTCGGGGCCGAAGGCAACCTTGTGGAACAGCCGCGCGGGCACGGTGCGGCCGCTGCGCGTCTTGAGCTCGATGTCGAGAATCTCCGTCTTCACGTCGCCCGGCACCGCGGCGAGCGTGGTGAGGAGCGCGGCGCCCTCCCCTGCCACGATCTGGTCGAGCTTGAGGCCGCCTGCGCCGACTTGCGCGAGGTCGTAGTCGAGCCAATTGGCGAGCGTGGCGTTGAGATAGACGACGTTGCCGTTGGCCTCGACCGAGAAGAAGCCGGCCGGCGCATGGTCGAGATAGTCGATGGCGTGCTGCAGCTCCTGGAATACGTTCTCGTGCCGCTCGAGGTCGCGCGTCACGTCGGCCAGCGACCACACGGTCATGCGCGATTGGCGGGAGCCCTCGCCGAGCGGACGCACGCGAATGCGCAGCCACCGGCCGCTCTCGCCCTGCCGCGCGCTGACCCGCACCTCCTCCTGCGCCCGGCGGCCTTCGCGCGCGGCCTTGAGCAGGCGGTAGACGGCTTCCGAAACGGCGGCATCGCCCATGAACACGCGCTCGACCGGAGGCGCGTCGCCCGGGCCGGACGCCGCGACGAGCTCGCGATAGGCCGCGTTGGCATAAACGACGCGACCGTGCGCATCGGTCACCAGGGTGCCTTCGCTGGCGTGATCGACGACTGCGGCAAGCAAGGGGTGTTTGCCCGCCCGACTGGACATGCGCAACATCCCGGCGGCGAGCGCAAACAGCAGGAAGATGCCGAGCGTCGCCAGGATGGCGGCGGTGACCCCACTGATATAGGGCTCCGCCTTGGCGCGGCCGATGAGGAGGGCCCCTGCGGCCGCGACCAGCGCGAGGGCGAGAAGCAGCATAAGCGCGATGCTGGCGCTGCCGCGGCTTGCGTCCCTGCGCTCGCCCGAGGCGCGGGAATTGTCCTTCGACGGGTGCGGCTGCGTCATGATCGGCGCGGAATCGGCGACCTCCGCCTCGTCCTGAGTGCCCCAGCCGGTCAGTCCGCGCAAGACTCTCGCCGGCTTGCCGCAAGAACAAGTTCCACCGCCAGGTTCCGCCGGCGTGGCCGTTTACCACGCGACCGCTTTGGAATCGGCGGGCGGCACGGACGGGGCCTATCTTTCTTGATTTCCTGTTAGTATTGACGGCGACGCGTAGCGCCGGCGGCGTTAACCATTGGGGCAATTGCGATCGAGGCGCCGCACCCTGGGACGCAGGGAGGAGCGATGGATACTTTGTTCGGCGAAGGACCTCTCAAGATCGTCCTCTTCGTCATTGTGGTGCTCGGCCTGCTCGCGCTGGCGTTCTGGCTGGTGCGCCGGTTCGGCGGCGGGCGGCTCGGCAGCGGCGCCGCGCGCGGACGCCAGCCGCGGCTCGCCGTCATCGACCAGGCAAACGTGGACGGCCGACGGCGCCTCGTGCTCATTCGCCGCGACAATATCGAGCATCTCCTCATCATCGGCGGTCCGAGCGACGTCGTCGTCGAGCAGAACATCGTGCGCGCGGCAACCGCGGCGCGGGAGGGAGCTGCGGCGCGTCCGCCGGCGGCCGATACGCTGCCGCGGGCGGTGCCGCTCGGCGAAGACAGCGTGTGGCCACCGCAGCCGGAGCCGGCGGCGAAGGCGGAGGCCACGCCGCGGGTCGAGCCGCCGCCGGTGCGAGCCGAGCCGCGGCCGCAGCGCCCGCCCATGGCGAGCGAAGAACCCATGTTGTGGCCGGGAGAGCGGCCGTCCGAGCCGCAAGCGCCGGCCATGCCCGCACAGGCGGCGCCCCCGCCGGCGGCGCCTCCTTTCGCACGCGAGCGCAAGTCGCGCGGCGCCGACCCGCTGGCCGAATTGGCGGAGGAATTGGCGCGCGTGCCCACCGCCGCCGAATCCGCCGAGCAACGCCGCATGCCGCGGTTGCAGCCGGCGCCGCCGAGCCCGGAGCCTGGGCTCAAAGCGCCGGCCGACCAGAACCTGTCGGAGATGGCGCAGCGGCTCGAGGCCGCGTTACGCCGCCCCGCCAAGGGCGACGACACGCGCAGCGCCGCGGGAGGACCGAAGTCCGAGCCTGCGTCCGAGGCATTCGGGGCTGCGCCGTCGTCCCGGTCGGACACGACACTGCGCCGGCCGTTCAGGAGCGATGACCTCCGCTCGCCCTTGAGCCCACCCAAGCCGGCCAACGAGCCGACCGCACCGGCGGCGGACGAAGCTTCCGCAGATCCCGCAACCGACACGCGCGAGCGCGGCGGCGACAAGAGCGCCGGGGGGAAATCGTTCTACGACAGCCTCGAGCAGGAGATGGCGAGCCTGTTGAACCGGCCGCCCTCCAAGCCCTGATCCGATCGCCTCGCCGGCATCGCGGGCGCGGCACGGGCGTTGCCAGCGAGGCTGACCGTTACTCGTCGCGATAAATGCGCTCGCGCCGCTCGTGGCGCTCCTGCGCCTCGACCGAGAGCGTGGCGATGGGCCGCGCCTCGAGTCGCTTGATCGAGATCGGCTCGCCCGTTTCCTCGCAATAGCCGTAGGTGCCGTCGTCGAGACGGGCGAGCGCCGCGTCGATCTTGGCGATCAATTTGCGCTGGCGGTCACGCGCGCGCAATTCAATCGCCCGATCGGTCTCCGAGGACGCGCGGTCGGCAAGATCGGGATGATTCTCGTTCTCGGCTTGGAGATGGGCGAGCGTGTCCCTCGCCTCCTTGAGGATTTCCTCCTTCCACGCGGTGAGCTTCTGGCGGAAATACTCCCGCTGCCGCTCGCTCATGAAAGGCTCTTTGTCTGAAGGTCGATAGGCCTTGGTTTTGTCGTGTATCGCGCCGCCGTTTTTTTGCGGAGACATTGCAACCCCGTGCGAAAAGCGAACCCCCTGCTTGCGGGGCGAGCTTATATCGAGCCGGGCGATGGCGGACAATAACCGAATTGCTCGGAACCCCTATTTTTCCGTGATGCAAAAAACCCGCGCCCGCGGCCGGGGCACGCCCGCGCAGCCTGGGTGTCTATTGCGCGCGCTCGACCGCCCCGATCGCCTCCGCGCTCGCGCTCCCTGCCGGCGCCCGCGCCGGGAACCGGATGCGTAGATCGGTGAATTCCTCAAGCGAAGCCACGGCAGCGCCGGTGGTCAGGCTCAGCACATGGCCGCCGCGGGTCTTATCCGCGCTGAGAAAATGGAAATGCCAGCCCGGCACGTTGACCGAGCTGGCCGCCGCGGGGAAACGGAAACCGATCAGGATACCGTCGGTCTCCACGAGCGTATGGACGACCTGTTGCGCTTTCATGACATCCGCCAACGGGCGATAAGGCGGCTGCTGTTTGGGCTCGCTGCGAATCGCGACGGCGCGAAACCGCCCCTCCACCCGCGCCGCCAGCACCCGCGATGCGCTATAGGGCAAGGCATCGAGCGCTGCCTCCAGCTGCTCGAACGATTGCCCGGCGGCGATCGGCGCCGATCCTTGCGGGCGCAAGGGGACAACAACGGCGAACGGCGTCAGCTCAGAGAGGGCAACCACATGCGCCCGGCCGTCGACCGTCCCGCGGAAGACCTCCCCATCGAGCACCATCATCTCTCCATCGACGCCATTGAAGGTTCCCAACCCGAACCCGCCGTGCCGGATCAGCTCACCGACGGTGGTATCGCCGTCATAGCCGCCGGCCAGCAGGCTCGAGATGGTGGAGATCTGGTAGACCTCGGAGGCGCGCGCCGGCGCCGCCGCGGCTGCGAACAGGACGAGCGCCAGCACGCGCCGCGTGATCGGGCGAATCATCGTGAGCTCCTTCGGGGTTGCTCGGCGTTAGATGCGGAATAGCGCTCACGCCGGAGCGTCGGGGACGAACTTCAAGGCGATACCGTTCATGCAATAGCGCAGTCCGGTCGGCGGCGGCCCGTCGTCGAAGACGTGGCCCAGATGTCCGCCGCAACGCCGGCAATGTACCTCGGTGCGCGGCAGCAGCAGCACGTGGTCGGTCGAGGTGCCGATGGCATTCGGCAACGGGCGATAGAAGCTCGGCCAGCCGGTCTTGCTGTCGAACTTGGTCTCCGACGAGAACACGGCAAGCTCGCAACCCGCGCACACGAAGGTGCCCTTGCGCTTCTCCTCGTTGAGCGGACTCGATCCGGGAGCCTCGGTTCGGCGCAGCCGCAACACGTCGTATTGCGGCTTGCTGAGGATGGCGCGCCACTCGCTATCGCTCTTGTGGACTTCGAACGCGTCGGCGGCCTCCACTTCGCCAGTCTGCAGCCAACGCAGCGCCGCGATCAGGGCAAACGCCCCGGCACCTGCGAGCAAAGCACGCCGATCGAGCATGGCTAGTCCTTCTTCCCCCACAACTCCTCGAGCCGCGCGTCGCGCCCGCAGTTGTAACGGTAGAATTTGTAGCGGATCGGATTCTTCTTGTAGTAGTCCTGATGGTACTCTTCGGCTTTGTAGAACGCTCCGGCGGGCACGATCTGCGTGGCAACCGGCTGCTCGAAGCGCTTCTCGACCGCGGCCTTCGAGGCCTCCGCCAGCGCCCGCTGCTCCTCGTCGTGATAGAAGATCGCGCTGCGGTATTGGTCGCCGTGATCGCAGAACTGCCGATCTTTCGCCAGCGGATCGATGTTGTGCCAGAACACGTCGAGCAGCTTCTTGTAGCTCACCTTGGCCGGATCATACACGATCTCCACCGACTCGGCATGGCCGGTGCCGCCGTGCGAAACCTGCTCGTAGGTGGGATTGGCGGTGCGCCCGCCAGTATAGCCGGAGGTGGTGCTGATCACGCCGTCGACCTTGTCGAAATCGGCTTCCACGCACCAGAAGCAGCCGCCCGCGAACGTCGCGACGGCGGTCCGCTGCGGTTCGCTCCCCTGCCCCATGGCGCTCGCCAGAGCGCCGAGCGAGAGCAATAGGCTCAGCGCGATCGATCCGCCGATCACCCGCATCCGACGGCGCATGGCGGTCCTCCCGAGTTTCGCAGCGGCAACGCAATATATAGTGCATCTTGCCACCGCCGGCGGGGCGAAGGTGCTCACGTTCCTGCGATGGCGGCGTGAGCCGCCTGGCCATGCGGTTGAAGTGCGCCGGCGTTCTCCGCTATTGCTCGCTCTCCACTACCAGGCGAACCCATGCGTTTCGAAGGAACCGACGCCTATGTCGCCACCGACGACCTCAAGGTCGCGGTCAACGCCGCCATCACGCTCGAGCGGCCGCTGCTGGTCAAAGGCGAACCGGGGACCGGCAAGACCGTGCTTGCGCTCGAGGTGGCGAAAAGCCTGGGCGCGCCATTGCTCGAATGGCACATCAAATCGACCACCAAGGCGCTGCAGGGCCTCTACGAATACGACGCAGTATCGCGGCTGCGCGATAGCCAACTCGGCGACGAGCGGGTGCACGAC
>VAZM01000365.1 GCA_005883135.1 Alphaproteobacteria bacterium
TACCTGACCGCGCCATCGCCGTGCCCGTATCTTCCCGGCCGCGAGGAGCGCAAGGTGTTCACGCATCTCGTCGGCGAGCGGGCGGCCGAGCTCAACGATGTCCTCACCCACGGCGGCTTCCGCCGCAGCCAATCGATCGCCTATCGGCCTGCCTGCGAGCACTGCCGCGCTTGCATCTCGGTGAGGGTGGTGGCCGAGGACTTTCGTCCAACGCGGAGCATGCGACGAATTCTCGACCGCAACCGCGATCTCGTGGGCGAAATGCGCATCTCGGTACCAACCGCGGAACAATATTCGGTGTTCCGCTCGTACCTGGATGCGCGCCACCGCGACGGCGGGATGGCGGACATGACCGTGCTCGATTACGCGATCAAGGACAGCCACGTCGAAACCCGAGTGATCGAGTACCGGCGGCATCCAGACAACGTCGAACCTCCCCGCGGCGGTGGAGAGCTGCTCGCCGTCGCACTCACCGACGTGCTCAGCGACGGCCTCTCCATGGTCTACTCCTTCTTCGAATCGGAGGAGGCGTCGCGCTCGCTTGGCACGTTCATGATTCTCGACCACATCGCGCGCGCGCGCGATATGGGGCTCGCCTATGTCTATCTTGGATATTGGGTCGAGGGCTCGCGCAAGATGGGGTACAAGGGCCGCTTCCTCCCGCAGGAGCGGCTCACGCCGCACGGGTGGACCCGGGTGGAGCGCTAGCCGCGCCGTTCCCCCAGACCGGTTAAGCCAAGACCTGGTCTGCGATCAGTTTCACGTTGAGCGCGATGATGAGCGCGGCGACCAGCGCGGCGAGCGCCGTGAGCCAACGCGGGGCGACCAGCGCCTGTAGCTTACGGCGATCGGCCGTGAACATCACCAGCGGAACGACCGAGAACGGCAGGGCAAGCCCCAATATCACCTGGCTCAAGATCAGTAGCCTTGCCGTCCCGCCCTCGCCGTACCAGATCGTGACGATAGCGGCCGGGACGATGGCGAGCGCGCGCGTCGCGAGCCGCCGCGCCCACGCCGGCAAGCGGATGTCGAGGAAGCCCTCCATCACGATTTGGCCGGACAATGTCGCGGTCACCGTCGAATTCATTCCGCAACACAACAACGCGATTCCGAACAGCGTCGGGGCGATCGCCGAGCCCAGCAATGGCGCCAGGAACGCGTGCGCCTGATCGAGCTCGGCAATGTCGGTCTTGCCGACCTTGTTGAAGGTGGCGGCCGCGAGGATCAGAATGGACGCGTTGATGAGCAATGCAAACATCAGCGCGATCGTGGAGTCGAGCGTGGCGAGCTTGATCGCTTCGCGCTTGTCGTCGACCGTAGTGCCAAAGCGGCGCGTTTGGACGACGCCGGAATGCAGATAAAGGTTGTGCGGCATCACTGTCGCTCCGATGATGCCGATGGCGAGGTAGAGCATTTCGGGATTGGTGACGATTTCGGTCGTCGGCGCAAAACCGAGGATCACTTTGCGCCAGTCAGGATCGGCGAGTCCAATCTGAACGGCAAAGCAGGCGGCGATGACGCCGAGCAAGACCACCACAAAAGACTCGATCCAGCGGAACCCCAGATGTTGCATTCCGAGGATGAGAAACACATCGAATGCCGTGATGATCACGCCGATTTCCAGCGGAATGTGGAAGAGAAGATTGAGACCGATGGCGGTGCCGATCACTTCGGCGAGGTCGGTCGCGCAGATGGCGACCTCAGCCAGCAGCCAAAGCGGCCACGACATCGCGCGGGGAAATGCGTCGCGGCAGGCCTGCGCGAGATCGCGCCCGGCGGCAATCCCAAGTCGCGCACACAGCGCCTGCAGGAGGATCGCCATGACGTTCGAGAGGAGCGCGACGACCAGGAGCGCGTAGCCGAACTTTGACCCGCCGGCCAGCGAGGTCGCCCAGTTGCCGGGATCCATGTAGCCGACCGCCACCAGATAGCCCGGGCCGAGAAAGGCCAAAAGCTTCTTCCACAACGGCCCGCGTGGCCGTGTCGCGACGGAGCCAAACACCTCGGAGAGCGAAGGTGTGCTGCGGCTGCGGCGCCAGCCCGTTTCGGGGTAATCCGGGGGGGAGGATGACCGCTCTTGCGGCACGGAGGAAACGGCCATGCTGACGATCCTGTCCCATCTCCATAACCTTGTTGCAAATAATTTGCAATTGCACGGCCATGCACAGTTGGAGCTGGTCAAATGCCGTGCAGTGATGGCTTGCCCGCAAGGAACAATCGCCCGCCGTCCGGATTAAGGGGCGAGTTCCCCTCCATGACCTCCTCGCTGCCCACCTCGTCCTCGGCACGCCAGAGCGCCCGCGCCGGCGCTTGCGCCATCGCAGCGCTGGCGCTCGGCGCAGATATCGCCTGGGCAGCCGAGGGCGGCCAAAGCGGCCCTTCGGAGGTCGTCTTTCTTGCCCAGCTCGTCCTACTGATGGTCGTCGGGCGCCTCCTCGGCGAGGCCATGAATCGCATCGGCCAGCCCTCCGTCATGGGGATGTTGCTCGGCGGCATCATGCTCGGACCGTCGGTGCTGGGAGCGCTGTGGCCCGACCTGCAGCACGCTCTCTTTCCGCGCACGCCCGAACAGAAAGCGATGCTCGACGGCATCTCGCAGTTCGGCATTCTGCTGCTGCTGTTGCTGACCGGGATGGAGACCGACCTCAAACTCGTGCGGACGGTCGGCAAAGCGGCGCTGAGCATCTCGGTCACCGGCGTCGCGGTTCCCTTCGTTTGCGGCTTCGCTCTCGGCCAACTGCTACCGGACTCGCTCATCCCCGATTCCGATCGGCGCCTGCTCACCTCGCTGTTCCTCGGTACCGCGTTGTCGATCTCCTCGATCAAAATCGTCGCGGCGATCGTACGGGAAATGGGTTTCACGCGCCGCAATCTCGGACAGATCATCGTCGCCTCGGCCATCTGCGAGGACTCGATCGGCTGGGTGATCATCGCCGTCATTTTTAGCCTCGCCCAAGCCGGCACGATCGATCTCGTGAGCGCCAGCAAGAGTGTGTTGGGGACCGCCGTCTTCCTCGTCGCGAGCTTCACCGTCGGACGCCGGATCGTCTATTTCCTCATCCAGTCGACTAACGACCATTTCCGGAGCGACTTCCCCGTGATCACGACCATCCTGGTGATCATGGGCGCGATGGCGTTGACGACGCATTTCATCGGCGTGCACACGGTGTTGGGGGCTTTCGTCTCGGGCGTGCTGATCGGAGAATCGCCCATCCTCAGCAAGCATATCGACGAGCAACTGCGCGGGCTGATCCTGGCGTTCTTCATGCCGGTGTTCTTCGGCATAGCCGGACTGTCCGCCGATCTCACCGTGCTGACGCAGCCCGCCCTCTTCCTCATGACCCTCGGCGTGATCGCGATTGCAAGCTTCGGCAAATTCGCAGGCGCGTTCATCGGCGGCGAAATCGGCGGAATGACGCGGCGCGAGGCGTTCGCGCTCGCTTGTGGCATGAACGCGCGCGGCTCGACCGAGGTGATCATCGCCACCATCGGATTGTCCATGGGCGCGCTGACCCAAAACCTCTTCACCATGATCGTGACCATGGCGATTGCGACCACCATGGCGATGCCGCCGATGCTGCGCTGGGCCTTATCGCGCGTGCCGATGCGTAAAGCGGAGAGAGAGCGGTTGGAACGCGAGGAGTTCGAAGCTCGCGGATTCGTCCCGAATCTCGAACGCCTGCTGCTGGCCGTGGACGAGAGTCCGAACGGCAAGTTCACGGCCGCCCTCGCAGGAGTTTTGGCCGGCACCTGCCGCATTCCGATCACGGTCCTGCCCCTTGCCGAGGAGACCAAGTCCGGCCAGCCCGAGGACAAGAGCCCCGGTGATCGTGTCGAGGAAGCGGTCAAGACGGCCGCCAGTGAAATCAAGCCGGCGCAACGGCGAGACGAGGAGACGGCGCCGCTCGATGTGACAGTTCGCCGCCACGACGCTTCGACCGAAGAGGCGGTCGCGCAAGAAGCAAAAAAGGGATACGACCTGCTGTTCGTGGGGGTCGAGAACACGCGCGCCAAGAACGGCGCCTTTCATGCGGACGTGAGCCGGATCGCCGCGGCGTTCGCGGGGCCGCTCGCAATCGTCGCCGGCAACGGCGATCATCTCGATAAACCGAGGGCAATTCCGGCCCGCATCCTCGTCCCGGTGACCGGAAGCGAGGTGTCGCGCCGCGCCGCCGAAGTCGCGATCGCCATCGCCGGCGCCTACGAGCGGCCGATCACGGCGCTATACGTTAGCACGCCCGGCGCCAGCGATGGGCCCAGGCCCAGCGGTTTCCGCGCCCGCCGGCAGGAGCAGGCGATCATGAAGGAGATCGTCGAGATCGCCGACCGCCACGACGTGACGGCGAGCACCGAGATCCGCGCCGATGTTGCCCCGCGCGACGCCATCCTGACCGAAGCGAAGAAAAGCGGACATGATCTCATCGTCATGGGGGTGAGCCGCCGCTCGGGCGATAAGCTGTTCTTCGGCGACACCGCCGCAGGGGTGCTGGAGAAGTCGCCGGGATCGATCATGTTCGTCGCGAGCTGAGGGAAAAGGAAGAAACGTTCCCCCTGCCCGCTGGTAAGGCCGACAATGATCCGCGACCGTCGTCACGAGCAGGGTCACGTCATGGGGTTGGTGCCAGAGGAGCCGCCCTTGAGGTTGATGGCCGACAAGAACTCCTGGCGGGTCACTGCCTTGGTGCGGAATGTCCCCAGCATGCAGCTGGTCACCATCGTAACCTCCGGTTTGTGCACGCCTCTGGTGGTCATGCATTCGTGCGCGGCTTCCACCACCACACCGACGCCGAACGGCTTGAGCACGCTGTCGAGGCAGGCGGCGATCTCGGCGGTCATCTTCTCCTGCACTTGAAGCCGCTTCGAATAAACGTCGACCAGGCGTACCAGCTTCGAAATTCCCACTACTCGCTGGCGCGGGAGGTAGCCGACGTGAACGCGGCCGATGATCGGCGCGATATGGTGCTCGCAATGCGATTCGAAGCGTATGTCGCGCAGCAGCACGATCTCGTCGTAGCCGGCGACTTCTTCGAAGGTCCGTTTCAAATACTCGCGCGGATCCTCGAAATAGCCCGAGAACCACTCCTCGTATGCACGGGCGACGCGAGCGGGAGTACCGACGAGCCCTTCGCGGCCGGGATCATCGCCTGCCCAACGAATGAGCGTGCGTACGGCATCTTCGGCCTCCGCGCGCGAGGGCCGCAGGACCGAGGTTTGTCTGGAAGCCCGCTTTTTTAGGCGATGATTGAGCTTTACAATTTTGTCCATCTGACCTTCCCAGCGCCTCGCAGTCTGCAACGATAGGCGAATGCGTTAGTTCCGTCGATGCACGCGCGGGCTACCGCGGTCGAGGCCGCCGGACAAAAGGGCCGGTTCCGCCTTACGACCGCCCCTCGCCGTTCCCGCTCGCGCGCGATTGGCTAAACGTGTTGCTGCGCGGGAAGCCCTTAGGCGCCAATCGTCCGGCATCGGCGCGATTGCCGCGCCAATCGGCAAGTTCCTTGAGCGTGAGCGAGAACGCACGGCCGGCGGCGTCGGTCCAGGAAAGCCCCTGCTCCGCCTCGAACGTTTTGACGTCGCTGAGGCCGCCATCTCTGTAGCGTTGCAGCCGCACGCCTCGGCCGCGCGCCATCTCAGGCACCTGCTCGAGCGGGAAGACCACCATTTTGCGGTTTTCGCCGATCGAGGCGACAAGCTCACCCTCCACGTTTGCGATCGACCGTCCCGCATCGGGCGGCGCGACATTGAGCACCTGTTTGCCCTTACGGGTGTTGGCGAGGCACTCGTCCTCGGGCACGACGAAGCCGCGCCCCTGCGCGCTGGCGAGAAGAAACTTGCGCCCTCCCTGGTGGCGAAAGACCGCCACAAGCTCGGCTTCCTGCTCCAGATCAATGAACAGCCGGATCGGCTCGCCGTGGCCGCGGCCGCCGGGAAGCTTTGCCGCATCGAGGGTGTAGAAGCGGCCGTTGCTGGCGAACACCAGGCATTTCGACGTGGTCTCCGCCGCGAATGCGAATTTCGGCCCATCATCCGCCTTGAACGCGATGCTCGACAAATCGGTGACCGTCCCGCGTAGGGTGCGGATCCATCCCTTCTCCGATACGACTACGGTGATCGGCTCGCGTTCGACCAGCGCCTGCTCGATCGCCGCCTCGTCGTGCTCGGGTGCCTCGGCAAACGCGGTGCGGCGCTTGCCCAGCGCCGTCTTGGGGCCGAATTTCTCGCGCACCTCCTTGATCTCCTCGGCCACTTTTTTCCATTGCGCCTTTTCCGAGCCGATCAGCTCATTCAGCGACATACGCTCGGCGCGCAGTTGTTTGTCCTCCCGCTTGATCTCCATTTCCTCAAGCCTGCGCAGATTGCGCAGCCGCATGTTGAGGATGGCGTCCGCCTGCACGTCGGAAAGCTTGAAGCTCTTCATCAGGACCGGCTTCGGCTCGTCCTCGTTGCGGATGATCCTGATGACCCTGTCGAGGTTCAGATAGGTGACGAGATAGCCCCCTAGCACTTGCAGCCGATGCTCGATCTGGCCGAGGCGATATCTCGAGCGCCGTAGCAGCACCTCACGGCGATGCGCGAGCCATTCGTTGAGCGCCTCCGCAAGCCCGACCACCTTGGGGATGCGCCCGCGCACCAACACGTTCATGTTGAGAGGAATGCGGCTCTCGAGTTCGGTGAGTTTGAAAAGCGATTCCATCAATAGCCCGGCGTCGATTGCACGCGAGCGCGGCTCGATGACCAGCCGGATGTCTTCTGCGGACTCGTCGCGCACATCGGCAACGAACGGCAGCTTT
>VAZM01000366.1:0-12826 GCA_005883135.1 Alphaproteobacteria bacterium
CGTGTGCGCTGGCAATAGAGAATTCGCATCCCGAATGCTGCCGCACGGATTGCAATTTCGCGACCGATCTCACCCAGACCGATGATGCCCAGCGTGGCCCGGTTGAGGGTGCGCAGGCCGGATATGCGCGCCCAGTTCGAGTTCGGCGTGTGCCGGCGGTCGAACGGCTTGTAGGCGTAGCCGATCGCGGACAGATCGTCGACGCTGGTGCGGCCGGCCAACCGATGCAGTTTTTTGGCGAGCGTCAGCATTAGCGCGATAGCCAATTCGGCGCAGGCGATGTTGGCGCGGCGGCGCAGGGTGAGCACCTTGATGCCTCTGTCGGCGCAGGCGGCAGTATCGATGTTGCGCGGCTTGAGGCCGAATTTCTGCACGACCCGCAACGCGCTGCCGGCCACAAGTTCGTCCCTGCCGACGCGGAGCGATTCAACCACCAGCGCGCAGCTGCCGGGCAAAGCCGCGCGCAGTTCGTCTTGCGTTTCGACGAGCCGCACCTCGCGCGGGAAAAGCCCGCCCACCTGGGCGCGCACGCGTTGGCAGTAACCGCCGAAATCGGGCTCGTCGTGGGCAAAGAAATCGGCGTAGGCGCCGATGCGCTCGCGGGAGGTGCCGGGATCGAGCACGATGCCGACGACGCGCAGGAAACGATCGTCTTCGACTACCAGGGCACCCTCGACCGGCACGGAGACCACTCCAGAGGAGCTCACGGCGCGAGCGGTTCGAGGTCGAGCTCAAGCGCCTGCAGCACGCGCGCGTTCATATTGTAGGTGCCGATCAGCACGGTCAATTCCACGATCTCTCTGGCATTGAAATGGCGCGCGACCTCGGCGAAGACCGCGTCGGGTACCACGACGTCGCGAGTCATCGTATCGGCATAAGCAAGCACGGCGCGTTCGCTCGCGCTGAAGAATTCGCGCCCGCGCCAATCGGCAAGCGCATCGCATTCCGCCAGCGAAAGCCCGTCGGCCAGCGCAAGCGACGGCACGTGCTGGCGCAACACATATTGCGAGCCGGTGAGATGACCCATGCGGATGATCACGATCTCGCGCAGCCGGCCGGAAAGGGTCGTCTTCCACCGCACCGCATTGGAGTGATTGAACCAGCTCGCGGCGAGCGGCGGCGCGTTAAGCAGCATGCGATAAATATTGATCAGCTTCCCGCGCCGCCCGGTGCGAAATTTTTCGATCACCTCCGCGAGCTCGGGATGCTCTTGTTCTTGGATGAGGGGCACGCGCGCCATGATGTTCCTTTGCCTTCGGCTACTCGGGAGTGGTTGCCCGCCGCTCGGCGATCATTACTCCATCTTGAGCCCCGTTGCCTTTACTACCGGGGTCCAACGCGCGAGCTCTTCGGTGATGAACTGGCGTGTCGCCTGGGGTCCCGAATCGGTGATCGGTTCGAACCCGGAGGCCACCAGGATGCGCTGAACGTCCGCGTCCGCCATGATCTGGCGCGTGGCATCGGCGAGCCGCTCGACGATCGGCTCGGCGACGCCCGCGGGAGCAAACAGCCCGTTGAGATTGCCGGCGATCATGCCCGGTAATCCCGCTTCGACCGCGGTCGGAATATCGGGCGCCGCCTTGATGCGTTTTGCCGCGTTGATGGCGAGGATGCGCACCTTCCCCGCGCGGTGCAACTCGATGAGCGGCGCGCCCACATTCGGCGTCATCATCGGGATGTGGCCGCTGGCGAGATCGGCGACGCCGGGCGCCGCCCCCTTGTAAGGAATGTGCACGATGTCGGGCGCGCCGATCAGCTGCTTGAACAATTCGCCGGCCAGGTTGGTGAGCGTGCCGGCGCCGGCCGAGCCGTATGACAGCTTGCCCGGGTTGGCCCTGGCGTAGGCAATGAGCTCGGCGAGGTCGTGCGCCGGCACCGATGCGTGCACGACGATCGAGGTCGGCGTGTTGCAGAGGATGTAGATGCCGACGAAATCCTTGAGCGGATCGTAAGGCGGATTGTGCATGATCGCGGGAATGAGCACCTGCGTGCTGGTATTGCCGAACAGGAAAGTGTGGCCGTCCGGCTGGGCGCGGGCGACCTCGGCGGCGCCGGTCACCCCGCCGCCGCCGCCGCGGTTCTCGGTAACCACGGTGCCGAGCACGGGCTTTATCCTGTCCGCCCATAACCGGCCCACCACATCGGTGGCCCCGCCCGGCGAGAACGGGACGACGAGCCTTATGGCGCGATCGGGATAAGCAACGCCGCGCGGGGCCGCCATCGCGGCCGCAAGATGCAATCGGGCTCACGTCGTCGCCTCGATCATCGCCCGCAACTCCGGCGTCACGTCGGGCATGATTCCGAACCAGGCGTGGAAGGCTGGCCGCGCTTGATGCAACAGCATGCCAAGCCCGTTGACCGTGGGGTTGCCGCGCCTGCGGGCGGCCGCGAGCAGCGCCGTCTCGCGCGGAATATAGACGATGTCCGACACGAGCGCGCTCACCGGCAGGCGATCGAGCGCGATATCGAGCGGCGGCTCGCCGAGCATGCCTTGGTTGGTGGCATTGATCAGCATCGCCGCGCCTTCGAGTGCGGCCTCGCGCTCTTCCCACCTCAGCGCCCCGATCGGGCCGCCCAGGTCCTGCGCTAGCGCCTTGCCTCGCGCGGGCGTGCGATTGACCAGGCGAATCTCGCGCGCGCCCTGGTCGACCAGTCCTACCAATACCGCGCGCGCCCCGCCGCCCGCGCCGATGACGACGATCGGGCCGGTGTCGGCGCGCCACTTTGGCTGCGCCTCGCGCACGCTTTCGATGTAGCCGAAGCCGTCGTGATTGCGCCCTTCAAGCGATCCATCCGGCGCGACGACGACGCAGTTCACCGCGCCGATGCGCCGTGCGAGCGGATCGAGCTTGTCGACGATATCGAGCGCGGCCTCCTTGTGAGGAATCGTGAGATTGCAACCGGCGAATCCGAGCGCCGGCAGTGCGCGCAACGCAGCGCGCAGACGTTCGGCGCCAATCGCGAGCGGCACGTAGGTGCCGGCGAGGCCATATTTGGCGAGCCAATAATTGTGCAATTTCGGCGAGCGCGAATGCATCACCGGGTCGCCCATCACGCCCGCCAGCAGAAAGCGATCAGGATGGCTCATGGCGGTCGTGCAAGTGACTATCGATGTTGAGCATGATCCGTGTCCTGTCGCGACGTGGCAACTCGGCCAACGTTGCGTCCTTGCAAAAATAACCCCCGGCAAGGGCCGGGGGCTACGCTCGCGCGCAAAACGGTCGCGCCTAGACCAGGCGGACGTTCTTGAGCGGCAGCTGGCGTACCGGCTTGCCGGTCGCGGCATGGATGGCGTTGAGAACGGCCGGTGTGACCACGCTGATCGTCGGCTCGCCGACGCCGCCCCAGAAGTCACCGCTCGGCACGATGACCGTTTCCACCTTCGGCATCTCCGCAAGCCGCATGATCGGGTACGTGTCGAAGTTCAAATCCACCATCCGCCCGTCCCTGACCCTGCATTCGCCGTAGAGCATGGCCGTGAGCCCGTATGCCACCGAGCCCTCGACTTGCGCGGCAATCTGGTCGGGATTGACGGCATGGCCGCAATCGAGCGCCAGCACCATGCGGTGGACCCTGAGTTGGCCGCGGTCGCTGACCGAGACCTCGGCAACGGCGGCCGAGTAGCTGCCGTAGCCCATGAACTGCGCAATGCCGCGATGGACGCCGGCAGGGAGCGGCTTGCCCCAGTCGCCCTTCTCCGCCGCGGCGTTGAGCACGGCGAGGTGCTTGGGATGTCCACCCATGAGTGCGCGGCGGAAGTCGAGCGGGTCCTTGCCGGCCGCCCGCGCCACCTCATCCATGAAACACTCCATGTAGACGGCGTTCTGGTTGGTGTTGACGCCGCGCCAGGGGCCGACCGGCACGTGGGTGTTGCGCATGACGTATTCGATGAGCAGGTTCGGCACGGTGTAGCCGAGTTGCGCATCGCCGGGCTCTGCCCAAAGCCCTTGCAACTGACGCCGGTCCTTGCCGTTGACGATGCCCGCCGGGTTCAAGGTGGCGTTGATCGACTGGCCGGAGACGCGCGCGTGTAGCCCGGTGAGGTTGCCGCTCGCGTCGAGACCGGCGGCGAGCCGGCATTGCGAGATCGGGCGGAAGAAGTCGTGTGCCTGGTCCTCCTCGCGGGTCCAGATCAGCTTGATCGGGATGCCGGGGAGTTCCTTGGCGATTTCCACCGCCTGGTGCACGTAGTCCTGCGTCCCGCCGCGTCGGCCGAAGCCGCCGCCAAGATCAGTCCGGTAGGCCTCGCACTTGGCGAGCGGCACGCCGGATCCCTCCGACAAGGCGGCGAGCGACGCTTCCGCGTTCTGGGTCGGCACCCATACCTCGGCTTTGTCGGCGGAGAGCCTCACAGTGGCATTCATGGGCTCCATGGTCGCGTGGGCAAGGAACGGCGTGCTGTACACAGCCTCGACCTTTTTGGCCGCGGTCTCGATTGCCTTGAGCGCATCGCCGTTCTGGCGATCGCCGTTACTAACGCTCGCGCCGAGCCCTTCCTTGAGCTGCTCGGCGATGCTCGCGCTCGATACCGATGCATTGGGTCCTTCGTCCCAAACGATCGGCAGCGCATCGAGCGCGGTTTTGGCTCGCCACCAGGTATCGGCAACGACCGCGACGGCCGTGTCCTTGACCTTCACGACCTTGCGCACGCCCGGGCGTCCGGCGATCTTCGCCTCGTCATAGCTCGCGACCTTGCCGCCGAACACGGGGCAATCCTTGATCGCGGCGCACAGCATGCCCGGCAGCTTGATGTCGACTCCATAGATCTTGCTGCCGTCGAGCTTGTCGGCGGTATCGATGCGTTTCATCGGCTTGCCGGCGACTTTCCAATCTTTCGGGTCCTTGAGCTTGATGGCTTTGGGATCCGGCGCCTCGAGCTTGGCAGCGGCCGCGGCGAGCTTGCCATAGCTCGACGAGCGGCCGGAGGGGGTGTGGGTGACGACGCCCTCGGCGACCGTGAGTT
The DNA here is from genome assembly GCA_005883135.1 of Alphaproteobacteria bacterium. Classification (GTDB taxonomy): domain Bacteria; phylum Pseudomonadota; class Alphaproteobacteria; order Rhizobiales; family Xanthobacteraceae; genus VAZQ01. Next base: position 4,964 of record VAZM01000366.1, read on the forward strand.
CGCCAACGGGCACCTTCCACTCCTCGGCCGCCGCTTGCAGCAGCAGTATGCGCGCGGCAGCGCCGCCGCGGCGCACGTAGTCCTCCGAGGTGCGAATGCCGCGGCTGCCACCGGTCGACATCTCGCCCCAAACCCGCTTGCGGGCGAGGTTTTGCCCGGGAGTGACCTGTTCGGCCTTGACCTTCTTCCAATCGCATTCGAGCTCTTCGGCCACGAGCTGCACGAGGCCGGTGATCGTGCCCTGTCCCATCTCCGAGCGCGCGACACGGATCACGCAAGCGTCGTCGGGTTTGACCAGGACCCAGGCGTTGACCTCGGTGCCTTCGCTGGCGGTCTGCGCGACGGCAGAGCCGAAACCCGGCAAGTTGAACCCGAGCGCCAGCCCACCGCTCGCGGCAGCGGAGCCGACGATGAACGTGCGGCGCGAAAGCTTCGCGGCCTTGCCGCGGATCGTCTTTTTCACGGCCGGCCTCCCTAAGTTCTCGACGTGCCGTTGGCGGCCATGTGCACGGCAGCCCGGATGCGCTGGTAGGTTCCACATCGACAGATGTTGGTCATCGCCTCGTCGATGTCTTTGTCGGTAGGCTTCGGCATGCGCTTGAGCAATGCCGCGGCAGCCATGATCTGTCCCGACTGGCAATAGCCGCACTGGGGCACGTCGATCGCGGCCCACGCTTTCTGCACGGGATGCGAAGCATCGGCAGAGAGCCCCTCGATGGTGATGATACGGTCGCTTGCTTGTACGTCTCCGACGCGAATGGAGCAGGAGCGCTGCACCTCGTCGTTGATGTGCACGGAGCAGGCGCCGCATTGGGCGATCCCGCAGCCGTATTTCGTGCCGGTCAGGCCGACCTGCTCGCGGATGACCCACAACAGCGGCGTGTCGGGTTCCACCTCCACGTCACGTACAGTTCCATTGATGTTGAGCTTTGCCATGAGCATCCTCTCGCGAGTCCGATCGATTGTTTTGTTATTGCTTTACCGCGGCGCAGGACGGCGACCGAAGGAATTGAAAACGCCTGCGAGGCGCGCGCAGCATAGCGCTCGCGCTCCGGCTTGCCTATGGGTCTGGCGGATCATGCGCCTCGCGCTTGCGGCCGGGCAAGACTTCGCCGTTGCGGCCGTGGTTCATTTTGCAACACTCTTTCCAGGCTGCGGTTGTGAGCCGTTGCGGCGCGGCCTACATTGTGTCGAGGAGGGCTAGCCAGCGAGGCGGACATGGACCGGCGAAAAACCGTATCGGAGACGCATCGAGGCGGGGTCGAGCCGGAGATCATTCCGCCCGATGTGCGCGCACGTGATCCCTATTCGCGGACATCCTTCGACGGCGCGCAGCGCATCTATGTGGCGAGGATCGGCCCTGTCGGTTTCGCGCTGATGACCGCGGCGCTTGCTGCGCTGGCGGCGCTCTTCTTCCTCTTGTTGCTGGGCGCATTCGTGGTCCTGCTCCCGCTGGCAGGCTTGGCTCTTGCGATCATCATCGCCGTCGCTTTGTTCCGGATATTGATTTGGCGGCGTTGAGGCCGGGGCTAATAGCCGGACTTCGCTACGCTCATTCCGCCTTACGGGTCGCGGATAGTTCGCCTTGCGGAAAGGCGATGGGTCGCTACTTGCCGCCAAAATTATGAGCGGGCTGACACTGAGGTGTCAGCCCGCTCGGCCTGATCATGGACATTGAGGTTGAGATCGTCCGGGGACACGGACGCCGCGATCAGAGTGCATTCACTCCCGACTGTTTGAGGAGGTCGGCCATTTTGCTCCGGGCATAGAACATGCGGGTCTTCACCGTCGCCGGGGGCACGCCGACGATCCGCGCTACCTCGTCGACCGACTTCTCGTGATAGTACACGAGATCGATCACTTCCCGGTGCGCCGGCGAGAGCTGCCGCAGGCACTTCTGGACGATGATGCTGCGGTCCATGTTGTGGACCATGGTCTCCGGATCATCGGCGGTATCCTCAATGCTTGCCGCCATCTCGTCATCCAAGGGCTCGTCCGTCCGCCGCCGCAGCGCCGACAGCGCCTTGTAGCGGGCGATCGCGAGCAGCCAGGTGGAGACCTGAGATTTCGATTCGAACGCCTCGGCTTGCCGCCAGACGTCGAGGAACACCTCGCTCACGAGGTCCTCGGCGAACGACTGGTTGCCGGTCAGGCGGAGGATGAACCGATAGACCCGGACATTGTGCCGAGCATAGAGCACTTGCATGGCGCGCTTGTCGCCGTCGGCGATGAGGCCAATAAGCGCCGCATCCGACGTCTCCTGCGCAGGAGCCCGCAAGTGCGGCGACGCAATGTCGCGCAGCACATACTGATTTTGCATAACGATCCCCTGTTAGTCAGCCCTTAACCAATCTGACTAGCAAAGGCCTGTTGCTGCGATGTTACGTCAGGGAGGGAAAATGGTTTCGTCGCGGGGGCGAATTGTTTCGTCGCGAAATCGACGACGAAACAATGGTAGGGCGATACCGTAAGTGTTTCGTCCGGTGAGGCATTTTTGCCTCAGTCCAGCGCGGATGCCTCGCCGGTTGGGGAGAATAAATAGCCCCCGCCGCGCACTGTGCGGATGACGGAAGGCCTGGCGGGGTCGGGCTCGATTTTGCGCCGGATCCGCATGATTCGCAGGTCGATCGCCCGGTCGAAGGCCTCCGCGTCGCGGGCGTTGGCCAATTCCAGTAGGCGATCGCGCGATAGCACCCGCTTGGGATTGGCGGCGAATACCTTGAGCAGGCCGTATTCCGAGGCAGTCAGCGGGTGCTCGTTGCCTTCGTCATCGCGCAGCGCTTGGGCGTCGTGGTCGAGCCACTTGGTTCCAAATCGCACGCGCGTGCTCGCTGGGGCCGCCGGCGCAGCCGCCGGCTCCTTTGCCGGTTGAGCGGCCCCGCTCCTGCGCAACACCGAGCGGATGCGGGCCAAGAGCTCGCGCAGCTCGCACGGCTTCGCCAGGTAGTCGTCGGCGCCGAGCTCCAAACCGACGACGCGGTCGATGGCGCTTGCGGTTGCGGTCAGCATGATGATCGGCACGCTGTTGCGCCGCTTGAGATCGCGGATGATCGATAGACCGTCCTCCTCCGGCATATTGAGATCGAGGACGATCAGGTCCGGCACCTGTTGCGCGATAGCCTTGCGCAGACTGACGCCCCCGTCGCACAAGCTCACGGTGAAGCCGTGCATGCGCAAATAATCGCCGACCATCTCGCGCGCGGGCTGCTCGTCGTCCACCACGATGATGTGCTGCACCTGGGTCATGTCACCGGCAATATCATCTTGAACGTCGCGCCCTTTCCCGGGGCAGCGCTTTGAACCGCGATCCGCCCACCGTGCAGATCGACGATACGCTTGACGATCGAAAGGCCGAGGCCGGTCGAGCTTTCTCCCGCGGTGGGCTTTGCCGAAAGCCGTTGGAAACGGCCGAATAGTCGGGAAATGTCTTCCGGCGAAAGGCCCGCCCCCTGGTCGCTGACCTGAATCAGTATACCGCCGTCTTCCTCCCCGACCAAGAGGTCGATGGCTCCGCCGATCGGACTGTACTTGACGGCGTTGCTTACGAGATTGTCGATCGCCTCGCGGACGCGGTCGGCATCGCACATCGCGATATGATTGCTTGCGCGCGGCCAACGGGCGGTTTGCCTCCGCCACCTCCTGCACCAGGACTGAGATATCGACGGACTCGCGCCGGACGGTGATGTCGAGAGCATCCGCCATCGCATCGGACACAAGATCGTCGACCATTCCCGTCAATCGATTGGCTGCGTCGCGGATATAGGCAATCTGCACCTTCACGTTCTCGTCGAGCGCGCCCGCCCCGGCGATCATCTCTTTCAAGATTTCGGTTCGGCCGAGGATCACACCCAGCGGATTCTTCAGGTCATGCGCGACGGTGCCGAGGATCTCACTCTTGAAGGAATTGGCCTGCCGCAGCCGCGCCCATTGCGCAGCGAGGCGGCGATTGGCGTTGGTCAGTTCTTGGGTGCGTGCGGCGACGCGCTCCTCGAGTCGCGTGTTCGCCCGCTGCAGTTGCTCGTAGAGAATGACGTTGTCGAAGGCGACCGATAGCCGGCTGCAGAATATCTCGACGAGGGTGCGGTCGGTGCTGGAGAGTTGCCGCGCGGCCTCAAGCACGACGACGACTTCGCGGCCGCTCACGGTCCTGATGTAGAGCACCGATCGGCGTGGCGAGAACTCATGGTGCCGGCGCGTGAACGCCTCCTCGACCAACTGGCGCAGGTCGTTTTCGAGGATTTGCGACACCTCGGTACCAATGAAACGGCTATAGCAGCCGGAACCGGCCAGCACCGAGAACGTCTCCCGGGCGTTTTGCGCTTCGCGCAACACCAGGATTCCGGCGCAGTCTACATTCAATAACGACCCGATCTGGGTGAGAACGCCTTCGGCCAGCCGCTGCATCGATTTGAAATCGAACAACGTCGAAGCCGCCTCGATGATGATCTCGAGACCGCGGCGGGTCTCGACCATGCGCTGCAGCTGCAGATAGCTGCGCAACGCGGCGGTCAAGGACGTGAACAGCTTGTCGGCGGTGAGCTCGGTTTTTGCCTTGTAGTCGTTGATGTCGTAGTCGACGATCACGCGGCGCTCCGGCGCCTGTCCGGGTTGGCCGGTGCGCAGGATGATGCGCACGGTCTCGTTCTTGAGGTCCTTGCGGATGAATTCCACCAGGCTCAGCCCGGCGGTGTCGGTCTCCATGATCACGTCGAGCAGGACGACGGCGACATCCGTATTGCGCCGCATGAGCTCGCGGCCCTCGGCCGCCGAATAGGCCGAGAGGATTTCGAGCCCCTGTCCGTTCAAGCGATAGTCGCTGAGGGCGAACCGCGTGCCATCGTGCACGGCCGGCTCGTCGTCGATGACGGCGATCTTCCAGCGCGGGCCCTCCTCGGCGGGCCTCTCACGCGGATCGTCGATCAATTGGACGATATCGTCCTCAGCCATGCGCGCCATCCATCATTGTGCGGCCTCCTCCGGCAGCGACTCGCCGGGCGCCACGCGGGGCAAGGTGATGCGAAACCGCGTGCCCCAGCCCGGCCGCGATTCGAAAGCCAGTCGGCCGCCAAGTTGTTGGGTCACGAGGTTGAAGATGATATGCAGACCGAGTCCGGTTCCGCCTTCCCCGCGGCGCGTCGTAAAGAATGGGTCGAACGCGCGCCGCTGGATCTCATCGCTCATGCCGACACCGTCGTCGGACACGAAGATATCGACGTCGTCGCGGACTTGCCTAGCCTCGACGAGGACGCTGCCGCCGCGCCCATCGGGAAAGGCATGCACGACACTGTTGAGGAACAGGTTGGTCAGCACCTGTCCATAGGAGCCGGGATAGCTGTCCATGCTGATGCCCGGCGGTACATCGACGCTCAACGTGATCTGCGACTTCTTCAGCACCGGCCGCAGGCTAGCGACGATCTGATCGGTCGATTCGCGCAGATCGAACGGGCGCCGATCCGCGTGGCTGCGGTCGACGGCGACCTGCTTGAACGATTGCACAAGTTCGCCCGCGCGCTGGAGGTTGGTGACCAGCTGATTGGCGGCGTCGCGGCCGCCTTCGAGGAACTCATCGAGGCGCGAGCGCCGCAGCGGGCCCGAGCCGACCTCCTTGGCGAACTCGTCGCACCTGCGGGCGAAGCTCGAGGCCACGGTCAGGCTGATGCCGATCGGGTTGTTCACTTCGTGCGCGACGCCGGCGACGAGTCCGCCGAGCGCCGCAAGCTTCTCCGCGGCGATGAGGTTTTGCTGCGCCTCGCGCAGGTCCTCGAGCGCCTTCTCCGCGCGATCTTTAGAGGCGCGCAATTCGTCCTCGGCCTTGCGCTTGGCAATGGCGTTCTCGCGAAACACTGCCACCCCGCGCGCCATTTCTCCGATCTCGTCGCGCGCCTGCGTTCCTTGAATGGGCTGGTCGTATTTCTCCGATACGACGGCGTGCATCGCGGCCATGATCTCCTTGAGCGGTAGGATGATGCTGCGGGCGATCAGAGCCCCGATAACGACGATCAGCGTCAGAAAAATGACCGCGACGAGCGCCACGTTCTGATAGATATTGGCCAGCGTGTGGTCGAAGCTTCCCTGCGCCTGCAGCTCGCGCAGGGTCATCTGCGCCGAGAGCTTGTTGATCACCGCGATCATGGCGGCCTGATTGTCGTCGATCGCGGTCTTCAGCAGGTTGGTGCGCATGGCGAACTGCTCGGCCAGCGTCTTCAATCCGTCGCCGAACGCGGCGGCGCGCTGGGCGAGCGCGGTCAGCGCGGTGCGCTGCAGGTTGTTTTCCGCGAGGTCGATCATCACCGGAATCGTCTGTTCGACGGTGGTGATGTTACAGATAGAAGGCGTTGGCGGCGACGAGACTGGCGGTGAACGCCTCGCGCGACTTTCCGAGCGAAGGCAGCAGCAGCGCGTCGCGCGCGCCGATGGCGCCCTCGATGATCGCATAGAGGCCCGCCATTTCCCTTGCCGGCTTGAGCACTTCGTTCTCGTAGGTATGGGAGATGGTGGTCTGAAGCGCGCGCACCTCGCCAAAACCTTGCAGAAATCGCTCGGTTACCGCACGCAGCTCGTCCGCGGATCCCGACAAAACCGGGTCCACCGCGCCGCGGTTGCGCAGCGTACTTAGAACCTCGCCGTGCAGTCCCAGAATTTCAGTGAGGACTTCCTGGCTCGGCTGGTTGATGTAGCGATGGATCAGGTTTTGCAGGCGGCTCGCCTCGCTTTCCAGCAGGACCAGGAGCTTGTCGGATTCGCGCACCGTGCGGACGTCGTCCCACGCCCGGCTGAGAACGTTGGCGCCGTTCCAGATCAGCGCCGCCAGAATGATGGCCACCGTCGCGTTGAGCGCGGCGATCGATAACAGACGCCACCGGATCGGCAGCACCCGCACGACGCTCTGCGTCTCCAGGTCAAGGCTCCGCCGCTGCCGTGCGGTTGGCGCCCGCGGTTGTTCCTCCTTGAGGGCAAGCAAATCCAAACTCATTGAACGTTGCGAATACGCTCGATCAATTCGCGCAGGGCCGGATCGGTGACGGTCTTGGCGTAGATCGTGTTCATCGCCTGCTCGAAGGGCGTTCGGTCGAAATCGCTGATGATGGTGGTGCCGGCGGCCCGCGCCTGCTGGCGCGAGCGATCCTCCAGTCCGTTCCACAGCTCGCGCATGTATGCGCTCGACTTGCGCGCTGCGTCGCGGAAGATGTCCTGGTCTTCCGCCGACAGGCTTTCCCACGCGCGCGGGGACATGACAAGCAGCTCCGGTCCCATCGTGTGCTCCGTCAGCGTGTAGTAGGGAGCGAGCTTGTAGTGGCTCGTCGTGACGTAGGACGGCCAGTTGTTTTCCGCGCCATCGATCAATCGGGTGGAGAGGCCGGTCGCGACCTGCCCGTAGGGCAGCTCGACCGGTTGGGCGCCGAGCGCCCTAATCATGTCGACCATCAGCTCCGATTGCTGCACCCGAATTCGCAATCCTTGCATGTCGGCAAGCGTGCGCACCGGCCGCATGCTGTTGTAGATCGATCGCGATCCCGAGTCGTAAAATGTCAAGCCGACGAAACCATGGCGCTGCGCGCTCGTCAGGATCTCCTCGCCGATCGCGTGATCGAGCACTTTGTGCAGATGATCGAACGAGCGGAACAGAAACGGCAGCGCAAGCACGTTCGCCGCCGGAATGATGGACCCGATCGGCGCGACATTGGTGCGGTTGAGATCGATGGCCCCGACCCGCGTCTGTTCGATGGTCTCTTTCTCTTCGCCGAGTTGCCGTGAGTGGAATACCCGAATGCGGTGGCGTCCGCCGCTGCGCTGCTCGACGACGCGAGCCATGAAGATGAGCGCCTGGACGGTGGGATAGTCCTCCGATTGGGTGTCGGCGAC
>VAZM01000366.1:12958-24519 GCA_005883135.1 Alphaproteobacteria bacterium
AATTGAAGGACATGACCCGTGCCCGTTGGAGCAGACGAACGGCGATCGAGAGTATTATTCGGTTCCGGCGAAGCCCGTCAATCGACGCGCCGCCCCGCTATGCCTCGGTTCGCCGGACACGCTCTGGCGCCGGTCCGACGAGGATCGCGCCCGACGCTCGAGAAGCCGGGCCCGGGCTTGGCCGAGAGCCGCTGGCGTTTACCCCCGCAGGCGCCCATGGTCACCAACGCGATAGGCGAGGCATTTTGACCTGAGCGCTGCCAACAGCGCGATGCGCGACGACCGGGAGAACGAGCGATGGATGAGAATTATGCACGCTTTTCGCGGCTGTTGATCGATCGGCCGCACGCGCGGGTGCTCCGTGTCATCATGAACAGGCCGGACAAGCTCAACGCCGTCGACGGCGCCATGCACCGCGAGTTGAGCGAGATCTGGCGCGTCATCGATGCCGACCCGGACGTGAGCGCCGTGTTGCTCACCGGCGCCGGCAAGGCTTTCTCGGCCGGCGGCGATCTCGACTTGCTGGATGAGATGATTGCGGACTTCGCCACCCGCAGCCGCGTTTGGCAGGAAGCGCGCGACATGGTCTACAACCTGATCAACTGCAGCAAGCCGGTGGTGTCGGCGATCAACGGCGCGGCGGTGGGCGCGGGCCTGGCGCTGGCTCTTCTCGCCGACGTCTCCGTCGCCGGTGCGTCGGCCCGGCTCATCGACGGGCACACCAAGCTCGGCGTCGCTGCCGGCGATCACGCCGCGATCGTGTGGCCGCTCCTCTGCGGCATGGCCAAGGCCAAATACCATCTGCTGCTGTGCGAGGCGGTCACCGGCGCGGAGGCCGAGCGCATCGGCCTCGTCTCGCTCGCGGTGCCCGATGAGGATCTGCAGGCACGCGCCATGGAGGTCGCGGTGCGTCTCGCCGAGGGTGCGCCGCACGCGATTCGCTGGACCAAGTACGCGCTCAACAACTGGCTGCGCGCTGCCGGGCCAATCTTCGACGCTTCGCTCGGGATGGAATTTCTCGGGTTCGCCGGACGCGAGGCGCCGGAAGGCGCGGCAGCCTTGCGCGAAAAGCGCGCGCCGAGATTTCCGCACGCGGGTTCATGAATCTTCCTGGCGAATTTTGCGGGTTGTTTGGCGACAGCTTTTGCGCAACCCGCTCAATGCATAACCGTTCCGCCGTCCACGGCGATCGTCTGTCCGGTGACCAGCTGACTTGAATCGGATATCAGCCAGTGAACGGCGCCGAGCAGGTCCGAGGGCACCAGATTTCTGGCGATCGCCTGGTTCAGCTTGATGGTCTCCAGCGCCTTGTCCGCCTTCTCCGCGAAGAATTCGCGCGCCGCCTCGGTCAAGACCGCGCTCGGCGCGATGGCATTCACGCGGATCTTGTCGCGGCCGAGCTCGCGCGCCAGGCCTCGGGTGAGCCCGATCACGGCGGCTTTCGAGGTCGTGTAGTGCAAGCCGTACGGCATGCCGTAGGTGGCTGCGAGCGAGGCGATGTTGATGATGCTGCCGCCGCCGGCCTGCCGCATGGCGGGTACGACCGCCTTGCAGCAGTTCCAGATACCCTTGACATTCACGGCCATCGCGGCGTCCCACTCGGCTTCGCTGATCGCGTCGAACCGGCCGCCCTTGAGGCCGCCGAAAAGCGCGGCATTGTTGATGAGCGCGTCGATGCGACCGAAGGCATCGAGCGCCATGCGCGCCGTCTCCGCGGCCGAGGCCGCGCTTGCAACGTCGAGCTTGGCGCAGATCGCGGTGCCCTTTTCGCTGCGCACGAGCTCGAGCGTCTGCGCGCAGTCGTTGATATCCGCGATCACAACGCGGGCGCCGAGACCGGCGAGATATCGGGCATATTCGCGGCCGATGCCGCGCGCGGCGCCGGTGACGACGACGACTTTTCCCTCGAGTTTCATGCTTCCCTCAGTCCGCCTTCTCGCGCGAGCACTTTGTCTACCATCTCGCCGGCGAGCCCGAGATAGGCCGCCGGGTCGCACATCTTCTCGAGTTGCGCGCGCGTGAGGTGCCGGCGGATCTCGTCGTTGCGCGCCAACAGGTCGACCAACGGCTCATCGCTCGTCGCGACCTTGCGGCAGATGTCGTAGACGAGGTCGTGCGCGCGCTGACGACCGAGATGCGGGCCGAGTCCCATCATGACCGCCTCGGAGACGATGGTGCCTCTTGTGAGGTCGAGGTTGGCCCGCATGCGGTCGGCGTCAACCTCGAGTCCCGTCAGCATGAGCTTGGTCTGCGCCAGCGCGCCGGAGGTCAGGAGAAAGATTTCCGGCAGTGAGATCCATTCGATCTCCCACGGGCCGGTCGAGCGCTCGTGATCGGCAACCGCGGCTTCCAGCAGCGCGGCGACGTGCTGGCGCACCAGCGCCGCGGTCGCGTGGATGTAAAGGCACGAGATCGGATTGCGCTTCTGCGGCATCGTGCTCGAGGATCCGCGGCCCTCGTGAAACGGCTCGTACACCTCGGCCACCTCGGTCTGCATGAGCAGCTTCACGTCCATGGAAATCTTGCCCACCGTTCCGGTGAGGAGACCGAGGAAGCAAGCGACTTCGCCGATGCGGTCACGCACCGTGTGCCAGGCGATCTCCGGTTGGCCTAGCCCCAGCTCCTGCATCAGCTCCGCCTGCACCTTGAGGCCATCGCCACCAAGAGACGCCAGTGTCCCGACCGCGCCGCCGAATTCGCCGACCAGGACGCGTGGCCGCAGCTGCGCGAGCCGCTCGCGGTGGCGCTGCATCGCCGCGAGTAATGCCGCCATCTTGAAGCCGAAGGTGAGCGGCACCGCTTGCTGCAGATTGCTGCGGCCGGCCATCGGCGTGTCGCGATAGCGCCGGGATAGCTCGGCGAGCGCGCCGGCGATGGCATCCATCTCCTTTTCGACGAGCTCGAGCGCGTCGCGCACCTGCATGATCGCCGTGGTGTCGGTGATGTCCTGCGTGGTGGCGCCCCAATGGCACCATTCGCCGAGACCGTCCGCGCACAGGTCGACGATCTGCTGCACGATGCCGAGAATCGGATAGCCGATGCGCTCGGTCTGTTTCTTCAGGCGCGCAAAGTCGATGTTCTCGATCCGGCACTGCCGCACGATCTCACGCGCGGCTTTCTCCGGGATGATGCCGAGGCGGGCCTGCGCACGTGCAAGCGCGGCTTCGATGGCGAGACAGTAGCCGGTCCTTGTCTCGTCGGAGAAAATTCCCCGCATCTCCGGCGTCGTGAAAATATCGCAGAAGATCGAGGAATCGAGCGCAGTCGCGGTCATGTTTTGCTCCAATCACGCCACGCGCGGCAGCGTGCCGGGTCGAGCCCGGCAATGAGGATTCACGGCTGCATCAGCACGGAGGAGAGGGTCTCCTGTCAGGCGACCTTGCGCCCGCCCGCGCGAGCGTCCAGATGCGCGAGCACCTCCTCGACGTGCATGACGTCGGCATATTTGTGATGCAGATCGAACAGATTGATCTTGTGGCTGATGAGCGAGCGATCGTAGGTGCACTCTTCGGCCACCACGGCGTGGAAGCCGTAGGAATAGGCATCCACGGTTGAAGCGCGCACGCAGCCCGACGTGGTTTCGCCGCAAATGATCAGGCTGTCGATGCGGCTTTTCTGAAGATGCGCGATCAGCGGCGTGCCGAAGAATGCCGAGGCGCGCTCTTTGTAGATCACCAGGTCACCCGGCGCGGGGGCAAGCTCTGCCTTGATGGCGTAGGTATCATCCGCCTCGCGGCCGCTGTTGCGGTTGGTCGCATGCACGCCGGCGCTGTGCAGATGCTGGGTGGTGTAGATGATCGGCACGCCTGCCCGTCGGGCAGCCGCGAACAGGGCCTGGGTCGGCGGCATGGCCTTCCAGGCATATTCGCCGCAAGCGCCCGAGAATTCGCGATCGACGTCCTTCACCGGACGGTCGCCGCCGCGATAGGCCTTGTTGTAAAGGTCGATGGCGAGCACGGCCGGATTGTCGCCGACATAAACCTTGCGGCGATAAGCTTGATAGATCTGGATGGTGTCGGCGTCGATGACGTCCTTCCAGCAATGATCTTCGAAATCGCGCGCCATGACCTGCTCCCGTGACTTTGCCGCGCTCGGCATAGCATGACGGCGTGGATGGGTATACCGTGCATGTCTCGGCGCTGCGGTATACGAGGCGCGCGTTGCGATGCGTGGCGGCACGCGGGCCGCGTCAAGCGGGTTCGCTATAGAACGATGCTCGGATTGCGCAGATTACGGTCGCAGTCGATCAGATTGACCTGGCGAACCTGAATCTGCCAGCGATCCGCGATCTGCACGAACCGGTGGCCGCACCAACCCGATAAAAATCGCGTCCCGTCGACGCGGAACTCGCTGATCAGGAAGTTGGAGCGGACCATGCGGGCGGCGTTCTCCCCGGTTGCGAATACTTCGACATTGGAGATGATCCGCACGGTGCGGGATTTCGGCGCCTGCGACCAGGCGTAACCGGTGCGCAGGCGATAGATCCGATCCTCCATGCGCCGGCGATCGTCGAACGATATGGCGATCTCGCGTCTCGGATCTCCGCCGCCGGGCGTTCCCGGCACCCAGTAGATGCATTCGGGCGCATACATCGCCAGCCATTCGTCGAAACGAAGCTCATCGAGCAACCGCGCCTCGCGCTCGAGCAGGAGACGAAAGTGATCGCGCACCTCCGGCGCGGCGATGGCCAACTCTTCGCGCTGCCAGTTGGTGAAATTCGCCAGGAGCTCACGGTAGAGCTCGTCGGTGACGTAATAGGAAGTGATGGTCGGATCGTGGGCGGTTTGCATGCCGGCCGCTCACGGCTCGCGCTGAACGACGAGCTTCGGTGCCGTCTTCATCAGCCGCTTCCATTCCTTGATGTATTCGCGCATGAACACCTCGTCGGTCGCCGGCGCCGTGATGATCCCGTCCTCGTGCCTCTTCACCCGGCCGGGAATGCCAAGCCCGCGATGCATGTAGACCCACTCGTCCTCTTGGCAGGCGAGCCCGCGCTGAATTTCCTCGAAATTGGCGAGGTCGTCGACTTCGCCGAAATTCGGGAACTGCTCCTGCGTGCGCATGCGTAGCGCGTTGATCTCATCGACCGCGCCCTGCATCGTCCCGTCCTCGTCGACCACGGCCGTGCCGTACCAGGTGACGTCGGTCTCGTCGACGGAAATGGGCTCGAACACCTGGATGTGGTTGCCGAGCAGCGAGAAATTGGGAAAGACGTTGATGTTGACCGGCTCCGACGATGCGAGGTCGAGAATGTCTTCCGCCTTGGCGCCGAAGCGCCGCCGCAGCGCCTCGGCGTAATGTTCACTGCCCGGCGCTGGACCTTCCACTGCCCACAAACCGCCTGCGCGCTTTTGAATGTTCGGCCGCTTGTCCTTGAAGTGATGGCCGTTGCCCATATACGCGATGTACATCGGCGCCGTGTCCGGCGAGCCCTTGTAGTAGGACATGCCCTTGTTGGCGACGTCGGCCTGGCGGTTCTCCATTTCCAAGAGCGAGCGGTGCGAGAACACCACGTGGTAGCCGTCGCCGGAATTGTCGTAGGCGAGCTTCCAGTTGCCTTTGTATTTGAGTCGGTTCGCCTCACACACGCGAATCAATCCCTTGGGCTGCCGGTCGAGCCATTCGTCGATCGGCTTGGTGATGGGGCCGAGATAATCGATGAGCGAGGGTGCGTCGAGATTGAGCGTGGCGAAAATGAAACCGCGATAGCTGTCAACGCGCGGCACCTGCGCAACGTTGTATTTCGCGTCGTTGAAATCGCAGGCATAGCCGTCCGGCCACGGCACCGCGCGCAGCTTTCCGGTGTTGAGAAAGCTCCAGCCGTGATACGGACAGGTGAATATGCGCGCCGAGCCCTTATCCTTGCGGCACAGCGTGGTGCCGCGGTGCGCACAGCGATTGAACAGCGCGCGGATCTTGCCGTGCGAATCCCGCAACAGAATGATCGGCCGCAGCCCCAGGCGCACGGTGATGTAGTCGTCCTTGGCCGGGATCTGGCTCTCGTGGCCGAGATAGACCCAGACCGCACCGAAGATGTTCGTCATCTCCAACGCGAAGATGGCGGGATCGGTGTAGATCAGGCGATGGACGCGGTCTTCCTGGACGAGCTCGTCCCAGTCGTAAAGGTCGGCGCCGCCGATCCGGGGTGGATTGAGCTTCTCTAGCATGGCCTCAAGTCTCCACGGGGCGCCGCTGTCCCCGTCCGCGGTGGCCGCCATAATGCATCCGCTTAGAAAAAATCGAAATACTCGTTCTGCTCCCAGGCCGTCGGCTCGTCGGCCTGCGGCGCGGTCGCGTCCTTGAGCCACTGTGCAAACCGGCCCGCTTCGTTGCGCTTGAGCTTGAGGAAATAGTCGATGAACACGTCTCCGAGCTGGGTGCGAAACAACGGTTCGCGTTCGAGCGCATCGAGCGCGGCGGGCAAATTCGTGGGCAGCATCGGCAGCTTGGCGTTGTATGGATCCTCCTGCGGCGGCCCCGGATCGTGCCCCTGCTCGACGCCGTCGAGGCCGGCGACGATCTGGGACAAGACAAAAAGATAAGGGTTGGCGGCGGGCTCCCCGGTCCGATTTTCCAGCCGGGTCGCCTGATCGCCCGGCGCGCCAAGGACGCGGATCATGACGCCGCGGTGGTCGTAGCACCACGCGGCGCGGTCGGGCGCGAGCGAGTTCGGCCGAAATCGCCGGTAGCCGTTGATCGTCGGCGTGACAAAGGCAGTCGCGGGGACGGCATGTTTGATCAAACCGCCGAGAAACGCGCGGCCGAGCGGCGATAAGTAGTCGGCCTCGCGCTCCGGCATGAATAGGTTGCGTCCGCTCCTGCCGTCGAGCAGCGACTGATGCAGGTGCCAGCCGCTGGAGTAATAGCCCTTGAGCGCGGGCCGGCACATGAAGGTGGCGAAATATCCCATTCGGCGGCAGATTTGCCGCGTCGCCGTACGGAACAGCAGCGCATCATCGGCCGCCTCCAGCGCCGGCCGCGCGGCGAAGGTGCACTCGAGTTGCCCCGGTCCCCACTCGTTCTCGATCGATCGCAGCGGCAAGCGGATCTGTGCCAAATGATCGGCGAGCGCGGAGAGTACCGGCTGCATCAAATCCATGTTGGATTCGCTGTGGTAGGAGAAGCCCGGTTCGGCCGGGGCGGTTTTGATCGGCTGCCCCCGCACGCCGGGAAAGCCGATATTCTCGTCGCCCAGCGTGTCCTGCGCGACGCGCAGCAAATACCACTCGATTTCCAACCCGACGAGCAGGCGCATGCCCTTGTTCGCAAGCCGATCGAGTTGCCGGCGCAGCAGATGCCGTGGCGAGAAATGAAACGGCACGCCGGTGTTGAAATATTCGTCGCACAACACCCAGCCGACGCCCGGCGCCCAGGGCAATACGCGAAAGGTGGAAGGGTCGGGGACGATGGTGAGATTGGGCGAGCCCGTCATTTCGTCGAGGCCCATCCCGCCGCCGCGGGTGAACGAGGCAAAGGTGCGGGCATTGGCGGAATCGAGCGTGGTGGTCGCGACGTTGATGTTGTAGCCGGTCTCGAGCGCGCTGAGGAAAACCGGCACGGTTACCGCCTTGGCGCGCGCGGCGCCGTGCGGGTCGGCCCAGACCAGGCGCACGAGACGAAGATCCTCCTGCTTGACCCGGCGCTTGAGATCCTGAGCTTGGCGTCGCTGCTCGTCGGTCCACAGACCGTGCCTGGCGATGAATGCGGGGGGCCTTTTCACCTGCACGATTCCATGCGCACTCGCCTGTGGGAGGGTCGCAATTTAGATGACGCCGCCATTGGCGCAAGAAGCACTTGTGGTGCGATCCCGAAGTTCGCACGCGCTTGCGGCACGCCCTGATGCGAACTTCGGAACAAGGGACACAAGCAAATTTGTGGTGCTAGTGTGGTGTTGGATTTGAGAAACGAGGTTGCGTCTGCAATGGGGAAGCTTGAAATCCGCCACCTTCGCCGACTTCATCTCCCGTGGCGGCACAACCGGACTAAGTGACACGATGAAAATTCGCGCGCCGAAGGATTTCTGGTCGGGCGTGATGTTCTGCGGCTTCGCCGCCGTCGCGATCTTCGCCGCGCGCGGCTATTCCTTGGGAAGCGCTGGCAGGATGGGACCGGGATATTTCCCGCTGCTGCTCGCAGGGCTCCTTGCGTCGCTCGGCGGAGCGTTGATCGCCCGCTCGGTCGTCCTCAGCGGTGAGCCGCTCTCGCGCTTTCACGTTCTGCCGCTGGCGTTGATCGCGGCCGGGGTCTGTCTGTTCGGGGTGTCGATCGAGCCATCGGGTCTTGCGGTCTCGCTCGCCGTGTTGACGCTGATGGCGGCTTTATCCGGCGGGCGGTTTCGTCTGGGGGAGACGCTCGCATTGGCCGCCGCGCTCATCGTCTTTTCCGTAGGCGTTTTTGTTTATGCACTCGGTCTTCCACTCAACATCTGGCCGAGCCTGTAGCGCGCGATGGACGTAATTTCGAATTTGGGGCTGGGATTTGCCGTCGCCCTGACACTGCAGAACACCGCGTACTGCTTCATCGGTGTCCTGCTCGGCACCGTGATCGGCGTACTGCCCGGGATAGGTCCGGTCACCACGGTTGCCATGCTGCTGCCGATCTCGTTCACGCTGCAGCCGGAGGCGGCGCTGATCATGCTCGCCGGCATCTACTATGGGGCCCAATACGGCGGCTCGACCACGGCCATCTTGGTCAACATCCCCGGCGAGGCATCCTCGGTTGTCACCACCATCGATGGCCACCAGATGGCGCGTCAGGGCCGCGCCGGACCGGCGCTGGGCATCGCCGCGCTCGGCTCCTTCTTCGCCGGTTGCGTCGCCACGCTGCTGATCGCGCTCGCGGCGCCGCCGCTCGCGAGCATCGCGCTGCAATTCGGCCCGGCGGAATACTTCTCGCTGATGGTCTGCGGTCTGATCGCGGCCGTCGTGCTGGCGCGCGGATCGCTGCTGAAGGCGGTCGCCATGGTCGTGCTCGGCTTGCTGCTCGGTCTCGTCGGCACCGACGTGAATTCGGGCGCGCGACGCTTCAATTTCGGCATGACCGGCCTTGCCGACGGCATCGAGTTCGTCGCGATCTCGATGGCGATCTATGGCATCGCCGAGGTTGTGTACAATCTGGAAAAGCAGCAGGCGGCGGGCGTCGTTGCCGGCGCCGTGGGCCGTGTCTGGCCGAGCCTCGCCGATATCAAGCAATGCGCCGGCTCGATCCTGCGCGGCACCGCGCTCGGCGCCATTCTCGGCGTGCTGCCCGGAGGCGGCGCGCTGCTCGCTTCGTTCGCCGCCTCAGGGGCGTGGCGGCCCCGGAGTCCGCCAACAATGCGGGCGCGCAGACGTCGTTCATCCCGATGCTGACCTTGGGCATCCCCGGCAATCCGACCATGGCGATGATGATCGGTGCGCTGATGATTCACGGCATCGCGCCGGGGCCGCGCGTGATGACGGATCGGCCCGGATTGTTCTGGGGACTGATCGCCAGCATGTGGCTCGGCAACCTGATGCTGGTGGTCTTGAATCTGCCGATGGTCGGCGTGTGGGTGCGATTGCTGCGCGTTCCTTACCGGCTGCTCTATCCCGCCATCATCGCGTTCTGCTGCATCGGCGCTTACACGATCAACAACAAGCCGTTCGACGCCTTCGTAATGGCGTTCTTCGCGGTGTTCGGCTACGTCGCGCTCAAGCTCGACTGCGAGCCGGCCCCGCTCATTCTCGGTTTCGTGCTGGGGCCAATGATGGAGGAAAATCTTCGCCGCGCGCTTCTGATCTCGCGCGGCGACCCGATGGTGTTCCTACAGGAGCCGATCAGCCTCGCGTTCCTGCTCGTGGCGGCCGGCCTTCTGGTGGTGATTGCCGCGCCGGCGATCCGCGTCGGCCGCGAAGAGTCGCTCAAGGAGTAGCGTTACGGCCGGCGAAATAAACCGGCGATCCAACTCCAGATCACCTTTGCGGCCAGTGCGAAGCCGGCAATCGGTTTGGCCACCGGCGTCGCGCCCCCGCCTGCGCCGGCGGGAGGGGAGGGCTGCCCCGACGAGGGCGCAGCCGACGCGGTCGCGGAAGCGGCGGAGCCCTGCGCCAGGTTATCCTTCAATCGCGTGGCGAATTGATTCATGAGCTGGGCGGCGGTTGCCTGAATGATGCCCACGCCGCGCCCGTACTGCGCCACCGCCCCCGACAGCGCCAAATCCGTGTGCACCAGCACCTTGGAGCCGCCGGCCGCCGGCTCGAGCCGGAAGACTGACGTCGCGTTCGCCCCGCCGCGTCCCTTGGCGTCGGTACCCTGGGCGGTTACGCGCGCCGTGTAAGCCGCGGCATCGATATCCTCGAACTTGACTAGACCGGCGAAGGTCAGGGCCACCGGCCCGAGCCGCACGCCGATCTTGCCCTTGTAGGTGTCCTGGCCGAGCACCTCGGTCAGCTCGGCGCCCGGCATGCATGGCGCGATGCGTTTGATGTCAAGCAGCACCTTCCACGCGTCGGCGGGCGGCAGCGGCACTTCGAATGAATTGTCGAATTCCATGGCTGCTCAATTCTTGCCGGCGCGCGCCGCCGAGGTGCCGGCGATGCGACCGAACACCGCGCCCGAGGTGAGGCCGGAGCCGCCGGGATAAGGCCGCCGACCAGCTCGCCGGCGGCATAGAGGCCGCGAATCGGCTGATAGTCGGTGTTGAGCACCTCGGCCTCGGTGGTGATGCGTACGCCGCCGAAGGTGAAGGTGAGGCCGCACGTCACCGCGTAGCCCTCGAACGGCGGCTCATCGACGGTGTTGGCCCAATTGCTCTTGTCGATGGCGAGCCCCTGCGTGCGGCGCCCGTCCTTGATGTTCGGATTGAATGGAATGTCCTGGCGCACGGCCTTGTTGTATTCGCCGATGGTCTTGAGGAACTGCTCCGCGTTCACGCCCTCGAGCTTGTGTGCGAATTCCTCGATCGAGTCGGCGACGACCTTGGTGATCTGCCGGATCTTGTACTCGTCGCGCTGCAGATGCTTCACCTTCCGGTCGAAGACCTGCCAGGCGAACTGGCCCGGCTGCTCCAGCACCACGCGGCCATATTTGGCGTAGGTGTAGTTGCGGAAGTCGGCGCCTTCGTCGACGAAGCGCTTGCCGGTGGCGTTGACGAGAATGGCGAACGGGTACGAGTGCTTTTGAAACTGATCGCCGACGGCGAGGTCGCCGAACTCGGGCGCGTTCATCTCCCATTGCACGGCGTGGCACCCGGACCAGTTCCCGCAGGGGCTCGCGCCGATATCGCCGGGCCCGAGGTAGCGGGTGCGCCACTCGGAATTGGATTCGAAGCCGCCGCACGCGAGTACGACCGATTTGCTGCGCAGCTCGCTTTCGGCGCCGTCGTGCCGGATGCGAACGCCTGCGACCCTCACCCCGTCGTAGAGGAGGCTGAGCGCGCGCGTGCGATAGCGAATCTCGATGCCGCGCTTTGTGGCGGCGTCGGTGAGCATCTTGATCAGGCCCGGTCCGCCGCCGACCGCCTCGACGCTGAGGCCGCCCCAGAACTTGAATTTGCCTTCGATCTTGAACGCTTGCCGGCCGTAGATCGGGATGAAGCGCAC
>VAZM01000367.1 GCA_005883135.1 Alphaproteobacteria bacterium
TCGGCGGAGAAACTGCCGTTGCGGGACGGCAGCGTCGACATGATTTTCATGTCGATGGTGCTGCATCATCTGCATGATCGCCCGGCGACGGCGCGCGAATGCCATCGCATCCTGCGCAAAGAAGGGCGACTATGCGTGCGCAACTGCACGCGCGACATCGTTTATCCCCAGTCGCGCTTCTTTCCGGGCATGCGGCCGTTCGTCGCCGCCGAGCTGCCGTCGAGCGCGGATGTCGTGGCCCTTTTCGCGGCCGCAGGCCTTCCCAGCCGCGCCCATGAGATCGTGACGCATGCGGTGGCTGCCAGCTGGCAGGAGTTTGCCGACAAGCTCGCCTTGCGCGCGGACTCCTTCCTCGCCCGCCTCCCCGACAGCGAGTTCGCGGAAGGGTTGGCCGCCCTCAACGCCTACGCCAACGGCAGAGAGCCCGAGGAGATTACGGAAGAGATCGATTTCTTTGTCTTCGAACGCGCGTAGGTCGTAGGGCGCAATAAGGCGAAGCCGCATTGCGGTGCGTCCGTGATGTTGCGGTGTCAGGCTGGTGGAAGTCCAGTCCACAGGAGGTCACGGCCTGTGTAGCCGAAGGTAACTGCGTCGCCGTGAGGCGAGGTGGGGAGCAATCGGAGGCGAACGAGCAGCCTGTAGGATGACGAACCCGTTTCGGCGGCGTGGTGTGCGGCGAGCTTGCCGCAAACTGGCGAAGCCTGGGGCTTCACGAGGGAGCAGTTCTCCGGCGTGAGGCCTCGCTCGATGCGCTGAGGTGACTGATAAAGCGATGTCGAGGCCCACGTCGTGGTTGGGGGCTGGATGCTCGGAAGGCAACGCAAAGGAAGCGGAGAGACCTGGCGCGCGAGTGCGAGCCCGCCAGGAGGCAGAGCCCTCATAGGACCGATGCGGCGCAAGCCGCGAGAGGCACGGGCAGCATAAACCGGGCCGAGGAAAGGGGGGCAGGAAGGTGGAGACGTGAAGACCACGACCGAGGCACAGACAGCACCGGGAATGCCCCAGAGGGCTGCGCACGGTGCAGAGGCCCGCTGCATGATCGCGGGGGCCGAAGCTGCGGTTTGGACGGAGCGGATGCTGTCGGCGCTGGTGAACGGCGTCAAAGGCGGCAAAAAAAAAGGCCTCGGCCTCAGTCGGCTGTGGCCCAATGCCTACTTCGCAGAGCACGGGCTGTTCGCACTTCACCAAGCCTGGGCCGCTGCGAGACAGCCTCGATGAAGAAACCACCGACTGGAGAGCCGTATGCGGGAAAACCGCCCGTACGGTTCGGAGGGCGGGGTGGCGCAAGCCATCCCGACCCCTATCCGATATCAGACGGCGAATCGCTACGTGCAACGCGCTCCGGAGCTATCCGGACGGCCTGCCGCGCATCGAGCAGCGGTTCGTCGTATGCTAGGAGAATGCGATCGGTTATATGGTCGCCAAGCAGGAAATAGGGAGGAACAGCGATGAAAAGGATATCGATTGCAGCCAGCGCGGTCCTGGCGCTCGCGGCCGGCCCGGCCATGGCCCAGGGGAAGTCCGTAAAAATCGGCTTCGTCAGCACGTTCAGCGGTCCCACCGCCGTGATCGGCAACGACATGCGCAACTCTTTCGAGCTGGCGCTCGACCATATCGGCCGCAAGATGGGCGGGCTGCCCGTCGAGGTGATCTACGAGGACGACCAGCAAAAGCCCGAGGTCGGCAAGCAGAAGACCGAGAAGCTGATCCAATCCGACAAGGTCGATTTCGTCATCGGCTACATCTGGTCGAACGTGCTACTGGCTTCGCTCAAGCCGGTGGTGGATTCGCAGACCTTCCTGATCAGCGCCAATGCCGGCCCCTCGCAGATCGCCGGCGAGCTGTGCTCGCCCTACTTCTTCTCGACCTCATGGCAGAACGATCAGACGCCGCAGGCGATCGGCGAGTACATGAACCAGAAGGACGTGAAGACCGCCTATCTGCTCGGCCCCAACTACGCCGCCGGCAAGGACATGCTGGCCGGCGTGGCCTCGACCTACAAGGGCAAGGTGATCGGCGAGGACCTGACCAAGTGGCCCGACCAGCTCGACTTCTCGGCGGAGCTGTCGAAGGTGAAGGCGGCCAAGCCCGACGCGCTGTTCGTGTTCTATCCCGGGGCCGCCGGCGTGCAGTTCCTCAACCAGTACGTCCAGGCCGGCCTCAAGGGACAGGTGCCGCTTTACACCGCTTTCACCATCGACTCGCTGTCGCTGCCGCGGCAGGGCGAGTTCGCGCTCGGCATTCCCGGCGCCCAGGCCTGGGTCAACGACCTGCCCAACGAGGCCAACAAGAAGTTCGTCGCCGACTTCAAGGCCAAGCACAAGACCTATCCCTCGTTCTACGGCGCGCAGTCCTATGACGCCGCGAACTTCGCCAACAGCGCGGTCGTCGCGGTCAACGGCGATCTCAGCAAGAAGGACGCCATGCGCGCCGAGATGCGCAAGGCCAACTACGCGTCGGTGCGCGGTCCCTACAAGTACGGCAACAACCAATTTCCAATTCAGAACTTTTACCTGCAGGATGTGGTGAAGGACGCGGAAGGCAACTTCACCCTCAAGACCGTGACCACGATCGTCAAGGACAGTCAGGATCAGTTTCACGAGAAGTGTCCGATGAAGTGGTGACGGGGCGAGCGGGGCGGGACGGAGGACAGGCGGCGCTAGAATGACGGGCCGACAGGTCCGTCCATCGTCCGTCACAATCCGATGCTGTTGTTCATCGAACAGTGCCTGAACGGTCTGCAGTTCGGGCTACTGCTGTTTCTGCTCGCCGCCGGGCTCACGCTCGTCTTCGGCATCATGGATCTGGTGAATCTCGCCCACGGCTCGCTGTACATGCTGGGGGCTTATTTCGCCGCGACTTTCGCGGCGTGGACCGACAGTTTCGTCCTCGGAGCGCTGTTGGCGCTCGCCGCCACGCTTGTGGTCGGGATGGCGCTCGAAGTGGTGGCGCTGCGCCGGCTCTACGGGCGCGACCATCTCGATCATGTGCTCGGAACCTTCGGCTTGATTCTGTTCTTCAACGAGCTGGTGCGGCTCGTTTGGGGGCCGGCGGGAATGAGCCTGTCGCTGCCGATGTGGCTCATCCCCCCGGTCGAGATTCTGCCGGGGCTTTTTTACCCGACCTACCGCATCGCGATCATCCTGACGGCGCTGCTCGTCGCGCTATTTCTCTACGTCCTGGTGATGCGCACCCGCCTCGGCATGCTCGTTCGCGCCGGCGCTTCCAACCGGGAGATGACCGGCGCGCTCGGCGTCAACATCAGCCTGCTCTATACGTTGGTGTTCGGCCTCGGCGCGGCGCTCGCCGGGCTCGCCGGACTGATGCAGGCGCCGATCCTCACCGTGCAGATCGGTATGGGCGAGAACATTTTGATCCTCGCCTTCGTGGTGATCATCATCGGCGGCATTGGTTCGATTCGCGGCGCCTTCATCGCCGCCATTCTGGTTGGCCTCATCGACACGATTGGACGGGCGTTCCTGCCGGATCTGCTCCGGCTGGTCTTGAGCTCGCGCGGGGCATCCACGGTCGCGCCGGCGATGTCGTCGATGATGATCTACCTGCTGATGGCGATCGTGTTGGTGTTGCGGCCGGAGGGTCTCTTTCCGGTATCGAGCAAATGACCGCAGCGCTCACGCCCCGCAATGTAGTGATCGCCGTCCTGATGCTCCTTCTCGCCGCCGTGCCGGTCTATGCGGCGGTGACGGCAAACACGTTCCTCGTCACCCTGTTCACGCGCGTCATCATTCTCGGCATGGCGGCGACGAGCCTCAACTTGATCCTCGGCTACGGCGGCATGGTGAGTTTCGGGCATGCTGTCTATCTCGGCATCGGCGGCTATGCGGTCGGTATCCTGGCGCAGGAAGGCGCGAGCTCCGGCTTCGTGCAATGGCCAGTCGCAATCCTGGTCAGCGCGCTGTTCGCGCTGCTCGTCGGGGCGCTCTCCCTGCGCACCCGCGGCGTCTATTTCATCATGATCACGCTCGCCTTCGCTCAGCTCGTCTATTACTTCGGCGTCGGGCTCGACCGCTATGGCGCCGACGACGGCCTGACCATCGGTCGGCGCAGCCAATTCGCCGGCCTCCTCAACCTCTCCGACCGCACCCAGTTCTACTACCTCTGCCTGGCGCTGCTGGTCGTCACCATCTATCTCATCGCCCGGCTGGTGAATTCGCGCTTCGGCATGGTCATCCAGGGCGCCCGCTCGAACGATCGGCGCATGCGGGCGATCGGCTTTCCGACTTTTCGCTATCGCCTCACCGCGTTCGTCATTGCCGGGGCGATCTGCGGGCTCGCCGGCGCGCTGCTGGCCAATCACACCGGATTCATCAGTCCGGCAACGATGCACTGGACGCGCTCGGGCGATCTGATCGTCATGGTCGTGCTCGGCGGCATGGCATCGTCGTTCGGCCCGCTGATCGGCGCGGTCGCGCTGCTGTCGCTGGAGGAGGCGCTTCCGGTGCTGATCCGTGTCTCGGCGTCGCCCATGTTCGGCGATGCCGCGGTGCGCATGGCGGAATACTGGCAGATCGTGCTCGGACCTCTGTTCCTGCTGGTCGTCCTATTTGCGCGCGGCGGCATCGACGGGCTGCTGGCGGGGGTGCGCCGTGGCTGATCCGCTGCTGGAGATCGAGGCGCTGACCAAGCGCTTCGGCGGCGTCATCGCCTCGGATGCCATTTCGCTTTGCGTGCCGAAAGGGGAGTTGCACGCCATCATCGGCCCGAACGGCGCGGGCAAGACCACCCTGATCGGCCAGCTGGCGGGCGAGATCGCTCCCGACGGCGGACGCATCCGTTTCGAAGGCCGCGACGTCACCGCGCTGTCCGTCGATCGCCGCAGCCAGCTTGGCCTCGCCCGCTCGTTTCAGATCACCTCCTTGTTTCTCGATTTCACCGCGCTCGACAACGTGGCGCTCGCCGTGCAAGCCCATGCCGGTCACTCGTTTCGCTTCTGGCGCAACGCCCGCCGGGAAGTCGAGCTGCGGACGCCCGCGCGCGCAGCGCTGGCGCGCGTCGGACTTGCCGCACGCGAGGACGTGATCGTCTCCAATCTCAGCCACGGCGAGCACCGCCAGCTCGAGATCGCCATGGCGCTTGCCACGACCCCGCGCATGCTTTTGCTCGACGAGCCGATGGCGGGCATGGGACCGGACGAGAGTGCGCGCATGGTCAAGACGTTGCGCGAGCTCAAGCGCGGCCTGACCATCCTCTTGATCGAGCACGACATGGAAGCCGTGTTCGCGCTGGCCGACCGGATCACCGTTCTGGTCTATGGCCGCATCATCGCCTCCGGGCCGCCGGAGGCGATCCGGGCCAATGCCGAGGTGCGGCAGGCCTATCTCGGCGAGCAGGAAGACCGTCATGGCTAACGCCTCGCTGCTCGACGTGGCGAACATCGAGACCTGCTACGGGCTGAGCCAGGTCCTGTTCGGGATGTCTCTGGCGATCGCGCCGGGCGAGGTGGTGACGCTCATGGGCCGCAACGGGATGGGCAAGACCACGACCGTGCGTTCGATCATGGGCCTCACCCCGGCCATGACGGGCTCCATCCGTTTCGGCGGACGGGAAATCCGCGGCCTCCCGGCCTACCAGGTCGCCAAGCTCGGCATCGGACTGGTTCCTGAGGGCCGCCAGGTTTTCCCTAATCTCACGGCGCGGGAGAATCTGATCGCGACGGCGGCAAATCGGAGCCGCGCGGCGGAGCCTTGGACGCTGGACAAGGTCTGCGAGCTGTTTCCACGGCTGGCCGAGCGCATCGCCAATATGGCGAACCAACTCTCCGGCGGCGAAC
>VAZM01000368.1 GCA_005883135.1 Alphaproteobacteria bacterium
ACTGAGCAATCGACCTTCCTGGCCAAGAGCTCGACCGCGCCGGAGGCGTGATGGCGCACCACGATGAGGTCGGGATGCATGGCGTTGAGCGTGATCGCCGTGTCGATCAGCGTTTCGCCCTTGCGCATCGAGGAGGAGCCGACCGACATGTTCATGACGTCGGCGCCGAGCCGTTTGCCGGCGAGCTCGAAGGAGGCCTGGGTGCGGGTCGAGACCTCGAAGAAAAGATTGATCAGGGTGCGCCCGCGCAGCGCCACTTGCTTCTTGTCGATCTGGCGGTTGAGCTCGACGAAATTCTCCGCGAGGTCGAGCAGCCCCAAAATCTCCTCGCGCGAAAGCCCTTCGATCCCCAACAGATGGCGCTGGTTGAGGACGAAGGTGGGCTTTGGTGCGATGTTCATTAAAGCCGTTTCTATAGGCCCGGCCGCGGCCCCCCGCAAGGGAGCGCGGGCGCTCCCGCCCACGCAACTGTGGATGTTTTGCGAGCCAACGCCAGGCTGAAACGGGGAAGAATTCGCGTTATCAATGCATGCTCGCGCCCAAACCGGAGCGCCAAGGGAGCAGGCGATGCGCGTCGAGGAGGTGCTCAACCAGTCGCCGCCCTATGTGGACATCGACCTCTACGCCAGCGACCGGCCGCTTGCGGATGCGGTTGCGGCCAACGGCGGCGGGCGCGACGCGCCGGCGCTCTCGGCTTTCGGCAGGCACTGGGGCTCGGCCGAGATGTTCGAGCTTGCGCGCGCGGCCAATGAGTACCCGCCGCAGCTCAAGGCCTTCGACCCGAAGGGCTTCCGCCGCGACCTCATCGAGTTTCATCCGGCCTATCACCAATTCATGGCGCAGAGCATCGCCGCCGGCTTGGCGGCCTCGACCTGGCGCGAGGATGCAACGCCCGCGGCCGCGCCCGCGCAGGTCATGCGTGCCGCGCGCGTCTACATGGTGGCGCAAATCGAGACCGGACACCTGTGTCCGATCACCATGACGCACGCGGCGGTGGCGGCGCTGGCGGTCGAGCAAGCACTCCTGGCAAAGCTCATGCCCAAGATCATGTCGCGCCGGTACGACCCGCATTTCCGCCCTTGGTGGGACAAGACCGGCATCACGCTCGGCATGGGGATGACCGAGAAGCAGGGCGGCACCGACGTGCGCAGCAACACCACGCGCGCGCAGCCCGCGGGCGAAGCTTACGGCATCACCGGGCACAAATGGTTCATGTCGGCGCCCATGTGCGACGCGTTCTTGGTGCTGGCACAGGCGCCGGCCGGGCTTACCTGTTTTCTCATGCCGCGCTTTCGTCCGGACGGCTCGGTCAACGGACTCTATTTCCAGCGCCTCAAAGACAAGCTCGGCAACCGCTCCAACGCCTCCTCGGAAGTCGAGTTCGACGATGCCTTTGCCTGGCGCGTGGGCGAGGAGGGCAGGGGCGTGCGCACCATCATCAACATGGTGCAGCTCACGCGGCTCGATTGCGCCCTAGCGTCTGCCGGCATCATGCGCATGGCATTGACGCAGGCGATCCACCATTCGCGCTACCGCAGCGTGTTCCAAAAGCGTCTCGGCGACCAGCCGATGATGCGGGAGGTGCTCGCGGATCTCGCCCTCGACGTCGACGCTGCGACCGCCCTCGTGATGCGGCTCGCCCGCGCCTACGATCTCGCGACGAGCGATCCGCAGGAGGCGGCGCGCGCGCGCCTGCTCACGCCGGCGGTGAAATATTGGGTGTGCAAGCGCGCATCGGGCGTCATCGGCGAAGCGATGGAGTGTCTGGGCGGCAACGGCTATGTCGAGGAGAGCGTGTTGCCGCGGCTCTACCGCGAGGCGCCGGTCAACGCGATCTGGGAGGGCTCGGGCAACGTGATGTGCCTCGACGTGCTGCGCGCGCTCGCCCACGACGGCGAAGCGGCGCGTGCGGTGCTGGCTGCGCTTGGCGAGGAGGCGGCCGATCTTCCCGGGGCGCACGCGGCGCTGGCGTTGCTCGAGCGCGCCTTTGCCGCGCCGGATCTGGAAGCACAAGCGCGCGCCGCGGTCGATGGCCTCGCCCTGTTGGCGGCGGCAGCAGCGCTGGGGCAGAGCGCCCCCGAGGTCGCCGCCCTGTTCGCCCGCACGCGGCTCCAACATGGCCATGCGGCGCTCTACGGGACGAGCGAGATATCTGCCGAGGAGGCGCGCCGAGTGATCGACCGCGCATTGCCGGCGGCGTGATGCCATCAGCCAATTGATCGCGCCGCCCGGTCAGCTAGCGTCAAATCGCTGGAGACGGCGCCGCGTCACTCCAAGCATTGTACCGAGCGGCGGACGACGAAAAATAGCGGCACCACGAGAAGCATATGAAAGTATTGATTTCAGGAGCGGGAATAGCCGGACTCACCGTCGCCTATTGGCTACGCCATTACGGGTTTACTCCGACCATAGTCGAGCGGGCAGCATCCTTGGTGACGGGAGGTTATAAAATCGATGTACGCGGGAGCGCCCTGCAAGTTCTGACGCGAATGGGTATTTATGATGCTGTCGTTGCGGCAAGCACCGACATGCAGGGTGCACTGCTCGTCGACAAAGACGGTACCGTCGTCAAGGAAATGACCGGAGATGCATTTGGACACCGCGTCGGCGAAGATCTGGAGATCGTCCGCGGTACGTTATGTCAGATCCTGATGGATCACATTTCTGATGCGGAATTTATTTTTGGCGATTCAATTCGAGTGATCGCGCAATCGTCCGACAGGGTCCAGGTGGAGTTCTCGAAGAACAGCCCGCGTGAATTCGATTTGGTGATTGGTGCCGACGGACTTCACTCGAATGTACGGGCAATCGTATTTGGTGATGAGTCGCGGTTCGTTCGCGACCTGGGTCTATATCTATGCGTCTACACGGTTCCGAACTATCTGAAGTTGGACTGCTTGGAAATGCAATATTCCGAGTTGGGAAGAGTGGCTGCGATCTGGAGCTCTCGCGGCGATGCCAATGCCAAAGCATGCTTTGGCTTTGTCGCGCCGCCCGTCATTGATTTGCGAAACAGAGCTCAGCAGCAGCAAGTGCTCACAAGCGTTTATCAGGGAATCGGTTGGGAAGTTCCGAAATTGCTGAGCATGATCCCCTCCGCGCCTGACTACTACTTTGATGCGGCTGCGCAGATCCGCATGGAGCAATGGTCACAAGGTCGAGTTGTCCTGGTGGGAGACGCCGGCTATTGCGCTTCACCCATGTCCGGTCAGGGCACGAGTCTCGCACTCATCGGTGGCTACGTGCTGGCCGGAGAATTGGCCGCCGCATCCGGGAACTATCGCACGGCATTTGATCGGTATGAAAAGGAGATGCGTCCACTCATTACGCTCAATCAGGACCTCGGGCTCAAATCGGCTAAGTTGATGAGGTCTAAGGAGAACAAGAATGTAGTTACGTGGCTGCTCGAGCAGGCCATGCGGCTTGCACCTGGCCGGCTGTTGGAATTTTTTATCAACCGCTCGACCCGACGCATACACGAAGCGGCTAACGCCATCCCCCTCAAACATTATTCGGCCTGATCGGCTGATCAGCCGGTGCAATTACGCCAGGACAGGCCACCTAGCTCAGCTCCGCGCCATGTCTGGAACGAGGCCCATCGCGCTTGAGGAAGCGCGCCGCTCATCGACCGTCGTTGACTAAAACGATCGCCTTGGCGCTGCGTCCGCTTTAGCTCGCTAGGTCAGCTGCCGGCTTTTCGGATGGATATCTGTACGAACCGAATCTGAGGACCAGGACGGCGAACGACAGAAGGAGAATTGCGCCGGTGACGACCAGTATATCCATGCCCGTGCGGTGCTCGGCGCCGACGATTTCGATCAGCACGCGGCCGAGAGCCGTGATTGCAACATAGATCAGGTAGCGTACCGGGAGGCGGGTGGTCTTGAAGTAAATGCCGACCATCGCTCCGATTTCGAGATAGATGAACAAGAGGAGAATGTCTCCGAGGCTCGCGCGGCCTTGGGCGGCCATGCCGATGAAAGCCGCGCCCGCCGACCAAATGGTCGTCGCGCCAATTGCAAATAGCGCCAGGTAATGAAATGTGTCGACTAAAAACTCGCCAACCGCGTCGGCCGTATCTTTCATGCCCCGATGCAAGGTGTTCGCAGCAGGACCGAGCCGGCGCATTAGTTCCAACATGGACCCCTCCTCGTTGGTCGGTGACGCACCTATCTGGGTCGATTGGCGCCACGCGATCGCGCGAGCTTACCGCTTCGGCAGCCTTAATGCCTCAAGGGCGCCAGCGCGCCGCGGGCTAACCGATCGAGCGCACCCTGCAGAATGTAGGCAGCCGCGTGCTGATCGATCACTCTGGCGCGGCGGGCGCGCGTCACATTGGCCGCGATCAGCTCGCGCTCGACCGCGGCGGTCGACAGCCGCTCGTCCCACAGCGCGATCGGAAGCTCGGTCAGCCGTGCGAGGTTGCGGGCAAACGCTCGGGTCGATTGCGCGCGCGGGCCCTCGCTGCCGTCCATGTTGATGGGGAGCCCGAGCACGAACGCGACCGCCTGGCGTTCGGCGGCGAGCGCGATGAGTCGCGCGGCATCGGCGGAGAGCGTCTTGCGCGCAACGGTTTCGACTCCCGTCGCCAGCCGCCGGTCGGGATCGCTCGCCGCAACCCCGATCGTCTTGGTGCCGAGATCAAGCCCGATCAGCGCGCCGCGGACGGGCAAATGGGCCACGGCCTCCACCAAGGGAAGGATCAGTGCCGGCATCGACCTTGCGTAGCATGCAGCCGCGCCACGGGCCATCCGCAATCGCCGCTGCCGGCCTTATGCTACGCGGCGGCGCTGCGCTGGGTATGGCGGCCTTCGGCGATCTCCTCGATGATCTTGGCGGAGAAGGCGTCGAGGTCACCACGGTAACGCGAGGTGATGAGGCCCTGATCGACCACCACCGGGGAATCCTCCCACTTGGCGCCGGCGTTGATCATGTCGGTCTTGATCGAGTGCCGAAGATGATTTCGCCCCGCGCGCCTTCGGCGGGGTAAGGTGGAACCTGTGCGGCTTTCTCCTGGACCATCGCGCGGTGAACGGGTGGGCGCGGGTTGTTCCAGGTGGAGCAGGAGGTTCGTCATGGCCAAAAAGCCGGCCGCCGTCCGGCGCAAGCTCGTAGCATTTGATGCGCAGACCTGGCAGGCGTTGGATCTGCTCGCGCGCGACTCGATGAAGGCGTTCCAAGAGCTTGCTGACGAGGCGTTTCGCGATCTCCTGCGCAAATACGACCGGCCGACCGATCTCAAGGCGGCGTTGCGCCAAAGCGCGCGGTCCTTGGCCGCGCCGAGCGGCGCGTCATCGAGGCGATCGCGTGGACGCCGTCGCTAGCGTGTCAGGTTGAACGCGGCGGTGCGAAGAAGTAGCGCCGCCTGCATGCGCCGCGGAGCGGCGGCCCATGCGGGCAATCAGGTTGAAGGCGGCGGGGCGAAGAAGCAGCGCCGGCTGCCGTCCGGGCGCTTGCAGCGCCAAAACTCGCCGTCGGGCGAAGGTTGCGCTTCGGAAAACGGGATCGCTTCGTGCTGCACCGGGCCCATTCCCGCAAGCGGACCATGAATGATGATGTAGCCTTCACCCGTCATGATGACGCGCTCCTTCGGCACGACGAAGCAATCGCCGGTGCCGCAACACCATTCGCCGGCGGCGTTGCGGTGGCCGCCACGCGAATAGCAATCACAAGCATAAGCCGTGCAAGGCTTCCGAACATGGGTACGTCCCTTTCGTTCTCCCGGCCCGGCCAACTTCAAATGACGCACACTCTCCTTGGTTCCCGGATGGCGCCGGTTGCAGACGCGAACTGCGCACGCGGCATGTGAATAACTGCGCCGGAGAGTCGGCTCTACGACTCTTGGGGGCGAATCAACCCTTTGATCCTGAAGTATAAACACAAAACGCGTATAAAAGCGATCTCGCGCTATTGCATTGCACCATTGCGCCCGGAACGGCCGCGCCGCCGACGCGGCGCGCAAGCGAGAACTCGTTATCGGCAGGTCATTTAGGATAAGGTATTTGCAAGCGATGGAGGAGGCGATGCGAATAATGTTGGTGGGGCTTGCGATGGTGCTCATCGGTGCCGGCGCGGCGCGGCCGGCCGCGGCGGCGGAGATCAAGGTGCTCACGGCCGGCGCGTTCAAGCAGGTGCTGCTGGCGCTCTTGCCCGACTTCGAGCGCACGAGCGGCCAAAAGGTCGTCGTCGAGAACGACACCGTCGGCGCGCTGACCAAGCGTATCGAGGGCGGGGAAACGTTTGACCTCGCCATACTGACGCCGGCGGCGGTTGACGGTCTCGCGAGCAAAGGCAAGCTCGTCGCCGGCAGCCGCGCCAACCTTGCACGCGTCGGCATCGGCGTCGTGGTCAAGGAGGGCGCGCCGAAGCCCGACATCGGCTCGCTCGCCGCCTTCAAGCAGGCGCTGCTCGCCGCCAAGTCGGTCGCCTATATCGATCCCGCCGCCGGCGGCTCGAGCGGCATTTACGTCGCGGGTTTGCTCGACAAGCTCGGCATCGCCGCCGAGGTGAAGCCGAAGGCGAAGTTGATCCCGGGCGGCGCGGTGGCAGAGCATGTGGCGCGGGGCGAGGCCGAGCTCGGCATTCACCAGATCAGCGAAATCTTGCCGGTGAAAGGCGTCACGCTCGTCGGGCCACTGCCAGCGGACATCCAGAACTACACGGTCTACGCTGCCGCACTGGGTGCGCAGGCCAAGGAGAGCGACGCCGCCAAGGCGTTGCTCAAAGCGCTGTCCGGCCCGGCGGCCGCCGAGGTGCTCAAATCGAAAGGAATGGAGCCGGCGGGATCGTGAGCGCGCGCGAGACGCATGCGCGATGTGATGCCGCGTCGGCGACAACCGGGATAGCGGCGGGCTCGCGATGAAGGCACTGTTCTTCGACGTGTTCGGCACGTTGGTCGATTTTCGCACCGGCGTGGCGCGCGAGGCGGAGAGCATCCTCGGGTCCGCCGGCCACAAGCTCGATTGGGGCGCCTTCGCCGATGCCTGGCGCAAGGAGTACCAGCCCGCCCTCGAAGAGGTGCGGGCCGGCCGCACGGCATTCCGCAAGCTCGACATGCTGCACCGGGAAAATCTCGATCGCATTCTGCCGCGGTTCGGGGTTTCCAAGCTCGCCGAGGACTCAGCGCGCAATCTTAATCTCGCCTGGCATCGCCTTCCGGCTTGGCCCGACGTGCCGGGAGGGCTTGCCCGGCTTAAGCGCCGGTTCCTGCTGGCGCCGCTCTCGAACGGCAACATCTCGCTGATGGTCGATCTTGCCCGCCGCAACAATTTTCCCTGGGACGCGATCCTGGGCGCGGAGATTGCCGGCGACTACAAGCCCAAGCCGCGCGTTTATCTCACCGCCTGCGAGGCCTTCGACCTGCCACCCGCCGAGTGCATGCTGGTCGCCGCGCATACTAACGACCTTGTGGCAGCGGCGAAATGCGGACTGCGCACGGCGCACGTCGCACGGCCGAACGAGCACGGTCCGGGCATCGGGGAAGCCGCTCCCGAGGGGCCGGTCGATGTCGCCGCCATTGATCTCGAGGATCTCGCGGCCAAGCTCGGCGCCTGATGCGCGTCGCCGCCGAAGCGCACGCGGCGGGGGCGGAACACTTGCTCGCTGCCGCATTTGGTATGGAGTAGTGTCTCTTCGGAGCGACGGCATGGCCGATCCCATCTCCCAGTTCGCCACCCGCATCGCCTACGGCGCACGGCAGCTGCCGCGGGTTGCCTGGTATATCGGGCACGGCATGGTGATGCGGCGGCTCTCGCGAACCGTGCGTGCGCGCGCTGGCCAAGGGCCGCCGCCTCAAGCGCGCGTGAAGGTGCCGGACCGCCGGCGGCTTTACGCCGACATGGCCGTCCTGTTTCAGCGCGACCTCGCCAATGTCGAGGCCGGCATCTATCCCTTGCCCGCCGACCACGACGGCACGTTGCCGGTTGTACTCAACCGCTCGCGTCTCTTCTTCGAAGATCTGCCGGACGTCCATCGCCGCCGCGAGCGGCGCGACGTCCGCCAGGTGCTGACCGAGGACACGCGCGGCAAGCGGCCGAACTACTACCTGCAGAATTTCCATTTCCAGTCCGGCGGCTGGCTGACGCCGGAATCGGCGCAGCGCTACGACACCCAGGTCGAGGTGCTGTTGAACGGCTCGGCCAATGCAACGCGCCGGCAAGCGCTCTTGCCGCTGCACGAGGTTTTCGCCAGGCGCGATCAGCGCCGCCTCAAGCTGCTCGACGTCGGCTGCGGTACCGGCCGTTTCCTCGATTCATTCAAGCAAGCGTGGCCGCGTCTGCCGGCCCTCGGCATCGATCTGTCGGAGGCCTATCTCGGGGAGGCGAAGCAGCATCTCAAGCAATGGTGCTGGATCGACCTCCTCGTCGGCAACGCCGAGGCGCTGCCGGTCAAGAGCGAAAGCCAGGATGCGGTAACGAATATCTTCATGCTGCACGAATTGCCGCCGAAAGTGCGACGCGTCGTCTTTCGCGAGTTTGCCCGGGTGTTGAAGCGGGGCGGCCGCCTGGTCGTGGTGGATTCGCTGCAGCTTGGCGATGCGCCCGACTACGACGGCATGCTCGAGCTTTTCCCGCGCAGCTATCACGAGCCGTACTACACCAGCTATCTCAAGGAGGACTTCCGCGACATCGCCGCCGCCTGCGGCCTGGCGCACCTGCGCGACGTCAACGCGTTCGTGTCGAAAGTCATGGTTTTCGCGAAGCGGTGAGTGATCGAGACGCGTGCGCGACCCTTGGTCCTATCGTCATCCGCCGTTTCCCGGCATACCGCGCCGTGACGGCTTTTACGCCCGCCCTTCCTTGATAGGCTGTGGACGCGCGCAAGCGCGCGCTTATGCTGGAGGGGCGGTGATCCCGGGCACAGGAGCAGCGAACATGGAAGCTAACAAGGCCTACTTCATGGTCCGCGCGGAGGTGCCAAACGAGTCCGACCGTGCCAAGTTCGATCAATGGTATGGAACGCACCATCTCCCGTTGGCGATGGATAAATTCCGTGCCGAGAAAGGCTGGCGTTTCTGGAGCCGTAGCGACCCGTCGGTCCACTATGCGCTTTATCAGTTCAGTGACATGGCGACTCTGCGCGACTGTCTCGAATCTCCTGCCTTCAAGCTGCTCATTGCAGATTTCGATCAGGCATGGCCGCGGGTGGCGCGCAGTCGCGACCTGATCGAAGCGGTGCAAGCGGCCTGATCTGCCGGAGCGGGATGCGATCATGTCGCTCGGAGCGTCGCCTCTTCCGAGTCAACGTCATCTCTTCGACATCCCGGATGACGTCGCATTCCTGAACTGCGCCTACATATCGCCGCTGCCGAAGGTCTCGGTCATTGCTGGCGAGCGCGGCTTGCGCCGCAAATCTCGGCCCTGGACTATCGCGACGGGGGATTTCTTCGCCACCAGCGAGACGGTGCGGAGATTGTACGCAGGTCTCATCCACGCCGACGCGAACGATATCGCGTTTGCTCCGGCGGTGTCCTATGGCATGGCGCAAGCAGCGCACAATATTCCCATCGCCAAGACGCAAGCCGTTGTGACGCTCGCCGAGCAGTTTCCATCGAACGTCTACCCGTGGATGGATCTTGCCGAGCGGACCGGCGCCACGCTCGTCTCGGTACCGCGGCCGGGCGATGACGATTGGACCTCGGCACTGCTCTCCTGCATCGACGGCTCGACCGCGACGCGATCGTCGCCGTCCCGCATTGTCATTGGACCGACGGCGGGCTGATCGACCTCGAGGCGGTCGGCGCGGCGTGTCGCCGTGTCGGCGCCGCGCTCTGCGTGGACGCGACCCAGTCGGTCGGCGCGCTGCCGCTCGACGTGCGACGCATCGATCCGGATTTCGTCGCCGTCGCCGGCTACAAGTGGCTGCTCGGCCCGTACAGTCTCGGCTTTCTCTACGTGGCACCGCGCCGGCAAGGCGGTCGACCGATCGAGCACAATTGGATCGCGCGCAAGGACTCCGACGACTTCGCCGGTCTCGTCAATTATAGCCGAGAATTTCAAGCCGGCGCGCGCCGCTTCGACGTCGGCGAGCGCAGCAATTTTGCGCTCATGCCAGTCGCCGAAGCGTCGCTCGAGCTGCTGTCGGAGTGGACCGTGCCGCGTGTGTTGGAGACGCTGCGGCTGCGCACGGCCGCCATTGCCGAACGGGCGCGCGGCGAATTCGGCATCGGCAGCGTGCCGGCCGATCGCCGGGGAGGCCATTATCTCGGATTGCGCTTCAGCGGCGGCATCCCCTCCGATCTGCCCAAGCGGCTTGCCGCGGCGCAGGTCTACGTTTCCGTGCGCGGCCAAGCAATGCGCGTGACGCCGCATGTATGGAACACGGACGAGGACGCCGAGAAATTGTTTGCGGTGTTGAAAACGGCGCTCGCGTGACCCGCGCGTCGGGCTGCGCGATTGGGGGACGGCAGGCTCAGTACGGCCGCACAGTGCCCTTGACGGTGGTGCGCAGCATCAGCCGGCGCTCGCTCGCGGGAAAATCGGTGCGCGCCATGCGACGAGCAGCGATTGTCCCAGAGCAGGAGATCGCCCACGCGCCAGACGTGCTCGTAGACGAAGTCGCGCTTTTCGGAATGCTCGAACACGGCGCTGAGCAGCGGCTCGCTCTCCTGCGCCGGCATGTCGACGATGCCGACGGTCATCAGCCGGTTGACGTAGACCGCTTTGCGGCCGGAGTCCTCGTGGGTGCGAAAGACCGGATGGCGGCATTCGGCGAAAGCCGCCGTGCCGCGGCTGTCGCCGCGCTGGGTCGAGCCGTAATTGTAGTGGTGCATCGCCTCGCGGCCCTCGAGCCGGCCGCGAAGCGCCGGATCGAGCGTGTCATAGGCGGCATAGCCGCTCGCGAACAGCGTGTTGCCCCCGGTCGAAGGAATCTCCACGGAGTAGAGCAAGGTCGCCTTGCTCGGTACGTCGGCGTGGATCATGTCGTGGTGGAACATCATCTCGCCGTCGGGCAAGGCGCCGATTGGCTCGCCGTTCTCGCGGATGTTGGAGATCAGCATGATGCCGGGGAGCAGACGGGAATAGCCCTTGGGAAAGTATTTCGCTGGCCGCGACAACTCGCCGAGTTCGCCGAAATAGCCGGTCACGCGGATCAAATCTTCCTGCGACAGGCTTTGGTCGGGGAACACGATGACGAGGTGATCGAGCCATGCCCGATAAATGGCGCGGATGGTCTCCTCGTCGGGCTTTTCGCGCAGATCGAGGCCGTGGATTTCCGCCCCTATGTGCTTGCTCAGGGGAATGACGTCGAAACGCGTGCGGGTCTCGACGCTCATGGCGCCTCTTCCTGCTCGATCGGCCGTGACGCGCCGAGCTTTGCTATTCGGCCGCCTCCATCGGGTGGTGCGCCGCCTTGCCGTGCTCGATTTCGCCGTTGGCCAGCGCGGCGAGAATCTTCGCCACCAGCTCGCGCGCGGAGGCCGCGCTCAATTCCACCGCCACGCGATCGCGTCCGCCATCCGCTTCGCTGATGAAGTCGATGCCGAGCGCATGATCGAGCGGCGCGTGGAAGGGATGATCGTAATAGACGTTCGCGGTGTCGATGCGCATCCAGCCGTTCGGTCCCTTGGCGCTGCCCAGGAGCTTGGCCTTCTCGACGATGTAAGAGCACATGCGATCCTCCTTGCGGCGTCAGGCGGCGCGGGCGGCGGCCGCCGCGGTCAAATGCTTGTGGAAGAAGCCGAAGACTTTGGTCCAGCCATCGAGCGCCTGCTCGGGGCGGTAGGCGGGACGTGTGGCGTTGAAGAACGCGTGGCCGGCGCCGTCGTAGCGGTGGAACTCGTAAGTCTTGCCGAGCTTCTTGAGCATCGCTTCGGTGCGGTTCACCTGGTCGCGATTGGGGTTTTCATCGTCGTTGCCGAACAACCCGAGTAGCGGACAGCGCAGCTTGGCCGTGAGATCGATGGGTGCGACCGGCCGCTTGGCATTGAGCTGCTTGGGGTCGTCGACGATCACGTTGCCGCCCCAGCAATCCACCGCCGCGTCGATGCCGTCGAGCGAGCAGGCGGCGAGATAGGTGTGCCGCCCGCCCGAGCAGAAGCCGATTACGCCGATCTTGCCGTTGGCGTAGGGCTGCGCGCGCAAGAACTCCATGGCGCCCGCGACGTCGCCCAGCACTTGCTCGTCGGCGACGCCGCCCGCGGCGCGCACGCGCGCGCCGACGTCATCCGGGCTTCCTGGGCCTTCGCGGAAGTAGAGATGCGGCGCAATTGTCGCAAATCCATGATGCGCGAGCTTGCGGGTCGCCTCCTTGATCCATTCGTCCCACCCGGGCATGTGATGGACGAGCACCACGCCGGGCCAGGGGCCGCCGAGCGGCCGCGCGTAATAGGCTTCGCCGAGGTCGCCGTGGTGGCCGCGAAATGCGATTGTTTCCGCGAGCATGCTTTCATAAGTCATGCCGTTCCTCACCAGCTTGATGGGCGGTGCGCCACGATTGCACATAACCGTGGCGCGGCCTAGTGTCCCGATTCCGAAGTTCGCATCATTGTGCTGCAGCCTCGTTTGCGAACTTCGGAATCGTGGGACACTAGCAACTTATTGATCTAGTGTGGCTTTGGTTCAGAAGTCCGCATCTCGGACTCGCTGCAAGAACGATGCGGACTTCTGAACCGCCACACTAGGCTCAAGTTCTGGTTTGCGCTGTTGGGAACGAAGCCGCCTGCGGATGGCGCTCAGTCAGGGCACTTATAGAGCACGGCCTTGTAGGTCTGATCCTGATCGGAAAAGTCCACGGCCTTGTCGTCGCGCGGCGTGAAGTTGACATCGCCCAGCATTTGGCTGCCGTTCGGGGTCTTGCACTCGACATGCACGACATAAGTCGCGCCCTGGCGCTTGCGGCTCAGGATGGTGCAGAGCCCGAAAACGGAGTCGATGTCGCGCCGCGTGATCTTCACGCGTGAGACGCCAGGGTCGGAGCCGTCCGGCTTGCAGGCCTGATTCTCGGTATAGGTGCCCACGATCGGGAAATCGTCCTCGGCCTGCACTTGAGACGCGAGCATGGCCAACACGACGATGCTCAACAGCCTGCCTGCAAGCTTCATCACCTCTGACCCCTCTGCGACGTGATTTTCCCGATGCTCAGCGCAGTTTAAAGAATGCCCCGGCAGTGGCCAATCAGCAATTCCGCCGCCGGCGCGGCAGGGCGTCGCGGGGCGGCGCCCATGCGACGCGCCGGATATGGCTCGGCGCGGAGAACTATCGTAAGTATTTTCGGATGACCAAGCTGGTTTGCATCCCCGTCGTCGACGTGCGCGAAGGCGGGCCCGTTCGCCATGCCCTCGACGCGTGCATACGGGCACGCGCGCTGCGGGACGATTGCGTGACCTGGCTGCCGCGCCCCGCGCGCGTGCTGCTTCCTGCGATGGATGCGTTGACGCGCCGTTGGCTCCAGCGCTCGTATTCGCCATACATCGCCGAGCTCGAAGCGATCGCCGCCACACTCCACTTTCCCGGCATCTGGTTTCTCAACGGCACGTATCAGTGGGGTTGCAGCACAGTCGCACGCGAGGAGGACGGCGTGCCCTGGCTCGCCCGCACGCTCGACTGGCCCTTCCCGGGGCTCGGCCGTCACGTCGAGATCGCCCGCATGCGCGGCGCCGCCGGCGAGTTCACCAACGTCACCTGGCCCGGCTACGCGGGCACGCTGACCGCCTGTGCGGCGGGCCGTTTCGCGGCCGCCATCAACCAGGCACCGCTTTGGCGCCGCACCCGCAAGCCGTGGCTGCGGCCCTACGACCTCGCCGCGAACGCGCTATGCACCTGGCCGATCCGCTTCCGCCCGCCCGACCATCTGCTGCGCGAGGTGTTCGAGAGCTGCCGACATTTCGGCGAGGCCAAGCACCAGCTCGAGACCGTGCCGGTCGCGCGGCCGGTGATCTTCACGCTGATCGGATGCGAGCGCGGCGAGCGCTGCGTGATCGAGCGGACGGAGGAAGATTTTGCCAGCCGGATCGAGGACACCTCGACGGCCAACGATTGGCTGCACAGCAAGGCCCCTTGGGAAGCGCGGGTGTGTGCGAGGCGATTGCTCAAGAGCTCGCCTGAGGAGGCGACCGCAAACAGCCGCGTCCGCCGCGAGGCGCTCTCGTCATGGCCGCAGCCGTTCGGCGAATGCGATTTCGCCTGGGTGCGGCCGCCCGTGCTCAATCCGTTCACGCGCATGGCGGTCGAGATGTGCGCGGCCAGCGGGACGCTGCGCGCGGTCGGCTACGAGCTGGAGCCGGGTGGCGCGCTGCCACAGCCGGCGACCGAGATTTGCGAATTGTCCGCGAGCCGCCTTGCCGCTTGAGCGGCGGTGCGAATGCCCGCACGCACGCGCAGGCTAGGGCCGTGCGGGCGGTTCCTTGTCCTCTCCTGCGAACAGCGCGGCCGGAAACTGCGCCGCATAGCGGCGCTTGTGCTGCGGACGCGGATGGTCCGGCCGCGGACTCAGGTCGGGCTCCACCACCTTGCGATAGAGGTGCCAGGTGGAGTGTCCGAGCACCGGCACCACCACGGCCAGCCCGAAGAAGAACGGCAACGAGCCTATCACCAGCAAGGCGGCGACGATCAAACCCCAGATTGCCATCATGACCGGGTTGGCGGCGAAAGCGCGTGCCGAGGTCAGCACCGCCTCGACCGCGCCCACCTCGCGGTCGACCAGCAGCGGAAAGGCCACGACACTGATGACCAAGACCGTGGCGGCGAACAGGAAGCCCACGAAATTGCCGACGATGATCAACATCCAGCCTTCCGGCGTGGTGAAGACCTGGCGGACGAAATGCGGGATTGAGGCCGCCGGCTGGTAACCGAAATTGGCGACGTAGATCGCCTGGGCGACGGCGATCCAGATCGCAAAGATGACGAGCAGCAGAACCCCGAGCGCGGCAATGGCGTCGCGCGAGGGCGAGTGCAGCACGTCGAAAGCATCCTCCCAGGAAATATCGACGCCATGCTCGCGCCGCCGGCTCAGCTCGTAGAAGCCGATGGCCGCGAAGGGCCCGACCAGCGCGAAGCCGGCAGCAAGCGGAAAGAGGAGCGGCAAGAGGGCGTAGCCGAGGATCGCCCGCGCGAGCACGAGGCCGACGATGGGATAGATCAGGCACAGGAATACCGCGTGGGTCGGTATGGCGGAAAAATCGGCAAGCCCGCGCGCCAGCGCGTCTTTGAGGTCGGCAAGCCCGATGCGGCGGATCGCCGGACGCACGCGGACCGTATCCGCGCCCATGAGGACGTGCAGCTGCGCCATGGTCGTACCTCCCGAGACCACCAGGGCCGCTCCGCCGCTTATTGGTTACGCCGTGCTGCGACCCGGGATCCGGACAATACTGCCAGAGAAAACTTGTTCGGCACAATCCGGTATGTCCGGCGCTGAGGGATTGTGGTTTGTCTGCCCGACATCCGGTATGCAAGCGCGGCCGGCAGGCGCAATCCTCACGCCCGCCACACGAGGCGAGAGAGCCGCCGGGGACGACGGAGACCATGCATGCCGCGTGACATCATCGGCCGGGCGCAAATCCGCCGTGCCCAAGCCATTCCCGCCGCCAGCATAATCGCGCTTGCGCTGGGAGCGGCCGCGTTCGGGGCCATAGCGGTGGGGGCGCTGGCCATCGGCCGGCTCGCACTTGGCCGAGTGACGGTCAAGCGCGCGCGGTTTGAGGCGCTCGAAGTCGACGAGCTGACCGTGCGCAAGCTGCGCGTGCGCGAATACGAAGGTCCGCCGCCGCGCACGTGATCGGCGGCAAAATGCCGTTCGGCCTTTCTATGGCGCCAACGCCTCCGATGCCTGCGGCGCGGCGAGCATCTTGCGCGCGTTGTGTCCGACGCCGGGCAGCTCGACCAGCCGCCAGTTGAAAGGCCAATCGCGCGTCTGCGCCAGGGTCTTCCCTGCATCGAACACATTGCGCCCGCGCTGGTAGCGCGACGCCCCTTGGGCCAGCGCCTCGGGATAATCGTTACGCTCGTCGTCGCGTGTATCGCCTTCCCCGAGATAGATCGTCAGCGGCTGTTGCAGATATCGCCGTAGCGCCGCCTCGCCCTCCGGTCCCGAATAGACCTTTCCCAACCCGAAGGGCGCGTCGATGTCGAGGCTCGGGAACACGTAGCTTCCCGCATTTGCCACCACGATGTGCCGTGCCTCGGTCGGCACGAAGGCGGCGAGGCGATCGACAAACTGGCCTCCTGCCGAGTGGCCGAACAGCGAATAGGCGATCGGACGCCCTTCCTGCTGACGCACCCAGTTGACGAGGTCGAGCACCAGCCTGCC
>VAZM01000369.1 GCA_005883135.1 Alphaproteobacteria bacterium
TGGCGGCCAACGTCGAGGAGCCGTCGATGCTCAGTCCGGAGGAGCTTGAACGCTATGCTCGCCACATCGTGCTGCACGAGGTCGGCGGTCCGGGTCAGGCCGCGCTCAAGGCAGCGCGCATGCTGGTTGTCGGCGCCGGCGGGCTGGGCGCACCGGCGCTGCTTTACCTGGCTGCAGCGGGGGTCGGCACCCTCGGTATCATCGATGATGACGCGGTCGCACTCTCGAACCTGCAGCGCCAGGTGATCCACGCGACGGCGGAGATTGGCGGGGCCAAGGTGGAGAGTGCTGCCGCCGCAATCCACCGCCTCAACCCGCATGTGAAGGTCGAGACGCATGCCGCGCGACTTGTCGCAGCGAATGCGCTCGCGCTCATCGGCCGCTATGACATCGTTGCCGACGGCTCGGATAATTTTGCCACGCGCTACTTGGTGTCGGATGCCTGTTTCTTTGCCAAGAAGCCGCTCGTCACCGCCGCCGTTGGCGTGTTTGATGGCACGCTCACGACCATTCGCGCCCATGAGCGTAACGCAGCCGGAACGCCAAACCCGACCTATCGCTGTCTCTTCCCCGAACCGCCGCCGCCGGGCAGCGTTCCCGCTTGCGCCGAAGCCGGCATTCTCGGCGCGCTCACCGGAGTGCTCGGCTCACTCATGGCGCTCGAAGTGATCCGTGAGATCGTCGGCTTCGGCGAAGGACTGGTCGGACGGCTTCTCATGTTCGACGCCGGTGCCATGCGCTTCGAAACGCTTCATTATGGGTGGGACCCTTCCAATCCGCTCTCGGGCGAGCATCCCACGATTAAGGATCTCTCGCTTCACGCTTGACCTGTTGCGGGATGGGCCGGACGATTGGCCCGCAGGCGTTGGCAACCGGCGCCCATAGCTCGTTTCCTGATCGCCGGGCTCACTTCGTCCAGGTCGCGACCGCGGTGGTCCCTTTCATCACCGACCACTTGTTATCGCCGGCGGTGAAAAGGCGGTAGCAATTGGGCTTGGACCCTTTCCACGTCGTGCAGAAACCGTCCTTGCTCAGCTTCCAGGTGCCTTCGCTCTTTGAGCCCCCAGCACCGACCGTCTCGCGCGTCATCTTGCCGTCGGCGCTGAATACCATCTTGTATTTGACGTTGGTGGCGGACGCCGTGAACGGTTGACCGGTGAAGAAGGTCGTTTGGATCTCGTTCGGCGTAAGCGTTGCGGCAACAACGGGCGTGGTCGCTGCCAAGGCGGCCATGACGGCGACGAGCGAAGCACGCATCGAGCGCTCTCCCTAAATTGGCTTTTGCCTTACCCTAGCGCAAATCGAGCCGTCCCACAGCAGGGACCCAGAGGAAGAAACCTGCGAACTCACCCTCACAGCATGGACGGCAGCACGCGGTCGGGAGGGCGATGCCCATCCAGAAAAGTCTTGATATTGACGATCACCTTTTCTCCCATGTCGATGCGGCCTTCGAGGGTTGCCGAGCCCATATGCGGCAACAGCACGACCTTGCCGATGCGCGCGAGCTTGACCAGCTTCGGATTGACCGCGGGCTCGTGCTCGAAAACGTCGAGGCCGGCGCCGGCGATGTCGCCCGAGGCGATCAGGCGCACCAACGCGTTCTCGTCGATCACCTCCCCACGCGCGGTGTTGACGATATAGGCCTGCGGCCGGATGAGCTTGAGCCGCCGCGCCGACAGCAAATGAAAGGTCGCCGGCGTGTGCGGACAGTTGACCGAAATGATGTCCATGCGGGCGAGCATCTGATCGAGGCTCTCCCAATACGTCGCGGTCAGCTCCTCCTCGATCCTGGCCGGAACGCGGCGGCGGTTGTGGTAGTGGATCTGCAGCCCGAATGCGCGAGCACGGCGCGCCACGGCCTGGCCGATCCGCCCCATGCCGATGATGCCGAGCCGCTTGCCCCAGATGCGGTGACCGAGCATCCAGGTGGGCGACCAGCCCGGCCACGGTTTGTCTTCGCTCAGCACGGCGGCGCCCTCGGCAAGACGGCGTGGCACGGCGAGGATGAGCGCCATGGTCATGTCGGCGGTGTCCTCGGTGAGAACTCCCGGCGTGTTGGTCACGGTGATGCCGCGGCTGAGCGCGGTCGCCACATCGATATGGTCGACGCCGTTGCCGTAATTGGCGATCAGCTTGAGTTTATCTCCAGCCTTGCTCAGTACGGACGCATCGATGCGGTCGGTTACCGTGGGTACCAACACATCGGCGTTCTTCACGGTGTCGGCGAGCTCGGCCGGGCTCATGGGCTTGTCATCGAGGTTGAGCTGTGTGTCGAACAGCTCTCGCATGCGCGTCTCGATGCTGTCTGGGAGCTTGCGGGTGACGACGACCAGCGGTCTTTTGCGGTGCGCCATGGTTTGGACCTTCGCCACTTCGCTGCCCCGCGAACGAGCAAAGCCTCGCGTTCGTTCAGGTCTCCTTAACCGCCGTCCTCGACACTGGCGTCGTTTTCGACGCGGGTGAGGTATCTCTCTGTAACAGATGCAGGTGTGAAGACAAAGGCCCGTTGCGATCGTGGCCGCTTGCGCGAGCCGATCGCCGCGTCGATGTTTCCGCCGCCGTGGAGCCATGAATTCGACGCGCAATTCGCAGATCGCTCGGTATGCATGTGCAGCGGCTCTCGCAGTGCTGGCTGGGGCGTATGTCGCGTCGCATGCAGCCGCAGGGGAGCTGATTGGCCCCAAGAGCGGCTTGCCAATGCCCCGGTTCGTGAGTCTCAAGCCCGATCGCGTCAATGTGCGCGGTGGTCCCACGCGCGACAACGAGGTGATGTTCGTCTATACCCGGGCCGGGTTGCCGGTGGAAATTACCGCCGAATCCGACAATTGGCGGCGCATCCGGGATTGGGAAGGGTCGGAAGGCTGGGTCTACCACTCATTGCTGTCGGGGCGGCGCACGGCGGTGGTCACGCCCAAGGACAAGAAAGAGCTCGTGCCGCTTTACGACAAGGGCGACAGCAATGCCCCCGTCATCGCGCGATTGCAGGCCGGGGTGCTGGCCGGGATCAAACGATGCACCGGCAGCTGGTGCCGCATCGTCGGACCAGGCTTCGATGGCTGGACGCTGCAGGAGCAGCTCTGGGGAGTCTATCCCAACGAGAAGGTGGAGTAGCCGAGAAAAAATGCGACCGGGAAAACGGTCCCGGCCACATGAAACCGGCGGAAGAACCGCTCAGCGCGCCTTGCGTCGCAGCCGAACTACCACATCCACACGCGCAATCTCGTAGCCCTCAGGCGGAATGGGCGTCCTGCCGACGACCACGTCGGCGTCGGGGATGTCGAGCAGATCGTTCTCGCCCTCGATGAAGAAGTGGTGGTGCTGCGAGACGTTGGTATCAAAATAGGTCTTCGAGCCGTCGACGGCGACTTGGCGCAACAGTCCCACGTCAGTGAACTGATGCAACGTGTTATAAACGGTGGCAAGTGACACCGGAACTTTGGCCTTGACCGCCTCCTCATAAAGGA
The DNA here is from genome assembly GCA_005883135.1 of Alphaproteobacteria bacterium. Taxonomy (GTDB): domain Bacteria; phylum Pseudomonadota; class Alphaproteobacteria; order Rhizobiales; family Xanthobacteraceae; genus VAZQ01. The sequence continues at coordinate 3,465 of VAZM01000369.1, forward strand.
TCTCGGCGGTGACGTGGCGATCGCCCTTGCCGAATAGGATCCAGCCGAGTGCCATTCGCTGGCGGGTCGGACGCAAGCCCACGTCGCGGAGCATGGATTTCACATCGCGCCACGGGCAGCCCGTCAGGGTGGCGCGCGGGGACGGACTCGCCGAATGCTCTGCCCCCTGGACCGTGTTGGTAAAGACGATGGTGCGCGAGAGGGGCGTGGACACGGCTTGAGCCTTAGGGCACTGGAACGATTGTTGCATTTGTAACATATGCTGCCGAAGGTGCAACTCCCTCCCAGCGACACTGGGGCAATTCTAATCTGGCCGGGCATTCGGCAGAATGGCTGGCTTTTCCGGCCGGGTAGCTGGCTTTGCCCCCCGCGCCGCCTATGTTAGGAGTTCCCCGCTTTGGGTATTTACCAGGCGGCCACGGACACGACGCGAATGGCGAACCGGCGCAGCAGCTTCGGATACGATGACCTATTGGCCTGCGCGCGCGGCGAGCTGTTCGGCGCCGGCAATGCGCAGCTCCCGCTGCCGCCCATGCTCATGTTCGATCGCATCTCCGAGATCGCGGAAGCCGGCGGCGAATACGGCAAGGGCTTGGTTCGCGCCGTGCTCGAGCTCAAGCCTGACCTGTGGTTCTTTCCCTGCCATTTCAAAGGCGATCCGGTCATGCCCGGCTGCCTCGGCCTCGATGCGCTGTGGCAGTTGCTGGGCTTCTTCTTGGGTTGGCTCGGCGCGCCTGGCAAGGGACGCGCGCTTGGGCTCGGCGAGCTGAAATTCTCCGGCCAGGTCCTGCCCACGGTCAAGAAGGTGGTCTACGGCATCGACATCAAGCGGGTCATGCGCAGCAAGCTCGTGCTTGGCATCGCCGACGGCTGGCTCTCGGCCGACGGGTCGATCATCTATCGCGCCATAGACCTGAAGGTCGGACTGTTCCGCGACGAGGTGATGCAGCCGAGCGGCGGTTGAAGACGGCGGTTGCGCTCGCTGTGCGGGTCGAGATGCGGACGAGGCGTTCATGAGACGGGTCGTCGTCACCGGGATGGGCATCGTCTCGTCCATCGGCAACAACACCCAGGAAGTGCTGGCAAGCCTGCGCGAGGCGAAGTCGGGAATTTCGCGCGCCGACAAATACGCCGAGCTTGGCTTTCGTTGCCAGGTGCACGGCGCGCCGACGCTCAATGCCGAAGAAGCAATCGATCGTCGCGCCATGCGCTTCCTCGGCGGCGGCGCGGCCTGGAACCACGTGGCCATGCAGCAGGCGATCCGCGATGCCGGTCTCGAGGAGGATGAAATCTCACACGAGAGAACCGGCATCATCATGGGTTCGGGCGGGCCGTCGACCCGCGCCGTTGTCGAGGCGGCCGACACCGCCCGCAACAAGAGTCCCAAGCGGGTCGGTCCCTTCGCAGTGCCCAAGGCGATGTCGTCGACTGCATCGGCGACGCTCGCCACCTGGTTCAAGATCAAGGGTGTCAATTATTCGATCTCGTCGGCGTGCGCGACCTCGAATCATTGCATCGGCAACGCCGCGGAGGTGATCCAGTCAGGCAAGCAAGACATCATCTTCGCTGGCGGCTGCGAGGAACTCGATTGGACGCTCTCCGTGCTGTTCGATGCCATGGGGGCCATGTCCTCGAGCTTCAATCAGACGCCGGAGAAGGCCTCGCGCGCCTACGATGTCGACCGCGACGGATTCGTCATCGCCGGCGGCGCCGGCGTGCTGGTGCTGGAGGAACTCGAACATGCCAAGACGCGCGGCGGGCGTATCTACGGCGAGGTCGCCGGCTATGGCGCCACCTCAGACGGATTCGATATGGTGGCGCCCTCGGGAGAGGGCGCGGTGCGTTGCATGCGCATGGCGCTCAACGGCGTAAAGGCGCCCGTCGATTACATCAATCCACACGCAACCTCGACCCCGATCGGGGATGGCAAGGAGATCGAGGCGATTCGCGAGGTCTTCGGCGAGCGCTGCCCGCCGATCTCCGCGACGAAATCGCTCACCGGCCATTCGCTCGGAGCCGCCGGCGCGCAGGAAGCGATCTATTCCCTATTGATGATGAACAACGGCTTCATATGTGAAAGTGCCAACATCGACAAGCTCGATCCGGCTTTCGCAGACGTGCCGATCGTGCGCGAGCGGCGCGACGACGTGAGGCTCGGGTGCGTGCTCTCAAATTCGTTCGGCTTCGGCGGCACCAACGCCTCGGTGGTGCTCAAGCGCCTCGAGGTGTGAGCGCGCGACGAAAGGGGCTGGCGACTTCCGCCGGCGGATTGCGGACGGCAAGGTGGTGGGCTTGAACGCGATGACGCAGTTGATGCAAGGCAAGCGCGGGCTGGTGATGGGGGTCGCCAACGACCACTCGATTGCCTGGGGCATTGCCCGGACGCTGGCGGCGCAGGGCGCGACGCTTGCCTTCACTTATCAGGGCGAGGCGCTCGGCCGGCGTGTGCGGCCGTTGGCGGAATCGGTAGGTGCCTCCCTGCTGCTGCCATGTGACGTCGAGCGGCCCGCCTCGGTCGAGGCCACCTTCGCTGCCATCGCGGAGAAGTGGGGTTCGCTCGACTTCCTCGTCCATGCCATCGCCTTTTCCGACAAGAACGAGCTCCGGGGTCGCTACGCCGACACCACGCGCGAGAACTTCGTGCGTACCATGATTATCTCCTGCTTCTCCTTCACCGAAGTGGCGAAGCGCGCGGCCGCCCTGATGTCGGCGGGGGGCGCGATGCTGACGCTTACCTACAACGGTGGCCAGCGTGCGATGCCGAACTACAATGTCATGGGGGTCGCCAAAGCTGCGCTCGAAGCGTCGGTGCGCTATCTGGCGGTCGAGTTCGGCTCGAGCGCTATTCGCGTCAATGCCATCTCGGCTGGACCGATCCGCACGCTGGCGGGCGCGGGCATCACCGATGCGCGGCAGATGTTCGCCTTCCAGCAACGCCATTCGCCGCTGCGTCGCGGCGTGACGTTGGACGAGATCGGCGGCGCCGCGCTCTATCTTCTCTCCGACCTCTCCACCGGCGTTACCGGCGAAGTGCACTTCGTTGATTCCGGCTACAACGTCATCGCCATGCCGCATCCCGGCTCGCTCAAGGACGAAACCGCGGCGAACGA
>VAZM01000370.1:0-3657 GCA_005883135.1 Alphaproteobacteria bacterium
CGCGAGCATCGCGCGCGCTCATGAGCCGGTTTTACGCGACACCGCAGCCGGCGGCCGAATGTCTCGAGCGGGTGTTGGCGCGGTAACCGCCCAGCAAGACGCCGCGTGACCTGCGGCGTCATTTCTTCATCGGCCGCCGCCCAAAAGCTGGGCAGGACGGCATTGTCCGCGCCCAGCGGATAACCCCCTTTGGTTGGCGCGCGGCTTGCAGCTAGGATCGTGCAGGCGCCGGCGATGAGCGCACGAGCTGGGGAATACCCATGTTGGCCGCGTTCGACGAGATGAAAGGCGCCGACGGCACCCTGCGGCCTGCCTACAACGAACTGTTTCGCTGGCTCTCCGATATACCCTCCGATGCGCTGGACTACCGGCGGCGCGAGGCGGAGGTGCTCTTCCGCCGCATCGGCATTACCTTTGCGGTGTACGGCGAGGCGGACGCGCAGGAGCGGCTCATTCCGTTCGACGTGCTGCCGCGCATCCTTGCCGCCGCCGAGTGGGACATTCTGCGCGCCGGGCTCGAACAGCGCGTCAAAGCCATCAATCTCTACCTCGGTGACGTCTACACCCGACGCGAGATTCTCAAGGCCGGCGTGGTGCCGGAAGAACTGGTGTTCCAAAATCCGGTGTTCCGGCCGGAAATGAACGGCCAAAAGGTGCCGCACGACATCTACGTTCATATCGGCGGCATCGACATCGTTCGCGTCGACGCCGAGAGCTTCTACGTGCTCGAGGACAACGCGCGCACTCCCTCCGGCGTCTCCTACATGCTGGAGAACCGGGAAATCATGCTGCGCCTGTTCCCGGAACTCTTCGCCCGCCACCGGGTGGCTCCAGTGGAGAACTATCCGGACGAGCTGCTGGCAACCTTGAAATCGGTGGCGCCTGCCACCGCCAGTGCCGACCCGACGGTCGTGCTGCTTACGCCGGGCGTCTACAATTCCGCCTACTACGAGCATTCGTTCCTTGCCGACAAGCTCGGCGTCGAACTGGTCGAGGGCCGCGACCTGTTCGTGAAGGACGACCTCGTGTTCATGCGCACGACGCAAGGGCCCAAACGCGTCGACGTGATCTATCGCCGGATCGACGATGATTTTCTCGATCCGCTGGCATTCCGCGCGGATTCCGTGCTCGGAGTGCCGGGGCTGATGTCGGTCTACCAGGCCGGGAACGTCACGCTGGCGAATGCGGTCGGGACCGGGATCGCCGACGACAAGGCGGTCTACAGCTACATGCCGGCGATCGTAAGGTTCTACTTGGGCGAGGAGCCGATCCTGCGCAACGTGCCCACCTGGCGCTGCCGCGAAGCCGAGCACCTGACGTATGTGCTCGACAATCTCGGTGAGCTCGTGGTCAAGGAGGTGCATGGTTCGGGCGGGTACGGCATGTTGATCGGCCCGATGGCTGACAAGGCGACGCTCGCAACGTTCCGCGCCAAGCTCAAATCCAATCCAAAAAATTTCGTCGCCCAGCCGACGCTCGCGCTGTCAACCTGCCCCACCTGCGTCGACGAGGGAGTGGCGCCCCGCCATGTCGATCTGCGCCCGTTCGTGCTTACCGGGCGCGATCGCATCCGCATCGTGCCAGGCGGCCTCACCCGTGTGGCGCTGAAGAGAGGATCGCTCGTGGTCAACTCCAGCCAGGGCGGCGGAACGAAGGACACCTGGGTCTTGGATCGATGAGGCGGCGTTCCAGATAGAAAGATGCTCTCGCGCACCGCCGACAATCTCTATTGGCTGGCGCGTTACGTGGAACGCGCGGAGTATCTCGCGCGCATCCTCGAGGTGACGCAGCGCCTCACCACGCTCCCGCTCGCCTATGTCGGTTCGTCCAACGAATGGGAATCGGCGGTCGCGACCGCCGGCTGTGCGCACGCCTTCGCCGCCACCTATCCGGAGGCGAACGAGGAGGCGGTCACGGACTTTCTCTGCTTTTCCACCGCCAACCCATCCTCCATCCGCAACTGCTTCGAGCTCGCGCGGACCAACGCACGTGCCGTGCGCACCGCCCTCACGGTGGAAATGTGGGACGCCATCAACGGCACGTGGCTCGAGCTCAAACGCTTCGGCAACGGCTCGACGTCGCGCGAGGAATTCATGCGCTTCCTGCGCTGGGTGCAGGAATCCTCGCTGCGCTTCGACGGCTCCGCCTACCGCACCATGCTGCGCAACGACGCCTACTGGTTCTCCCGCCTCGGCGTCTTCATCGAGCGCGCCGACAATACGGCGCGTATCCTCGACGTGAAGTATCACATGCTGCTGCCGGCGCATGAGCGCGTCGGCGGGCCGCTCGATTATTTCCAATGGTCGGCGATTCTGCGCTCGGTATCGGCGCTGACGGCCTATCATTGGGTTTATCGCGAGAGCGTGAAGCCTTGGCTGATCGCCGACCTCTTGATCTTACGCGATGAAATGCCGCGCTCGCTGGCGAGCTGCTACGAGAACCTCGTGGTCTATTTGGACCATATCGCGCGCGCCTATGGCCGCCAGGGATCGGCCCAGCGCCACGCCCGCGCCGTGCGGGCGCGGCTCGAGAACAGCCGCATGGAGGAGATTTTCCAGCAGGGAATGCACGAATTCATCAGTCAATTCATCGATGACAACAATCGCCTCGGCGTCGCGATCAGCGACCAGTATCTGATGTAAGAGCGCGGGGCGCCGCCACGACGGCACAAAGTTGCTGCGAGGCGAGGCGTCGCGACGCGAGACTGGAGTGGGCCTCGCCCGTTCCGCCGAGTATGCTCGGCCTCAGCGGTTCTCGTTTGTTCGCGCATGCGCATCCACATCTCGCACCTCACGAGCTATTGCTACGAGACGCCCGCTGCGAGCGTCATTCAAATGCTGCGGCTGACCCCGCGCAACCACGACGGCCAGTACGTGGCGCGCTGGCGCATCGACGTCTCCACCGACTGCCGGCTCGACCAGCATCAGGATGCCTTCGGCAACATCACCCATGTGTTCACCGCCGACGGCCCGTTGAACGAACTTGCCATCGCGGTGGAAGGCGAGGTCGAGACCCGCGATACGCAGGGAATCGTGCGCGGCGCAGTGGAACGTTTTCCGCCGAGCCTCTATCTGCGCGAGACCGCACTCACCACCGCCGATGCAAACATCGCCGCCCTCGCCGCCGCAAGCCGTGACGCGGCGCACACCAGCGCGCTCGACCTCCTGCACCGCATGCTGCGGCGGCTGCACGAGGAGATGATTCACGAGACCGCTCCCCGCCGTAGCGCACTCGCGGCCGCCGAGGCGTTCGTGGGCAAACGCGGCACGGTGCAGGACTTCGCGCACATCTTCATCGCCGCCGCGCGTAGTTTGGGCATCCCTGCGCGCTATATCGGCGGCTACGTCCACCACGAAGGCGCCAGCGAGCAAGAGAGCGGCCACGCCTGGGCGGAAGCCTTCTTGCCGGAGCTCGGTTGGGTCGCCTTCGATGCCGCCAACGGGCTCTGTGCCACGGAAGCCCACGTGAGAGTCGCCGTCGGGCTCGATGCTTTGAGCGCGGCGCCCTTGCGCGGGACCCGCCCCAGCGGGGCCGGCGAGGTCATTTCGGTTAAGGTCCGTGTCGACCAGGCGGCGCAGCAGATCCAGAATTGAGGAAAGATTGCCGCTTGGCCGCCCGCATCGGTATATAGGGCCCGGACCGCCTGAGGGGAGCGCT
>VAZM01000370.1:3674-10250 GCA_005883135.1 Alphaproteobacteria bacterium
GACGTATTGCTGTGGCATCCTGGTGCGTGACGGTCTCGTCATGTTCGCCGACACCCGCACCAACGCCGGCGTCGATAACATTTCGACCTTCCGCAAGCTGCATGTCTTGATCCGGCCGGGCCAGCGCATCATGGCGATCGCCTCAGCCGGCAACCTCTCCATCAGTCAGTCGGTGGTCAGCATTCTGCGCGAGGGCTGGGAAAACCCCGAGACCGGCGAAACCGAGACGCTGATGAACGCACCGACCATGTTTCAGGCGGCGCAGCGCGTCGGCCACATCATCCGCCAACTGCACAAGATCGAGGGCGAGGCACTCCAGGCTTCGGAGGTGACTTTCGACGTCTCGTTCCTGCTGGGCGGGCAGATCAAGGGCGAGCGGCCGCGCTTGTTCATGCTCTACGCCGCCGGCAATTTCATCGAATGCACGCAGGACACGCCGTATCTGCAGATCGGCGAGCACAAATACGGCAAGCCGGTGCTCGATCGCGCCATCACCTACGACATCGACCTCTATGATGCCCTCAAAGTGGGCCTGGTCTCCGTCGATTCGACCATGCGCTCAAACCTCAGCGTCGGCCTGCCGATCGACGTGTTGATCGCGCGGCGCGACGTCTGCGACGCAGAACTCAACTTCCGGATAGAGCCCGGGGAGCCATATTTCCACGACCTGCGGGAGCGCTGGTCGGCGGCACTGCGCGCGGCGCACGCCGGCATCCCGCGCCCGCCCTACAAGAACATCCGCTGAACGTCCTAGTGCCGCCGATTTGAAATTCCTGCATCATGTGCCGCGAGTCCGCGTTAGGAATTTCAAATCGAAAAAGCGGCACTAGAATCATAGAGTCGCTAGTGTGGCGGTTCAGAAGTCCGCATCATTCTTGCAGCGGGTCCGAAATGCGGACTTCTGAACCAAAGCCACACTAGATCAATAAGTTGATAGTGTCCTTCGATTCCGAAGTTCGCAAACGAGGCTGCAGCGCAATGATGCGAACTTCGGAATCGGGACACTAGTGCCCTTTGGTTTTCGAAGTTCGTGCCCGAAGGTGCCGCGCTGTATCACGAACTTGAAAACCGGGCACTAGCCGCATTGCCTCCACGCATAGGCCATGACGATAATGGCCTGATTTGCGGAGGGTCGAACAATGGCTGAGTTGCAAAAGGTCGCGCTGGTCACCGGCGCAGGGACCGGCATCGGCAAGGCGGTGGCGCTGGCGCTGATGAAGGAAGGCTACGCCACCGTGTTGGCGGGTCGGCGCAAGGACAAACTGGAGGAAACGGCGAGCGCGGGCAAATCGACGGGCGCCAAAGCGCTCGTCGTGGCGACCGACGTGAGCGATCCGGCGGCGATCAAGGCGCTGTTCGCCAAGGCCAAGGATACGTTCGGCCGTCTCGACGTCCTCTTCAACAATGCCGGGATCGGCGCTCCGGCGGTGCCGCTCGAGGACCTGCCCTACGAGACCTGGAAGCAGGTCGTCGATACCAATCTCACCGGCATGTTCTTGTGCACGCAGGAAGCGATCAGGGTCATGAAGGCGCAGGACCCGCGCGGCGGCCGCATCATCAACAACGGGTCGATCTCCGCGCATGCCCCGCGCCCGCGCTCGGTCGCCTATACCGCAACCAAGCACGCGGTGACGGGACTCACCAAATCGACGTCGCTCGACTGCCGCGACTACAACATCACCTGCAGCCAGATCGACATCGGCAATGCCGCAACTCCGCTGACGGAGCGCATGGTGCAAGGCCAAGGCGTGATGCAAGCGGACGGGCGCATGGCGATCGAGCCGCGCATGAACGCCGACGACGTGGGCCGCGCCGTCGTCTATATCGTCAATCTCCCCCTCGACACCAATGTGTTGTTTTTGACGGTGATGGCCAACCTGATGCCGTTCGTCGGGCGGGGGTGATTTGAGCCCGCACCGCGCCTCGGCTCCCCCAACGCGCTAATCGATTTGCTTGACGGTGACCTTCGTCCCTGCCCTCACCTTGCCAGCGTCTTCACGTCGCCGATCACCTTGCCGAAGATGTTGCATGGGCTGGCGAGCCGCGTCTCGTCGCCGCGGCTGATCGGGGTGCGGCCGAAGCCCAGCGCAATGGCGTGACCATCGGGCCAATAGGCGATCTCCCCGGGGGTGACCACGGCGCGCGCATCCTTCTCGCGAGCGGCGTTGACCGGCACCTCGAAGTAAACCTCTTCACCCCAGGTCAGCGCCGATGACGAGATCGGCAGCGCTGCGGCGATGGCTTGTGCCGTCGGCGTGTCGAAGAGTTCGGCATCGAGCGTCAGCGCGCCGAATTCGAAGCGAATGCGCGTCATTGGCGGCCTCCGTTGACCCGCGGGCAGGCGTGGCGCATTTTGCCGGCTGATGCAACTGGCGGTGGGGCGTGCAGGCGCCCCGCGGCCAACGCCGGAGCCGGCTTGCTGCCGCGAGCCCGCGCTCGACCAAGGGGCAATGCAAACTCTTCAATCCGCATTCGGCGTCTTCGCCCTGCTCGGCATTGCCTGGATCATCAGCGAAGATCGCCGCGCCGTGGCCTGGATGCAGGCGGCGGTCGCCCTGCTGGTGACCTTTGTCACCGCGGTCGTCCTGCTCAAGGTGCCCGCCGTCGCCCGCGCCTTCGGCGCGATCAATAACGCGGTCGATGCGATTTCGGCGGCAAGCAAGGCCGGCACCGCGTTCGTGTTCGGCTATCTCGGCGGCGGGCAACTTCCCTTCGAGCTCAAGGTGCCCGGCGCGGAATTCGTGCTGGCCCTGCAGGCATTGCCGATCGTGCTGGTGATGAGCGTCTTGACCACGCTCTTGTTTCATTGGGGCATCCTGCCGCCGGTCGTGCGCGGCTTCTCCTGGGTGCTCGAGCGCACGCTCAAGGTCGGCGGCGCGGTCGGACTCTCGACCGCGGCGAATATCTTTCTCGGCATGGTCGAAGCGCCACTGTTCATCCGCCCGTATCTGGCACGACTTACGCGCAGCGAGCTGTTCATCGTCATGACCGGCGGCATGGCCGGCATCGCCGGCACGGTTCTGGTGCTCTACGCAACTCTGCTCGGGTCGGTTGTTCCGAACGCGGCGGCGCATTTCGTTATCGCCTCAGTGATGGGCGCGCCCGCCGCCATCCTTGTGAGCCTCATCATGGTGCCGGAGACGAGCGCGCAGCACACCGGCGGCGAGACGTTCGACGAGGCGAAGGTCGCGTCGAGCACCATGGACGCGATCGTCAGAGGCACTGCCACCGGCCTCGAACTGCTGCTCAACATCTGCGCCATGTTGATCGTGCTGGTCGCGCTGGTGCACCTCGCCAACGCGATCATCGCCGGCGTCCTGCCCGAGGTTGCGGGCGCGCCAATCACACTGCAACGCCTGCTCGGCTATGTGATGGCGCCGGTGTGCTGGCTGCTCGGCATTCCGTGGAGCGAGGCGGCGACCGCGGGGGGCTTGATGGGGATCAAGACCATCCTCAACGAGCTCATCGCCTACGTTGAACTGTCGAAGCTTCCGCCCGAGGCGCTCGAGCCGCGCTCGCGGCTGATCATGCTCTACGCGATGTGCGGCTTCGCCAATTTCGGCTCGCTCGGCATCATGATCGCGGGACTTTCCACCATGGCGCCCGAGCGGCGTGACGACGTGCTCTCGCTCGGCCTCAAGTCGATCGTCTCGGGGACGATCGCGACCTGCGTGATGGGGGCGATCGTCGGCGTGCTGACGTGAGCGCGCCCGGTGATCCGGCCGGGGCGCTGCGGCGTCAGTGCAACCGGAACTCGCCGCCGATCGCGCGCAGCTCCGCGGGCTTGATCAGCCGCGAGTGGGCCACCGTGACGGAGTAAAGCGGTCCCTCGAGCTTCTCCAGCCAAAACGCCAGAAAGCGGTTGAGCACCGGAAAGCGCGGGCACAAATCGTAATCCTGCCAAACATAGGTCTGCAGCAGGGAGGGATGATCGGGGAGGCGGTAGAGGATTTGCGCCGTGGTGAGGCCATAGCCGTCGAGCTGGCGGCGAAAATCCCCGGACGCGGACTCTCTGGTTCCAAGTCGCTGAGTTGCCATGGATGCCCTCCGAATCGGACACCGAGTCTCTTCATCACCTCCCACACAAACAAGCGCAAAAAATGGAGAAAGTTCCTAAAATCAAGGCGTTAGCAGCATAGCGTCAGGACTGCTGACAAGCCCGCAGTTTCGCGCCGCGACGCCTGAGTTGAACGCCGCAGGCCCCCAACCGGGAGGGCTGGCACTCCGCCCTCAGGACTGCCAAATTTGCCTTGGCACTCCGCCCACAAGAGTGCTAAATTTTTTCCGGACGCCTCTTGCGGGTTCGAGTTGGGCCCCTATGTCGCGCCTAGACTAAGCGGCAAAGGTCGCCTTTGCTGTCCTGCACGTGGCCAAATCTCAAATCCTGTCAGAAGCTTAGGAGGACACCATGAAATTTCGTCCGCTTCACGACCGCGTTGTCGTCAAGCGCATCGATGCCGAAGAGAAGAGCGCCGGCGGCATCATCATTCCCGATACTGCCAAAGAGAAGCCCTCCCAGGGCGAGGTCATCGCCGTGGGCCCCGGCGGCCGCGACGAGGCCGGCAAACTGATCCCCATCGACATCAAGGTCGGCGACCGGGTGCTGTTCGGCAAATGGTCCGGCACCGAGGTCAAGATCGATGGCCAAGAGCTCCTCATCATGAAGGAGAGCGACGTCATGGGCGTGATCGAAGAGGGCGTCGCCCGCAAGAAGGCCGCCTGACGCCATTCGTCGGCTCGCCCCTTAGAACATCATTTCGGAGACAACAGCTATGGCTGCCAAGGAAGTCAAATTCTCGGTCGAAGCGCGCGACAAGATGCTGCGCGGGGTCGACATCCTCAACAATGCGGTGAAGGTGACGCTCGGTCCCAAGGGCCGCAACGTCGTGCTCGACAAGAGCTTCGGCGCGCCGCGCGTCACCAAGGACGGCGTGACCGTCGCCAAGGAAATCGAGCTCGAGGACAAGTTCGAGAACATGGGCGCGCAGATGGTGCGCGAGGTCGCCTCGAAGACCTCCGACATCGCCGGCGACGGCACCACCACCGCCACCGTGCTCGCCGCCTCGATCGTCAAGGAAGGTGCCAAGTCGGTCGCCGCCGGTATGAACCCGATGGATCTCAAACGCGGCATCGATCTCGCGGTCGACGCCGTCATTGAGGATCTCAAGAAGAACTCGAAGAAGGTCACCTCGAACGAGGAGATCGCCCAGGTCGGCACCATCTCCGCCAACGGCGACGCCGAGATCGGTCGCTTCCTCGCCGAAGCGATGAAGAAGGTCGGCAACGAAGGCGTGATCACGGTGGAAGAGGCAAAGTCGCTCGAGACCGAGCTCGACGTGGTCGAAGGCATGCAGTTCGACCGCGGCTACATCTCGCCGTACTTCGTCACCAACGCCGACAAGATGCGGGTCGAGATGGAGGACCCCTACGTCCTCATCAATGAGAAAAAGCTCTCGGGCCTGCAGGAGCTGCTTCCGCTCTTGGAGTCGGTGGTGCAGACGGGTAAGCCGCTCCTCATCATCGCCGAAGACGTCGAGGGCGAGGCTTTGGCCACCCTGGTCGTGAACAAGCTGCGCGGCGGGCTCAAGGTCGCCGCCGTCAAGGCTCCCGGCTTCGGCGACCGCCGCAAGGCCATGCTGCAGGACATCGCGGTCCTCACCGGCGGCCAGGCGATCTCCGAGGATCTCGGCATCAAGCTCGAGAACGTCACGCTGAACATGCTGGGCCGCGCCAAGAAGGTGACCATCGACAAGGAGAACACCACGATCGTCGGCGGCGCGGGCAAGAAGGCGGACATCGAGGCCCGCATCACTCAGATCAAGGCGCAGATCGAGGAGACCACCTCCGACTACGACCGCGAGAAGCTGCAGGAGCGCCTCGCCAAGCTCGCCGGCGGCGTGGCGGTCATCCGCGTCGGCGGTGCGACCGAGGTCGAGGTGAAGGAGCGCAAGGATCGCGTCGATGACGCGATGCACGCGACCCGCGCCGCGGTCGAGGAAGGCATCCTGCCGGGCGGCGGCGTTGCGCTCTTGCGCGCCACCGAGGTGCTCAAGAAGGTGCGCACCCACAACGACGACCAGAAGACCGGGATCGAGATCGTGCGCAAGGCGCTCTCATGGCCGGCGCGGCAGATCGCGATCAACGCCGGCGAAGACGGCTCGGTGATCGTCGGCAAGATCCTGGAAAAGGATCAGTATGCCTTCGGCTTCGACGCGCAGAGCGGCGAGTACGGCAACCTGGTATCGAAAGGGATCATCGATCCCACCAAGGTCGTGCGCACCGCGCTGCAGGACGCGGCCTCGGTCGCCGGCCTGCTCATCACCACCGAGGCAATGGTCGCCGAGGTACCGAAGAAGCATGCGCCCGCCATGCCGCCGGGCGGCGGCGGAATGGGCGGCGGAATGGACTTCTAAACCAAAACATCCATTTAACGTCCAAGGACCATCCGGGAAGCCGTTCAAGACGGGGCTTCCCGGTTTCTTTTGTCTGGACGCGTCCGCCGCCGTCCGCTACTATCCGGCCTTCTAACGTGGGTACGCAGTGGGGCACCCACACAAGAAGGGCCATACCCATGTC
>VAZM01000370.1:10285-13977 GCA_005883135.1 Alphaproteobacteria bacterium
CAATAACCTCTTTCTGCAGGTGTCGGCCAGCAAGACCAACAGCAAGCAGATCAATCGCTCTTGGATCTTTCGCTACACAACCAGCGGCCGGGCAATAGATATGGGTCTCGGCAGTCTCAACATCCTCGGCCTCAAGGATGCGCGCGAGCTGGCGCGGGAATACTGCGCGCTACGTCTTCGCGGGGTGGATCCGTTACAGCACCGCAACGCCCAGCGTGCGACTGCGGCTGCAGCGAGCATGAAGTCAACTACGTTTGAAGCTGCAGCGCACGCGTACATAGCCGCGCATCGGGACGAATGGCGCAGCCAGCAACACGCGCAGGAATGGCCACGCAGTCTCACCAAACATGTTTTCTCGGTCTTGGGCTCGCTGCCCGTTTCCACCATCGATACCGCAATGGTGGTGAAAGCCCTGGAGAACGTATGGCAGAGCGCACCGGAGACCGGCGCTCGTTTACGCGGCCGGATTGAGGCGATCTTGGATTGGGCGACGGTCGCCGGATATCGCACCGGCGATAATCCGGCGCGTTGGAGCGGCCATCTGGAGTATTTACTGGCCGCGCCGCGCAAGCGCCGCGTCAAGCATCTAGCCGCAATGCCGTGGCGCGATGTGCCATGCTTCATGGAGAAATTGCGCGCTATCGACGGCACCGCAGCACGCGCTCTCGAATTTGCCATGCTGACAGCCGCGCGAACTGGCGAAGTCCGCGGCGCAGTCTGGAAGGAATTAGACCTCGACAGCGCCGTGTGGAGGATACCGGGTGAGCGAACGAAGTCCGGGCGCGAGCACCGCGTCCCGCTATCGCCCCGTTGTATGCAAATACTGAAAGAAGTCCGACCCGTGGGCCAAGGGGAGCATGTGTTCCCTGGCGTCAAGGGCGGCCTTGGCGAAAGTATTTTCCAGAAACTGTTGAAGTCTCTTGGCCACGGCGAGGTTACCGTGCACGGCTTCCGAAGCTCGTTCCGTGATTGGGCCGGTGAAGCTACAAATTTCCCGCGCGAAACCTGCGAAGCCGCCTTAGCGCATGCGACGGGTGATCGAGTCGAGCGGGCATATCGCCGCGGCGATGCGCTCGAAAAACGCCGCCGGCTGATGGAAGCCTGGAGCGCTTACCTCGCCAAGCCGGCCGTCGCTGGGGCGAAGGTGATGCCGCTGCGGCAGTGCAGCGCTAATGTCTGACCCTCTGCCATCGGGGAAAATAAGGCGTTCGTCTTCCCAGCGTAGTTTCCCGCCTATCTCCAGCCTGAGGCACGTCGCCTGTATGCCAAGGCTGTCGGCTTAGGCTTCAACTGGAAGATCAGCGCAGCGTGTGGCGCGAACTGTCGGAGCACAAGCGAGATCGAAACTACCGCCCAACCGACGTCTTCGAGCACCGGGCGATCCCGCCGGTGGTTCTGCGTCCCGGCGTAACTAATAAGGAAATCCAGCAGATTGCCATAAGGGAGCTATTCTGCGTGACGGCATCCATCGCAGAATGCTTCGAACTCCTGTCCGAGCGGTTGCCCGTTGAGCGAGCAGCGGAATTGCGAGCAGATGCCAATCGCCTACAAGCAGGGCAACCACGCAAAAAATCCTCTGCATTGGCAAAAAAGCTGATCGCGGCGGCCGAAGCGTATGAGCAGGCGGAACGACTCAAGCCCTTCTCTCATGCGCAACTCGTGCGAGCCGTAACGGAAATCGCAAGCTTCATGGAAGCGCGCTTCGGATCGACGAAGAATACCCTGACAGCAACTCTTGCCAGTGTTGCGCTAGACTTGAATATTACGCCTTCCAATGTACGTGAATGGGCTGGCCGAAATAGGCCAACGAAACGCCGTACCAGGTGCCCCCTGGGATAAAGGCAAAAAACCACTCGTTTTTCCCAGCGCTCAAATCGCTCTTTTTACGGGATACGTCTGCGTCCGTGAATGTACGGACGGAGACAGTCGATGTCATTCGAACCCATCCCCGCGCACCGGAAACGGCCGAGATTCGGCAGGATCCCCGCGGCACTCCAATATAGTGGAACGAGTCGTTCCGGCCTGTACGAATGGGCCGCGGAGTATCCCGGCTTATTCCGAAAAAATGGTGCCGCCACCCTCGTGGATTTCGACATCCTCGATACGATTCTTGATGGCTTGCCCGCAGCCGAAATCGGAATAGCGGCCCGCAAGCCGAGCGCTGTCTGAATTGCGCGGTATGTCGTGATGAGCGGCACCGTGACGCATTCAACCGGCACATGCCCTGCCGACTGGCGTCGATGGTGGCGCGAGCGAGCGTTCATTGATGGCACTGACTGGAGTAGCATTGCCGAAACAGTCACCGCGATCATGCATCGCGTGGCTAGATCTTCGTCATGATGTTCATCATGACATGCTGCCCGACATGCGGCGTAGCTCCTTGCACCAATCTGAGCTTTTGCGCAGCCTGCCGAAGTGCTGACGTCCGCAAAGCCAAGGGCGAGGCGCCGCGCTTCAGTGAAGCATCATACTGGCGCAACCCGTCTGATCGTATCCCCGACAACTGGGAGGAAATGTCACTTGAAGGGCTTGTAGCTCATTTCGAGCGCGCCCGCAGCCGTGACAGCGCAGCAGAGAAGACCGTCGAAGCCTTGATGTTTAACTTGCGAGAGCGCGGCACCAAGGCGCTCGAAGAATCAAACACGAAGCGGCGGCTAATAGAGCTCAGGAACCAGCAAGTGATCGAAATCGGTGACCGGCTGCAAAAGCTAAAGCCGGAGGTCGCTCGCCCATGGTCCGTCGAAGAGGTGAAACTTTTATTGCGAGCGAGGACTAATTGAGCGTCAGCACCAAACAACTTTGGGAACAAATGCGCCGTGAAAAAGCGGAAGGCCCACAGCATGCCCAGGAGGACACCGCACAGCAGGCCGAAGCTTGGTTGGTTAAATTCAACAGGGAGTCAAACGAGGCGCTCGCGAAACGGGCGGCTGAAAAGCAAACCACACCAGCGCCGAATGAGAGAGCCTTAGTGGAGGCGCTCGCCCGCAAAGACTTCACCGAATATGACCGGCTGCGCGTCCCGGTGGCGGAGACGCTAGGAATCCGCGTCGGCACACTGGATGACAAAGTCGAGGCCGCTCGCGAAGCACGATCATCTCAAGGCTCCGCGATTGTAGTCGAGGACATCGAGCCGTGGGCCGAACCCGTACATGGGGCGGCGCTGCTCGATGAGATGTCGAAGGCGATGACGGCGCACATCGCGATGAAGGAAACCGAAGCTGATACGATTGCCCTGTGGTGCGTCTATAGCCACGTCTTCGAGCTTTTCCCAGTTGCTCCACGGCTGGGCATTCGAGCGGCGACGGCTAAGTGCGGTAAGACGGAAACGCTTCGCCGCCTTAAGCGATTTGTGAACCGCCCTCTTGAGTGCGACGGACTAACAGCGCCGGTATTCTTCCGCGTTATCGATGCGTCGAGGCCGACATTTCTGCTCGATGAACTCGATAACATGCTGCCCGAGGACAAGAGCGCCATGCTCGGCGCAATGAATTCAGGCTACAGCCGTAAAGGAATGCAGCTTCGGTGTGTAGGCGATAAAAACGAGGTGCGCGCATTCCGCACATTCGCGCCATTCGTGTACGCCATGGTGGGGAAGCCGACCGGCACATTCGATAGTAGAACCATTGCGATTGAATTACGTCGCGCCACGCCAGAGAAGGCGCCGACACTGCTTTCACTTGAAGACGAGGACG
>VAZM01000371.1 GCA_005883135.1 Alphaproteobacteria bacterium
GACCGGCTTCTTCGCCTTCGCCTTCCACGCGACCTTCAGCGACGTTCTCTCCGGCTACCGCGTGTTCTCGCGGCGGTTCGTGAAGTCCTTTCCCGTGCTGTCGAGAGGCTTCGAGATCGAGACCGAGCTTTCCGTGCACGCGCTCGAGCTCGAGTTGGCAGTGGCCGAGCTTCCAACGCCCTATTATGCGCGCCCGCAAGGATCGACATCGAAGCTCAACACCTGGCGCGATGGTCTGCGCATCCTGACCACGATTGTCGGCCTTTACCGTTCGGAGCGACCGCTGGCCTTTTTCTCCGGGCTCGGCGTTCTGTTGGCGATCGTCTCCGTCGGTCTCGCGATTCCGATCTTCGTGACCTACTTCGAGCAAGGCATCGTGCCACGCATTCCGACGGCGATTCTCTCCACCGGCTTGATGCTGCTGGCGTCGCTTTCGATTGTCGCGGGTCTTGTCCTGGATACCGTCACCCGCGGCCGCCGGGAGACAAAGTTGATCGCCTATCTTGAGCAGGCGCCGCCTGGCGAGGACTGGCGGCGGCAGGGCTGAGGAGGAGACGGGGTGCGCGAGCGTTCGGAGGAGTTTGACGACGAAAACGAGTGGCGCGAGCTTGTGCGCACCAACGATGCGGTGCTGGTCTCGGCGGTGGGAGCTTTGCTCGATGCCGCTCATATCCCCCACGTGGTGCTCGACCAGAACATGAGCGTGCTCGAAGGTTCGATCGGCATCCTGCCGCGGCGCATCTTAGTGAGCCAATGCTGTATCGATGATGCGCGCGCATTGCTGGAGGACGCCGGTCTCGGACACGAGCTTCGCCCGGATGCCCGCTGAGGTCACCGAGGATGCCGTGCTCGGCGGCAAGCTGCGGCTCAAGCAGCCGAGCGCCGGGCACCGGGTCGGCCACGACGCGATTCTCCTGGCGGCGGCGTGTCCGGCGCGGGCGGGAGAATGCGTCGTCGATCTCGGCGCCGGCGTGGGGGCGGCGGGACTGGCGCTCGCGCGCCGCGTTGATGGCGTCAAGGTGGTACTGGTCGAGGTCGACGCCGCTCTTGCCGCCCTCGCGGCGGAGAACGCGCAGCGCAATGGGCTGAGTGCGCGCGTGAGCGCGGTCGCTCTCGACGTCGCGGCGTCGGCACGGGCGTTCGCCGTGGCTGGCCTCGCGCCCGAATCCGTGACGCGCATCCTGATGAACCCGCCGTTCAATGATCCGGCGCGGCAAAGAGCTTCTCCTGACCGCCAGCGCCGCCTCGCCCATGCCGGCTCCGCCGCGACGCTCCGCGCCTGGATCAAAACCGCGGCGCGCCTATTGCGTCCCCGCGGCACTCTCAGCGTGATCTGGCGGGCCGACCGTCTCGCCGAGCTGTTGCAGGCGCTTGCTCCGGCCTTCGGGGCGCCAATCGTGCTCCCGGTTTATCCTGGCGAGCGGCAGAGCGCGGTGCGAGTTCTCGTGCGGGCGACAAAGGCCAGTCGCGGGCCGCTCGTGCTGCTGCCCGGCTTTATCCTCAACGGCGCGTCGGGCCGCCCTACGACGGAAGCGGAAGCGGTGCTGCGGGGCGATGCGGTGCTGCCGCTGAGCGAAAGCTGATGCGCCGCTCGCATCGTTTTGTCGCGCTTGAGGCCAGCCTGCAGGCAGCATAAGACATGACATCGCGCCGCGCCGGCACACAGTCCGGACGGGCATATGT
The DNA here is from genome assembly GCA_005883135.1 of Alphaproteobacteria bacterium. GTDB lineage: Bacteria > Pseudomonadota > Alphaproteobacteria > Rhizobiales > Xanthobacteraceae > VAZQ01. The sequence continues at coordinate 1,684 of VAZM01000371.1, forward strand.
CCTACGCAGACCGAAGACCGCGACATTGAACATGGCCGAGCATTTGCAGCAGCTGTTCGCGAACGCGCGGGGCGCATTGCGCCCGATACTGCCGAAACGGCTGCGCGGCCTGCCCGTCGTGCCGGTGGTGCGGCTCGCAGGCATCATCGGATTTTCGACGCCGTTGAAACCCGGTCTCACGCTCACCACCGTCGCCCGCGCGCTCGAGCGCGCCTTCACCATGCGCACCGCGAAAGCGGTCGCGCTGCTGATCAATTCGCCCGGCGGTTCGCCGGTGCAGTCGCACCTGGTCTACCGCCGCATCCGCCAGCTCGCGGCCGAGAGCGCGCGCCCAGTCATTGCGTTTGCCGAGGACGTGGCGGCCTCAGGCGGCTATATGATCGCTTGCGCCGCCGACGAGATCTTCTGTGATCCCTCCTCGATTGTCGGCTCGATTGGGGTCGTCGGCGGCTCGTTCGGCTTTCCTAAGCTCATGGACAAGCTCGGCGTCGAACGCCGGCTTTATACTTCCGGCGAGCACAAGGCCATGCTCGACCCGTTCCTCCCGGAGAATCCGCAGGACGTCGACCGTCTAAAGGCGCTGCAGCGGGACATCCATGAGGAGTTCATCGAGTTGGTGAAGCGCAGCCGAGGAGCGCGGCTCAAGGGTCCAGAAAAAACCTTGTTCTCCGGTGAGTACTGGACCGGCGGCAAGGCGATCGAGCTCGGCCTTGCCGATGGCATCGGCGATCTGCGCGCCACGCTGCGTGCGCGCTTCGGTGACGATGTCATCACCCCGCTCGTGGCCCCCGCGCGCGGCTGGTTTGGCCGTGTGCAGCCCAGCGTCGCCCCCAGCGATATAACCGGCTTGCCGCGTGCTGCCGACTTCGCGGAGGAGATAATCTCGGCGCTGGAAGCCCGCGCGTTGTGGGCACGGTATGGACTATAAGGAACTCTCGAGGAGACCGTCATGCCTCCCCTCGTCATCTCGCCTTTGGTCAGGCTCGCACTGGGCGCGGTCGGCACCGGTGTGGTCCTGCGCTGGGTGGTGAAAGAAGTGCGCCGCGTCAATGCGGAGCTCGATCGAGTGAAGGCGGGGAGCGATCCAGCCGTCCGCGAAGCCTTCCCCACGTTACGGCGCGATCCGCGCACCGGCGAATGGCGCATCATGCGCGAAGGATGACGCCGCTCACATTTATAGTTGTGGCGGAGCCTGCGGGCGATCTCCTACTTGAGCTCGCGGCATTAACGCAGTTGCGGGTTACATGAGCGACGATCTTCCCGTCCATCTGCGTCCCGCGCGCTCGTTCCAGGGACTGATCCTGGCGCTGCAGCGCTATTGGGCGGATTACGGCTGCGTCATCCTGCAGCCCTATGACATGGAGGTCGGCGCCGGCACGTTTCATCCCGCAACGACCTTGCGCGCGCTCGGGCCGAAGCCCTGGAACGCGGCATATGTGCAACCTTCGCGCCGACCGAAGGACGGCCGCTACGGCGAGAATCCCAATCGCCTGCAGCACTATTACCAGTTCCAAGTTATCCTCAAACCGTCGCCCGAGGATATCCAGGAGCTCTACCTCAAGTCGCTCTCCGCGATCGGCGTCGATTCCAAGCTTCATGATATCCGTTTCGTCGAGGACGACTGGGAGAGCCCCACGCTCGGCGCGTGGGGACTCGGCTGGGAGTGCTGGTGCGACGGCATGGAAGTGTCGCAATTCACCTATTTTCAGCAGGTCGCGGGGTTCGAATGCGCGCCCGTCTCCGGGGAACTGACGTACGGGCTCGAGCGACTCGCGATGTATGTGCAAGGTGCCGACCGCGTGTTCGACCTCAACTTCAACGGCCGCGAAGGCGAAAAAAAGGTCACCTACGGCGATGTCTTCCTGCAGGCCGAACAGGAATACTCCCGCCATAACTTCGAATTTGCCGAAACCGAGATGCTTTTCGCACAGTTCAGGATGGCGGAGGAGGCTTGCCGCAAGTACATCCAGGCCGGTTGGGTGACGATCGGCAACAGCAGACGCCATCTGATGGCGCTGCCAGCCTACGACCAATGCATCAAGGCGAGCCATGTGTTCAATCTGCTCGACGCGCGCGGGGTGATTTCCGTGACCGAGCGGCAGAGCTATATTCTGCGCGTGCGCGAGCTTGCCAAGGCATGCGGCGAGGCATGGCTCGCGACCGAAGCGGGAGGAGCGACGCCATGAGTGCCCAACCTGAAATCGGCGGTCGCGCGCCGCTCGCGATCGATGTCGAGGCCGGAAAAAGCTACTGGTGGTGCGCTTGCGGGCGCTCCAAGACTCAACCGTTCTGCGATGGCTCGCACAAAGGCACGCCATTCTCCCCGGTCGAGTGGAAGGCTGACCAAGCGGCGCGGACCTGGTTCTGCGCCTGCAAGCGCACCGGCAACCGTCCCATGTGCGATGGCAGCCACAAGACGCTGGCGCCATGACGCGCAGGTGGCGGTCTTAACTTAAGGCTTGCCGGCGGGCGTTGGCTCCGCGGACGTGGGCTCCGGCTGGCCAACGAAAGTAATGTCGCCCTTGATCAACTCCTGAACCTTCGGTGGGCCGGACTTTTGCGGATCGAGATAGGTGACGTGGAGCCGCGCGATTACCTCCAGCCGGCCGGCCGCGGGGGTGATGAGGATTGTCGCCGTATGGACGTTGACCTCGGCGGGTTGCGCCCAGGCGCCCGGAACCGGGCTCGCGGTCAGGAAGCCTTGGACGATCGAGGTGGCGACGACCTTGACGAAGCGCGCGAATTCGAGATCGCGCACCGCGAAGCGTGACTTCTCGGGAGGAGCCTCGTATTCGAGCACGCGCGGAAGCCCGAGCTTGGTCAGCGCGGGCTCGTACTTGGCGCCAAGATCGATGGTGACGCGGTCGCGGGCGTCGTCCCAAACGACGCGCATCGGCACCGCGGGCGGCCCCTCGCTCCCCTTGAGATACATGAGATATGCGGTTTCACCGGCAAGCGCTGGAGCCGGGGCAGCCAGCGCGGCGAGGATGCAGAAGACGGCGGCACGGGGCGGGAAGATGCGGCTGAGAACTTTCATCCAAACTGCCGACCGCTCGGGAAAGTCGTGTTATGGCGACTGTGGAGCATGGCGCCGAGCCCCGCAACCGCACGGCAAGGAAAGTTATTTCGCCGACAAACGCGGCCGCTTTTCGGCTTAACAACCTCGATTGCGCCTGCTACCTGCTCGCGATGCCCGATTTTCTGCTTGAGCTGTTCTCAGAGGAAATTCCGGCGCGCATGCAGGCGCGGGCCGCCGAGGATTTGCGCAGGCTCGTCACCGACGCGCTCATCGGCGCCGGGCTCCTCTACGAGGGCGCCAAGGCCTTCGTCACCCCACGCCGGCTCGCGCTCGCGGTCCAGGGCGTCCCGGTCCGGCAGCCGGACGTGAAGGAGGAGAGGAAGGGGCCGCGCGTCGGCGCGCCAGAGGGCGCGATCCAAGGATTCCTGCGCTCAGCCGGGCTCAACTCGATCCACGAGGCCAAAGTTGCGGCCGATAAGAAGGGCGATTTTTACCTGGCGCTGATCGAAAAGCCGGGTCGCCCGGCAATCGATGTGATTGCGGAAATCGTGCCCGAGGTGGTCAAGACATTCCCCTGGCCGAAATCGATGCGCTGGGGCGAACCGTCGCGGCAATCGGGCTCGCTTGCTTGGGTGCGGCCATTGCATTCCATTGTCGCGACTTTCGGTCCGGAGACCGAGGAGCCGGAGATCGTCCCGTTTGCGGTCGACGGCATCAAGGCTGGCGACGAGACGCGCGGCCATCGCTTCATGGCGCCGCAGCCGTTCAAGGTGCGCCGCTTCGAGGATTATTCCGAGAAGCTGGAGAAGGCCAAGGTCGTGCTCGACCCGGAGCGGCGCAGGGAAATGATTCTTGCCGATGCCAAGAATCTCGCCTTCGCGCAAGGCTACGAGCTCGTCGAGGACGCGGGGCTGCTGGAGGAAGTGGCCGGCTTGGTCGAATGGCCGGTCGTCCTGATGGGATCGTTCGACGCGGCGTTCCTTGCGATGCCGCCCGAGATCGTCCGCGCCACCATCCGCAACAACCAGAAGTGCTTCGTGCTGCGCGACCCGCAAACGTCGCGACTCGCCGACAAGTTCATCCTCGTCGCCAATATCGAGGCCGGGGACGGCGGCAAGGCGATCGTCGCCGGCAATGAGCGGGTCATCCGCGCGCGGCTCGCCGACGCCAAATTCTTCTACGACAGCGATCTCAAGACGCCGCTGGAAGACCGGCTGCCGAAGTTCAAGCACATCGTCTTTCACGAGAAGCTCGGCACGCAATGGGAGCGCATCGAGCGCATCGAACTGCTCGCCGACGAGATCGCGCGCGTGCTGTCGAGTCGGCCCGAGTTTTTCCTCGGGCAAATGCTGACGCCCGACGATTTGAAGCAGGAGCAGGACGGCTATCGCCGGCAAGTCAGGCGCGCCGCGCGGCTCGCCAAGGCGGATCTGCTCACCGAAGTGGTCGGCGAATTCCCCGAGCTGCAAGGGCTGATGGGGAAATATTACGCGCTGGCCCAGGGTGAGGACGCAAGCGTCGCGGCCGCTTGCGAGGAGCACTACAAGCCGCTCGGCCCGAGCGATCGCGTCCCAACCGACCCGGTCTCGGTCGCCGTCGCGCTCGCAGACAAGATAGACATGCTCGTAGGGTTCTGGGTCATCGACGACAAGCCCACCGGTTCGAAAGATCCTTATGCCCTCCGCCGCGCTGCCTTGGGAGCGGTCCGCATTGTATTGACCAGCAATCTTGAACTCTCGCCTCGAGCTATGTTCGCTATGCACGTGAGGCGGTTTCGGCCAGAAATGTCCGATACTGAGCTCTCAAACGCCGGCGATGATTTTGTTGATTTTTTCAACGACCGGCTGAAGGTGCAGTTGCGTGACCAAGGAGACGCCGTTCTTAATCTGCGCGGTAGCGAGGCAAGTATTGTTTCGATCGTGCGCCGCGTCGAGGCGCTAGAAAAATTCCTCGATACGGAGGATGGTAAGAATCTCCTAGCCGGCTACAAGCGCGCGATCAATATCATCCGCATCGAAGAGAAGAAGGACCGACGAGACTATAACCAGTGGTCCGACCGGTCCCTGTATCGGCAAGAGGAGGAGAGGGCCCTCGCGCGCGCGATCGAGACGGCCAGAGAGGAGGGCTCGAACGCGGTTGCCCAAGATAACTACGAAGCTGCCATGCGCGCCATGGCAAAACTTCGCCCGCACGTCGATACGTTCTTCGATAAAGTCACGGTCAATGTCGAGGACAAGCAACTGCGGGAGAACCGGCTCAAGCTGCTCAACGAAATCCGCGAAGCGACCCGAACGGTCGCGGATTTCTCGTGCATCGAAGGGTGATTCTCGGAACAGTTCATCGCGTCTTGTAGTTCACCTACCCGACCCAAGGAGATCCTCATGACGATCACCGTTGCCCACGTTACACCGCTTGTTGCCCTCATTGCCGGAATCCTGATCCTAATCGTGCCCCGACTGTTGAACTACGTCGTCGCCATCTACCTGATCATCGTCGGCCTCGTTGGATTGAACGGCATCTATCACTTCATCCGCTGACACAGCCGCCGGCCGGCCAAATACGCCCTTGCGTCGGCGCCGGCGGCTGTGATCATTAGGCTGGGCGCATCGAAGCTCGTGGTTCCATGGTCACCTCGCGCCGTACTCAATCGCACAAAAAATCGACCCGCCCTGCGTACCGCCGCAAGGCTGCGGCGCGGGGTCGGGCGGGCGCGTCGAAGGCATCTTCCGCCAAAACCAAATGGGTCTACAGGTTCGGCAACGGCAAGGCCGAGGGCCGCGCCGATATGCGCAACCTCCTCGGCGGCAAAGGCGCCGGCCTTGCCGAGATGGCAAATCTCGGCTTGCCCGTTCCGCCGGGCTTCACCATCACCACCGAGGTCTGCACTTACTATTACGAAAACGGCAAGGCCTACCCCAAGGGCCTGCGCCAACACGTCGATGCCGCACTCGCTGAGGTCGGCCGCATCACTGGCAAGACCTTCGGCGACCGCGACAATCCTTTGCTGGTCTCGGTGCGCTCGGGCGCCCGCGCGTCGATGCCGGGCATGATGGATACGGTGCTCAACCTCGGCCTCAACGACGAAACCGTCGAGGCGCTGGCGAAGAAGTCCGGCGACCGGCGCTTCGCCTACGATTCATACCGCCGCTTCATCACCATGTATTCCGACGTGGTGCTCGGCTTGGGCCATCATCACTTTGAGGAAATCCTCGACGAGCACAAGGACAAGCACGGCTATGCGCTCGACACCGACCTTTCCGCCGACGATTGGGTCGATCTTGTCGCCCGCTACCAGCAGCGGCTCGAAGAAGAGCACGGTGAGCCGTTCCCGCAGGAACCGGAGCAGCAGTTGTGGGGAGCCATCGGCGCCGTATTCGGCTCGTGGATGAATCAACGCGCCATCACCTATCGCCGTCTACACCACATCCCGGAGAGTTGGGGAACTGCGGTTAACGTCCAAGCCATGGTGTTCGGCAATATGGGCGAGACCTCGGCGACGGGGGTGGCGTTCACGCGCAATCCTTCGACCGGCGACAAGCAGCTCTACGGCGAGTTCCTGATCAATGCCCAGGGCGAGGACGTGGTCGCCGGCATCCGCACGCCGCAGGAGATCACGGAAGCAGCGCGAGGCGAGGCGGGCTCCGACAAGCCGTCGATGGAACGCGCCCTGCCCCAAGCGTTCAAAGAGCTCAAGCGCATCTACGGCGTGCTCGAGCGGCATTACCGCGACATGCAGGATCTCGAATTCACCGTCGAACAGGGCAAGCTGTGGATGCTGCAGACGCGCGGGGGCAAACGCACGGCCAAGGCAGCGCTGAAGATCGCGGTGGATCTGGCGAACGAGGGACTGATCTCACGCAAAGAGGCGGTTTCCCGCATCGATCCGGCGGCGCTCGACCAGCTGCTGCATCCCACCATCGATCCCAAGGCCGAGCGCAAGCTCATCGCCACCGGGCTCCCGGCCTCACCCGGCGCCGCGTCCGGCGAGATCGTGTTCTCGGCCGACGAGGCGGAGACGCTCAAGGCCAAGGA
>VAZM01000372.1:0-1036 GCA_005883135.1 Alphaproteobacteria bacterium
CGCGGCAATCCACTCTTTGACGATCCCATTTTCCGCCGCTTCTTCGGCGTGCCCGGTGCGCCTGGGGGCTCAGGGGACCAAATCCAGCGCTCACTCGGCTCGGGGGTGCTCGTCGACCCCACCGGCCTTGTGGTGACCAACAACCACGTCATCGAGGGCGCCGACCAGGTCAAGGTGTCGCTCGCCGACAAACGCGAGTTCGAGGCCGAAATGGTGCTCAAGGATTCGCGCTCCGACCTCGCGGTGTTGCGCATCAAGGCGGAGAAGGAGCGCTTTCCCGCGCTCGAATTTGCCGATTCGGACGCGCTCGAGGTCGGCGACGTGGTGCTCGCCATCGGCAATCCTTTCGCCGTGGGCCAGACCGTGACCCACGGCATCGTCTCCGCGGTGGCGCGCACCCAGGTCGGCATCACCGATTATCAGTTCTTCATCCAGACCGATGCCGCCATTAATCCTGGCAATTCGGGGGGCGCGCTGGTCGATCTTAGCGGGCGCCTCGTCGGCATCAATACCGCGATCTTCTCGCGTTCCGGCGGTTCGCAGGGTATCGGCTTCGCCATCCCGGCGAACATGGCGAAGGTCGTGGTCGCTTCGGCCAAGAGCGGCGGCTCCACGGTGAAGCGCCCCTGGCTCGGCGCGCGGCTGCAGGCAGTCACACCGGAGATCGCCGACGGCCTCGGGCTCAAGCGTCCCTCCGGCGCGCTGATCGCGAGCGTGACACCCACGAGTCCTGCGGCGCGCGCCGGTCTCAAGTCCAGCGACCTGATCATCGCCATCGATGGACAGCAGGTCGAGGATGCGAACGCCTTCGACTATCGCTTCGCCACCAAGCCGATCGGCGGCAGCGCGCGGCTCGGTATCGTCCGCGGCGGCAAAGAGTTGGCGCTCAACGTGGTGCTGGAGGCCGCGCCTGATACGCCGCACGAGGAGCTCGTCATCGAGGCATCCTCGCCGTTTCAGGGCGCCAAGGTGTCCAACCTCTCGCCCGCGCTTGCGGACAGCCTGCGGCTCAACCCGTCCTCCGAGGGCGTGGTGA
>VAZM01000372.1:1050-6920 GCA_005883135.1 Alphaproteobacteria bacterium
CGAGATCGTCAACGGTTCGCCGGCGCACAGACTCGGCTTCCAGCGCGGCGATCTCGTGCTTTCGGTCAACGACGCGAAAATCGCGAAAACCCGCGATCTCGAGCGCGTCGCCGGCCAGCAGACGCGGCGCTGGAGCATCACCATCATGCGCGCGGGCCAACAGCTCTCCGTGGAGCTGCGTGGATGACGAGCCGCGCCAAGCGCCAAGGGGCGCCGCTGTTTGCCGCGGCCGGGCTCGAGCGCGCGGCGCCGCGCCCGCTTGCCGACAAGCTGCGGCCGACCCGGCTCGACGAGGTCGTCGGCCAGGATCATCTGCTCGGGCCGGACGGCGCGCTTACGCGCTTGCTCGATACGCGAACGCTGGGGTCGCTGGTGTTTTGGGGGCCGCCCGGCACCGGCAAGACCACGGTTGCGCGCCTGTTGGCGCAAGCGACCGATCTGCATTTCGAGCAAATCTCCGCGATTTTCTCCGGCGTCGCTGACCTCAAGAAGGTCTTCGAGGCAGCCCGCGCGCGCCGCGAGAGCGGGCAGGGGACCCTTCTCTTCGTCGACGAGATCCATCGCTTCAACCGGGCCCAGCAGGATTCCTTTCTGCCGGTCATGGAAGACGGGACCATCGTGCTGGTCGGCGCCACCACGGAGAATCCATCCTTCGAGCTGATCGCGCCGCTTCTCTCTCGCGCGCGGGTCCTGGTGTTCAAGCCGCTCGACGCCGACGCCGTCGAGAAGCTCCTCGCCCGCGCCGAGGCGATAGAAGGCAGGATACTGCCGCTCGATGCCGAAGCGCGCCAATCCCTTATCCGCATGGCGGATGGCGACGGCCGCGCCGCGCTCACCCTCGCCGAGGAGGTTTGGCGCGCCGCGCGCAAGGGGGAGATGTTCGGCGCGGCGAAACTGCAGGAGGTCGTGCAGCGTCGCGCGCCGATCTATGACAAGCAGCAAGACAGCCATTACAACTTGATCAGCGCGTTGCACAAATCGGTGCGAGGCTCCGATCCCGATGCCGCGCTCTACTATCTCTGCCGCATGCTGGACGCGGGCGAGGACCCGCTCTACATCGCGCGGCGCGTGGTGCGCATGGCGATCGAGGACATCGGGCTCGCCGACCCGCAGGCGCTGGTCATCGCCAACGCGGCGAAGGAGGCATACGACTTTCTGGGCTCGCCGGAAGGCGAATTGGCCATCGCCGAGGCCGTGATCTACCTGGCGACCGCGCCGAAATCGAACGCCGCCTACGCAGCCTATGGCGCCGCCATGCGCACCGCGAAGGAGGCGGGCTCGCTCGTCCCGCCGATGCACATCCTCAACGCGCCGACCAAGCTGATGCGCTCGCAGGGCTACGGGGAAGGCTATGACTACGACCACGACGTGCCGGAGGCTTTTTCCGGTCAGGACTATTTCCCCGAACAACTCGGGCGGCAGCAATTCTATGATCCCCCCGAGCGCGGGTTCGAGCGCGAGATCAGGAAGCGCCTGGAGTACTGGGCGAAGCTGAGAAAGGCACGAAACGAGCCGTGACGAGCGGCGTACAGACCGCGAAGGTAAGCGCCGACGAAGCCGGCATGCGCGTCGACCGCTTCGTCGAAGCGCGCTTTCCCGGCCTCGCGTTCTCCCATATCCAGCGCATCATTCGAAAGGGCGAGCTGCGCGTGAACGGCAAACGCGCGCAGCCCAAGCAGAGGCTCGAGGCCGGGCAGGCCGTGCGCATCCCGCCGCTGCGGTTGGAGCAGCCGCCGCCGCGCGAGGCCAAGGCTTCCGGCAACGCGACGCGGGAGTTCCTGAAATCGATCACGCTCTACGAGGATGCCGACGTGCTGGTGCTCGACAAGCCGAGCGGCCTTGCGGTGCAGGGCGGATCCGGCACCACGCGTCACCTCGACGGCATGCTTGAGGCATTGCGCGACGCCCGCGGCCAACGCCCGCGGCTGGTGCACCGCCTCGATAAAGATACCGCCGGCTGTCTGCTCGTCGCCAAGACGCGGTTCGCGGCCGCGGCGCTGGCCAAGACCTTTCGCTCCCGCGCGGCCCGAAAAATCTACTGGGCGCTGGTCGCGGGCGTACCGAAGCCCGCCCAGGGACGCATCTCGACGTTCCTTGCCAAGGAGACGCGGGCGGACGATTCGTTCATGCGCGTCGCGCGCCACGGCGAGGAGGGGGCGAGCCATGCGGTGACCTATTACGCCGTGATCGACACCGCCGCGCGCCAACTCGCCTGGGTCTCGCTCAAACCGGTGACCGGCCGCACCCACCAACTGCGGGCGCACTTGGCGCATATCGGGCATCCCATCGTCGGCGACCCGAAGTATTTTTCCAAGGAGAACTGGCAGCTGCCCGGCGGCATGCAGAATCGCCTGCACCTCTTGGCCCGTCGCATTGTCGTGCCGCATCCGCGCGGGGGAGTGATCGATATCACCGCGCCGCTGCCGCCGCACATGCGGCAATCGTGGAACCTGATCGGCCTCGATTCCAAGCGCTACGATCCCATCGTCGAGGCGCCGGAAGAGTAACTAAACCAGGATTGAATTAGCTCAACCCTTTTTGCGTCATGGCCGGGCATAGCGCGTCGGAAGACGCGCGTGGACGCGCTTATCTCCCGGCCATCCACGTCTTTGATCTTGCTATAAAAACAAGACGTGGATGCCCGCGCCAAGCGCGGGCATGACGATTCAACTTAATCTATTTACTTCCAGTTGGCGCGCTGCTTGATGGACTGGGTCGCGGCGGACGCCTCATCCATCAGCTTGCCGACGTCGATCGCGGTCAGCTTGCCGTTGCGCTTGAGGATGCGGCCATCGACCAGAACGGTGTCGACGTTCGACGCCTGCGCCGAATCCACGAGCATATAGGCGGGTTCGGTGAATGGCCCGATGTTGACCTCGCGGGTGCTCACCATAATGACGTCGGCGCGCTTGCCTTTCTTGAGCGAGCCGGTGCGCTCGGCGAGACCCAGTGCCTTGGCGCCTTCGATCGTCGCGAGCTCCACAACCTTGCGCGCCGGCAGCTTGAACTCGCTCTCGCTGCGCCCGTTCTCGAGATTCTGCGCCAGCTTCATGATCCCGAACATGTCGGCATTTCCAGTGAGCGGCGTGGTGTCGACGGACAGCGCGAGATTGACCTTGTGATCGAGATATTCGGCGACCTTGGGCAGGCCGAAGCCGATGCGCATCTCGGAGGCGGGCGAGATGCTGACCGAGGCGCCGGCCGCGGCGAGGATGTCCATTTCCTCCGGCGAGGTGTTGATGGCATGGATGACCTGCAGGCCGTCGAACACGTAGCCGAGCTTATGCAGCGCGATGATGTGGCCTTTGTCGAATTTCGTGGAATTGAGATGCACCGAGACCGGCAGTCCGAGCCGGCGCGCGGCCTCGTACTCGACGCGGTACATGTCCGGGGACAGCGGCCGGAGCTCCATTTTACCTTCGGCGTTTGGCAGCGCGGCCTGCACGCCGCGCCAGGCGATGCCGAGCGTCAGCAGGCCTTCGTTCGACAGGCTCGCCCAGTCCCCATGCATGCGCTCGAGGTCGGCGACGCTGAACGGCTGGGTGAGCGGCGTTGAACGCGCCGGGCCATAGGAGAAGCGGCCGCGCAGTCCGGTCTCCTGCATCGCCCGCAGGTCCTCGACCGCGTGCTCGTAGCTCATGACGTTGTGGCACCAATTGTGCACCGTCGTGATGCCGGAGTGCAGCGCTTCTGCCGAGGAGAGCAGCGTGCCGTAATACATGTCGCGCGGCGTGTAGACCTTGCCGAGCGCGGTGGTCATCGGGAAATAGCCGTGCGCGCGGTCGTCGCCCGACATGTTGCGCAGGAGCGTCGTCCACATGTGCCAGTGGGTGTCGATGAGGCCGGGCATGACGATGAAGCCGCGCCCGTCGATGACCTGCGCGCCCGGCGCGGCGAGGCCGGTGCCGACATCAACGATTAGCCCATTGTCGACATGCAGGTCGCCGTTCGGCAGGTCCGGCTGGCTGGGCTCCATCGTCATCACATAGGCATTGCGGATGACGACATTGCTGCGCGCCGGCAGATTGGCGACCGACGGCGAGACCGCCGCGTGGGCGGGCATACGCAAGCCGCTCATCGCGCCGAGTGCTGTAACGCCACCGAGAAATGCGCGCCGAGGCATGCTCATGTCGCCGGCCATGTAGTCCTCCCTTCGATTGCGTCCCATCTTTGGCGTCCGCCTCGGCCTAAAACCGGGGGTGCTCTGCCGACCATAAGATTTCCGCTTCGTCACCAAAACCGGACATGTCGACGCTATTGAATACCGCCGTGATCGGCGCGTCACGCGCCACGGCCGGGCGCATGCCCGGCACAAGCCGGGCTACGAGTCACGCTTTGTGGGGCTGCGGTCACTCCACACGTTGTGGTTGGTATTTTCATTGTAATAACAATCCCAAAACAATAGCCCTTCTTTTTCTGCAACCGACGGTTTGCATAGGATCAATATCATCGGAGCAGCAAAAAGCCCGGCGCAGTCGTCCCGGCCGGGCAGCTCACGTACTTTCGGTGAATATGCTCTTTTGGAAGATTCTCGTTACATGAGTCAAGAGGGTTCGTGGCGCGATATCATGGATCGCGAAAAATTCTGACAGTTCCGTGGTTTACGGAGTGTTCACGAGGGCGAAGCCGCGTTCTCGCCGTCTGAACAAACGAACCGAGCGTACCGGCCGGTATTTCGCGCCGCCGCAGGAACTTGAGTCCGATGCGCTGCGCCGGACCGGCTCAGGGAATTCCGGGCGGCGACGTTGCGTTGCGTGCCGAACCTTTCATCGGCGATCAACGGCTCGATCTTTTTCTATAGAATGAGAGTGCGCGCACGTCTGCGCGAACCCGAGGGAGCCGGACCATGAATTGCGCTAACATTCTTCGCTTCGCCACAGTGACGGCATTGGGAATCGCATCGATGACCAGCGCTACGGTCGGACAACCGGGAAAAAGCGACAAAGAGCGCTTTATCGGAACATGGACGCTTATCTCGCTGACCTCCGGCGAGGGGGCAAACCAGACCCTGCCTTACGGTCCCAACCCAAGGGGCACGATGATGGTGGATGCCAATGGTCGATTCTCGATCATGGTCATGCGTTCGGATCTGTCGAAATTTGCCTCGGACAATCGCATGAGCGGGACGCCGGACGAGAACAAGGCAGTCGTGCAGGGGAGCATCGCGTATTTCGGCACCTACTCCATCGATGAAGCGACCCACGTGCTCACGGTCAACATCGAGGGGAGCACGTTCCCGAATTTCATCGGCGGCACGCAAACGCGCATTCTCTCCTTCAACGGTGACGAGGTGACGTATTTCAATCCCACGCCGTCGATGGGCGGGAGCGCCAAGGTGACGTACCGGCGCGCGAAATAGGGCAGGCGTAAATGCGTGATGCGCGTCGCTTATTGCGTGCTGGACCGTGAGCGGCCCGCCGGACCTAGTGCCCGGTTTTCGAAGTTCGTGATACAGCGCGGCACACTCGGGCACGAACTTCGAAAACCAAAGGGCACTAGCAACTCTATGATTCTAGTGCCGCTTTCGATTTGAAATTCCTGCAGCGGACTCGCGGCAAACGGTGCAGGAATTTCAAATCGGCGGCACTAGCGCAAACCGGCGTTGATCTTCTCGAGCATCGCCGAGCCCGGGCATAGATCCGCCTCCGCCAGGGCGTTGAGGGGTCCGCCGACGGTGTTGAAGTTCCGGTGCAGGTCTTCGGGCTCCGGATCGACATACAGCAGCCCGGTGACGACCTGGCCCGCGGCGGCGTGCCGCTGCAGGAAGTTCACGGCGCCCAAGCGGTCGTGCGGGTCGTAATCGGCCGCCACCTTCTTGAGCACGAGTTTCGAGCCATCGTGCTGCTCGACCACCTCGACGGCGCCGGGTT
>VAZM01000629.1:0-1644 GCA_005883135.1 Alphaproteobacteria bacterium
CTCGTGGTTGTAGTCGGCACGCCAGGTTTCGAGCACCGCGCGGGTATGCGCGAGCGAGCGGAATAGGGTCTCGTTGAGCAGTTCGTCGCGCAGGCGACCGATGAAGGACTCGGCGAACGCATTCTGCACCGGCTTGCCCGGCGCGATGTAATGCCAGGCGACCTTGTGATCGTCGGCCCATCGCAGGATGGCGTTGCTGGTCAGCTCAGTGCCGTTGTCACTCACGATCGTCTTGGGCGTGCCGCGTTCATCGAGGAGCCGATCGAGCTCGCGGGCGACCCGGATCCCGGAGATCGAAGTGTCAGCGATGAGCGCCAGGCATTCGCGCGTGCAATCGTCGACGACGACGAAGATGCGCAGGCGACGGCCATCGATGAACTGATCGGCAACGAAGTCGACCGACCAGCGATCGTTCGGTAATTGCGGCACCAGCATCGGCGCCCGCGTGCCCAAGGCTCGCTTGCGTCCCCCGCGCCGGCGCACCATGAGGCGTTCCTCGCGATAGAGCCGAAACAGCCGCTTGTGGTTCACGATGAAGCCCTCCCGTCGCAGCAACACGTGCAGCCGTCGATAGCCGAAGCGCCGTCGCTCGTGGGCGAGAGCCCGCAGCCGCTCGCGCAACTCGGTATCCTGCGGTCTGCGCGAGCAATACCGCACCGTCATCCGCACACAGCCGATCATTATGCACGCCCGCCGCTCGCTCAACTCGAACGCCGAACACACATGAGCGACAGCCTCTCGCTTGGCAGCGGGCGTCACCATTTTTCTGCAAGCAGGTCCTTCAACGCTGCGTTATCGAGCATCGCATCGGCCAGGAGCTTCTTCAGCTTGGCGTTCTCGCTCTCCAGCCCCCTCAGGCGCTTGGCCTCCGAGACCTCGAGCCCGCCGTACTTGGCTTTCCAGTTGTAGAAGCTCGCCTCGCTGATCCCGTGCTTGCGGCACAGGTCGGCCGTCTTCATTCCGGCCTCGTGCTCCTTCAGGATCGTAATAATCTGTTCTTCGGTATGCCTCTTGCGCTTCATCGTCTGGTCCTTCCTTCAGGGCCAGACTCCAGTTCAATCTGGATTAATCCTCGGGTGCAACGTCAGTGGGCGACATCTTCTCGGAACGGTGGGCGAGATCATCTCGGATTGGGTGGGCGGCATCATCCCGGAATCATGGGCGGCTTGATCATGCGGCACTGAGCCGAAACGCCACAAACGCATCAAACCTGGCACGCCGCATGTGCGGGCATTCAAGTTCTATGTTCTCGCCGCCTGCGCGCAGCTCGGCGAATAGCACAGGGCAGTCTGCTCTGTACCGGGTATCGGTCAGGTTGTCTGCATTCGGCCCTAAGTTGCTGCGCGCACCGCATTTCGGGCAATGCAGAACCAAATGCTTCCCCCGCGCTACAGCCTAGGCCGCCTCTTTCTCAGCTTTTGCCCTCAAACGCTCGGCGAGCTTGATCCAGGTGGCGGCCATTTGCAGCAGCACTGCTTTGCTCTGCGAATCTGCGACTACGCGTAACAAGCGCAAGCACTGCGCCGCGAACGTCTGATACTCTTCGGGACTTCTCACAACCTTCCCCACTCACCTAAACGCAACGTGCAGGCAACAAGTAGCGGCGCTCTAGGTTCCTGACGGTTTAACGGGGCCGGCATCGGC
>VAZM01000629.1:1763-2155 GCA_005883135.1 Alphaproteobacteria bacterium
CGATCCCAAACTGAGCCGTCTCCGGGTGAAATAACGAGAGCCCTGGGTTCCTCCTGCTCCCAGGGCTCTCTCTTTTGGGTTGCCGTTTTACTTGTTCAACGGAAGCGCGACGACCCCGCAGCTATTCCGAATTTGGGGACGAGAGCCGGCGTTCACTCAGGCCGCCGAGACTACGAGCCCATATAGCATCCGCTCTTGATAGTGCCGGATCATTGCCGTCTGGGTATTTGGGGTGTCTTTTACTGGTGAGAAGATCGTCCGTATTTCCTTTGCCTCAACACCACTCCACACCAGTACGTACAGGCCCGGAACGTCCTTGAGAGTAAGATCGCCTAGCATTCGCCATTCACGTTCATGGGTAAAATCAATCTGACCGTGTTCATGAGTTAGGC
>VAZM01000373.1 GCA_005883135.1 Alphaproteobacteria bacterium
AAATGCTACCTGATTGAGCGCCGATTGCAAACGATGCGACCCGCATGTGCATGCATGGTTTGTGCCATGATTGGAGACGCCGCACGGTAGGCGTCGGTTTTTTCGTGTGTCTTTCCATGCACCTTGCGCACGCCGGTCTGTTCCACTCACCACCCGCTCACGATGAATTCAGTGGCGCGCCAAAAGTTTCGCCCCTACATCGAGCCACATGACCATCGGCTTCAATCGGCTGCGGCGGACCGCCGCGCCCCGTGCAATCGCGATCTGCGCGATGAACCTCCTCGCCGCAGGCAACGCGAGCGCCGCCGATGACGCTTCGCCTTGGGACGGCGACGTCCGTAGCGCCGTGCGTGTCATTGCGGGTTCCTCAGCGACGCCGGAGCGAGCGCCGATTCGTGCCGGAATCGAGCTCAGGCTCAAGAACGGCTGGCACACCTATTGGCGTTATCCGGGCGACGCCGGCGTGCCGCCGCGCTTCGATTTTGCGGGATCGCAGAACGTCAAGTCGATCGAGGTGCTCTGGCCCGCGCCGCTACGCATCCCCGAGCAAGGTCTGGTGACGATCGGATATACCGGCGACGTCATCCTGCCTCTGGCAATCGTACCGCAGAACAGCGGCGAGCCGATCAAGCTGCGTCTCAAGGTCGACTATGCGGTATGCGAGACGCTTTGCGTCCCGGCGGAAGGAAAGGCCGAGCTGACGCTGAGCGGCGGCCTGTCCTCGCACGACGCCGCGCTCACCGCGGCCGAAGCGCGCCTTCCGCACAAGGCCGCGGTCGGCGAGGGTTCGACGCTTGCCATCAAATCGGTTCGGCGCGAGGCGGCAGGCAGCCGCGCCCGCGTTCTCGTTGACGTCGCAGCGCCGCCCGCAGCGGCGGTCGCGCTGTTCGCCGAGGGCCCGACGCCGGAGTGGGCGCTGCCGGTGCCGGTGGCAGTCGATGGCGCGCCGAAAGGCTTGCAACGCTTCGCTTTCGATCTCGATGGCGCGCCCCCCGGTGCGACATACGACGGCGCTGCCATCGCGCTCACCGCGGTCGCGGGCGACGCCGCGATCGAGGTCGTGACCCGTCTCGACTAATTCGCCGGACGCGCTAATTTGGGCGGCTGCGGTGCCCGCGGCCGAGCCTTCGGCGCGAGCGGGGCTGGAAAGCACGCATCCATCTGTAACCGAGAGGACGAGGATCATGCCCATCAAGGTCGGAGATCGACTGCCGGAGACGAAGTTTCGCGTGATGACGTCGGAGGGGCCGGCGTGGAAGAGCACCGACGAAATCTTCAAGGGCAAGAAGGTCGCCCTATTCGCCGTGCCCGGCGCCTTCACCGGCACCTGTCACAAGATGCATGTTCCCTCGATCATGCAGAACGCCGACGCCATCAAGGCGAAGGGCGTCAACACCATTGCCGTGACCTCGGTCAACGACGTGTTCGTGATGGATGCCTGGAGGAAGGCGTGCGCCGCCGAGAAGCTCGATTTTCTGGCCGACGGCAACGGCGAGTTCGCCAAGGCGCTCGACCTGACCTTCGACGGTTCAGGCAACGGGCTCGGCACGCGCTCGAAGCGCTACGCCATGCTGGTCGAGGACGGGGTGGTGAAGAAGCTCAATGTCGAAGAAGCGCCGGGCAAGGTCGAAGTCTCGGGCGGCGACGCCTTACTGAAGCAGCTTTAGCGTCGTTCCGGCGGCATTATCGATCTTGATCGATCTTGGCGCTAATCGCCTGCCGAGGCGGCAGGGCGGCGCGGGGCGGCGCGTGAACGCGCCCCCTCGAGCCCGTCGCGCGCCAATCGGTCGGCGCGCTCGTTGCGAGCGTCGCCGGCATGGCCACGCACCCAATGCCAACGCACGCGGTGGCGCGACAACACCGCATCGAGCCGCTGCCAAAGGTCGACGTTCCGCACCGGCTTTCTTTCCGCCGTGCGCCAGCCGTTGCGTTTCCACTGGTTGATCCATGACATGATGCCGTTGCGCAGGTACTGGCTGTCGGTGTGAATGTCGACCAAGCAAGGCCGCTTGAGCGCTTCGAGCGCGGCGATCGCCGCCATCAGTTCCATGCGGTTGTTGGTGGTGTGAGCCTCGCCGCCCTTCAACTCCTTCTCGTGATCGCCGAAGGCGAGGATCGCGCCCCAGCCGCCCGGCCCCGGATTGCCGGAGCAGGCGCCATCGGTGTAGACGACGACGTGCGGCTCGCTCATTGCTCGATGCCGTAATCGCGCGCGCTCCCGATCGCCTGATGGAAGCGCAGCTTGCGGTAATATTCGAACGGATCCTTGGGCCGCACCAGCGCCCCAGGCGGCACGTCGAACCAGTCGACGAGCCGCGTCAACAGAAAACGCAGCGCCGCGCCGCGGGCGAGCAGCGGCAGCGCGTCGCGTTCTTCGTGCGAGAGCTTGCGCACCTGCGCATAAGCCTGCAGCAGGCCCCTGCCCTTGGTCACGTTGTAGGAATGGTCGCTCTCGAAGCACCAGGCGTTGAGGCAAATCGCGACGTCATAGGCGAGCGTGTCCGTGCAGGCGAAATAGAAGTCGATCAATCCGGACAGCTTGTTGCCGAGGAAGAATACGTTGTCGGGAAAGAGGTCAGCGTGAATGACGCCCTGCGGTAATTTCGAGGGCCACGCACTTTCGAGATACGCAAGCTCGGCGGCGAGGAACCGTTTCAAGTCGGGTTGCACTTCGTCTGCGCGCTCGCTGCAACTCTCGTAGAGGGATCGCCAGCCGTCGACGGAAAGCGCGTTGGCGCGGCTGTGCTTGAAATCCAGCCCGGCGAGATGCAGTCGCGCCAGCGCTTCGCCCAGCGCGCCGCAATGGGCCGGCGACGGCCGCCGGATCCACATCCCGTCGAGGAACGTCACCACCGCCGCCGGACGGCTGGCGATCCGTCCGAGCACCTCGCCGCGCTTGTTCTTGACCGGTTGCGGGCAGCTGATCCCGCGCCCGTGCAGATGCTCCATCAATGCGAGAAAGAACGGCAGGTCCTCGGCGGCCACGCGCCTTTCGTAGAGCGTGAGGATGAAGTAGCCGCGGCTGGTGTGGACGAGGAAATTGGAGTTCTCAACGCCTTCCGCGATGCCCTTATAGGCGAGGAGCTCCCCCAGGTCGTAACCGGCGAGAAAGGCGCCAAGCTCTTCGGCCACCACATCGGTGTAGACGGCCACGGATCATCCCTCATGCGTCAGCCCCGTTGCCGGCGACGCCAAATGCAATGTCGGGGCCGGGTGGAAACGCGATGACTGCGGATTTTGCAACGTGGAGGTATTATGAACGCGGATGCTTCAACTCCGGCCGCGACGCGCCCGAACTCATTCCGCCGCCTCCGGTCCTCGCAACACGCGCGGCAACGGGAAGAACATGTCTTCGTCGGCGGTGGTGACGGTCTCGACCTTCACCGCATAGCGCTCGGCGAAGGCGCCGATGACCTCCTCCACCAAAACCTCGGGTGCGGACGCGCCAGCGGTGACGCCGAGGCTCGCGATCGAGCTGAACAGCGACCAATCGATCTCCTCGGCACGCTGCACCAGGGCCGCGCGCGGGCAGCCGGCGCGTTCGGCTACTTCCCTGAGGCGTTGCGTATTGGATGAGTTGGGCGATCCGACCACCACCATGGCCTCGACCATGGGCGCTACCTTCTTGACCACTTCCTGCCGGTTGGTGGTGGCATAGCAGATGTCTTCCTTGTGCGGACCGTGAATGTGCGGAAAGCGCGCTTTGAGCGCCGCCACTATTCCCGCGGTGTCGTCGACGGAAAGCGTGGTTTGCGTCACATAGGCGAGGCGGGTGGAATCGCGCGGCAGGAAACGGGCGACCTCCTCGACCGACTGGACCAGCGTGATCGCGCCGGGGGGGAGCTGCCCAACCGTTCCGACCACCTCGGGATGATCGGCGTGGCCGATCAGCACGATCTCGCGGCCGCGCTTATGGTGGATCTCGGCCTCGCGGTGCACCTTCGTCACGAGCGGACAGGTGGCGTCGAGCGCGAACAGATTGCGCCTTTGCGCCTCCGCGGGAATCGATTTCGGCACGCCATGCGCGGAGAAAATGACCGGCGCGTCGGTGTGGGGAATCTCGTCGAGCTCCTCGACGAAGATGGCGCCCTTGGCCTTGAGGCTCTCCACCACGTACCGGTTGTGCACGATCTCGTGGCGCACGTAGACCGGCGCACCATAGCGGGCGAGCGCCCGCTCGACGGTGTCGATGGCGCGCACGACCCCGGCGCAGAAGCCGCGCGGCGAGCACAGCAAAACCTTCAGCGCGGGCCTCTCCTGAGTTGCGGCTCCAGTCATGCGGACCTCGTTCGACGCATCGCTGCGCCACTCGACATGGGCCGCTCCTCGCCTTCTGTCAAGCGAGGCCGGGCAGTCCCGGTCCGCGGCGGTTTATCGGCCGCTTCTGCGGTTCTCGCGCGGGTGAACTGTGCGTCGCTCGATGTCTATCAGCTGGCCCCGAGCCACGCCTCGTAGTGCGCGTACAATTGTGCCGTATGTGGAGCGCCATCGTAATGTACGACCGGCGCCAGCGCGCGGCCCGCGGCTTTGAGGCGAGCAGCCATGTACCGGTAAGCGGCGGGATAGCCCGAGAGCTCCGCCGCCGTGAACAGCGTCTCGAAATTCGTGGACGGTTCGACCGGGTCGAGCCGGTCGCGCTCATAGACCGCCGCGCGTTCCACGATCGCCCAACGTCCGTCTCTTCGCTCCAAGCGATCGAGAAAGCGCGCGTAAGAGGTCATGTCGGCAAGCACGCCCGCGATCTTCTGGCGCACCAGGATCACGATGTTGGTCTCGGCGCACGCGCGCTCGCCCGCAACGCGCACGATGGAGGGGAAGATCTGATGCTTCGAGCGCTGTCCCGCCTCGAAGCTCTGCCGGCAGCGGTCGACGAATTCACGAAAGCTGCCGCTGAACCAGGAGACCGCGATCTCGCCCTCCGGCACGAAGGTCGCGAGCAGCTGCGGCCACTTGCCTTGATCGCGATAGAGCCCCCAGGCTTGGATCAGTTCGGCGCAGGCATATTTGTCGTTCGCATCCATGGACCCTGCCCGGTTTCGTTTCTCCCCCAGCAGCACGTGGCACTTTAAGATGGCGCAACAAGACGCCGCAATTGGTCTTTGACTGCGACCTTGCTAATTGTGTTTGGTCATGGGCCGGACTCGTCCCGGCCGTTCAGATCTTGTTCTGCAGAACACGTGGGTACACACGGCTACACTTGGTGCGCTTGCGCAAAGGCTCCGCATGAAAGCGATCGTGATGCGCCGCTATGGCCCGCCGGACGTGCTCGAATACGAGACCGTGCCGAACCCCGAGCCACGCGCGGGCGAGATTCGCATCCGCGTTCACGCGGCCACCGTTAATCGCGTCCTCGACGTGAGCTTGCGGGCGGGCAACGAGCCCGCTCGCGGCGCCGTCCTTCCGCTTATACCC
Organism: Alphaproteobacteria bacterium; assembly: GCA_005883135.1. Taxonomy (GTDB): domain Bacteria; phylum Pseudomonadota; class Alphaproteobacteria; order Rhizobiales; family Xanthobacteraceae; genus VAZQ01. Next base: position 5,413 of record VAZM01000373.1, read on the forward strand.
GGCGTCGATTGCGCCGGCGTCGTCGATGCGGTCGGATCCGCCGTCACGCGCTGGCGAAAAGGAATGCGGGCCGCCGCCGCCGGCGTCATGCCGCTCGAGATTTGCCCCGAGGATGGCCGCGGCTACGACGGGCCGACCGGAATGATGGGCATCAAACGACCTGGCGGGTTTGCCGAGATGGTCACGGTGCCGGCGTTCGCGGCGATCGAACTCCCCGACGGGCTCGACTTTCACCACGCCGCGGTGATCATGCGCCACGTGCCGACCGCCTGGAATCTGCTCGTCAACGTCGCCGAGCTCAAAACCGGCGAGAGCGTGCTGATCATGGGCGCGGGCGGCAATCTCGGCTCGATCGGCATTCAGATCGCCAAGAACGTAATCGGCGCCAACGTAATCGCGGCCGCGGGTTCTGATGCGCGGGTCGCGACCGGCCTCGCGCTCGGCGCCGATCACGGCGTCAATTACAACGTCGCCGACTTGGAGGCCGAGGTCATCCGGCTGACCGGCGGCAAGGGCGTCGACGTGCTCTACGACAACATCGCCAACGGCAAGGTGCTGCCGCGCGCCTTCCGCGCGCTCGGTTTCGACGGCCGGCTGGTCACCGCCGGCGCACATGCGGGCCCCAATGTCGCCATCGATTTCGCCCACCTCTATCACAAGCGCATCACCATCAAGGGACGGCCAGGCTATCGGCCATCCGACGTGCCGAAATGCTTTGCCGCCGCCGCCGAAGGCAAGATCAAGGCGCAGATCGAGCGCATTCTGCCGTTGTCGCGCGCCGCGGAGGCGCATCGCTTGGTCGAATCGGGCGAGTCGATCGGCAAGATCGTGCTCGACCCGACGCGGGGGTAAGTGCGGCGGTTTACGTTGATCGCTGAGCCCCATTGCGTCGCGGGTGGGCGAATGCCTATATTGCGCTTAATTCCGTCATCGCCGATGACACCAAGCTTCGCCCGAGAGGGCGGGCGGAGCACAGAGGAGATTTAGCCATGGGAGCCATACCGCTGATGC
>VAZM01000374.1 GCA_005883135.1 Alphaproteobacteria bacterium
AAAAGAGGAGTCAGCCATGCCCTACGTGACCGAAGACAATCTCACCGATGTCGCGCTGGAGCGGTGGAAGGACATTCCCGATCCGCGCCTGCGACAGATCATGCAATCGCTGATCAAGCACCTGCACGGCTTCGTGCGCGAGATCGAGCTGACGCAGGCGGAATGGGCAGCCGCGATCGATTGGCTCACGCGTACCGGCAAGCTGTCCTCGCAGAAACGGCAGGAATTCGTGCTCGCCTCTGACGTGCTGGGGGTAAGCATGCTGGTCGACGCGATCAACCATCGCCAGCCCAGTGGCGCGACGCCGAGCACGGTCGAAGGCCCGTTCCACGTGCCGGATGCGCCGGCGGTGGCGCACGGCGGCAACATGGCGCAGGGTGCGCCCGGCATGCGGGAGCGGTGCTCGATCTGTGGCAGACCGACGGTGAAGGCCTCTACGAGGACCAGCGCGACGTCAAGGGACCCTGGATGCGCGGCCTCTACCGCGCGCAAGCCGATGGCAGCTATGTGATCCGTACCGTGGCGCCGATTGCCTATACGATTCCCATGGACGGCACGGTGGGAGAGCTCATGGAGCGGACGAACATCAGCCATATGCGGCCGGCGCACATTCATTTCGCGCTCTCTGCGCCCGGCTATGATGGCCTTGTCACGCACCTGTTCCAACGGGGCGGCGAATATCTCGACACCGACGTCGTTTATGCCGTGAAAGAGCCACTGATCGTCGATTTCGTCAAAAAGCCGCCGGGCAAGGCGCCGACTGGCGAAGTCGTGACGACCCCGTTCTACGAGGTGAAATACGACTTCGTGCTGGCGAAGCGCGCCGAGGCGCTTGCCGCCGCCGAGTGAGAAGCCCAACGCAGTCCGACGCGGCCCAGTCGGCGCCGGAACAGCATGCCGAGGACCAAACCGCCGTTCCGTGCTGATCACGTGGGAAGCCTGCTCCGGCCCGCCGCGCTCAAGGCGGCGCGCGACGGGTTCGAGCGCGGGGAAATCATCGCGGCCGAGCTCGCGGCGATTGAAGACAGCGAGATCGAGCGGGTGATCCGCAAGCAAGAGGAGGTCGGATTACGCTCGGTTACCGACGGCGAATTCCGCCGCGCGTTTTGGAACTACGACTTTCTCGGCAAGCTCAACGGCGTCGAAGCTTACCTGGGCGAGCGCAAGATCAAGTTCCAGGGTCCGCAACCCAAGCCGATGATGCTGCGCGTGACCGGAAAGCTCGACGGCGACGGCTCTCATCCCATGATCGAGCATTTCAAGTTCGTCGCTGCGCATGCCGAGGCCACGGCGAAAATGACGATCCCGTCGCCGTCATCGCTGCATTTCCGCTACGGACGCAATGCCGTGCCGCCGGCGATCTATCCGCGCATGGACGACTTCTATCGCGACCTCGGCGAAAGCTACCGCAAGGTCGTGCGCGCCTTCGCCGACGCCGGCTGCCGCTACCTGCAGCTCGACGAGGTCAACTTCACCTATCTCTGCGATCCCAAACTGCGCGCGTTGGTGGCCGAGCGCGGGGATGATCCACGGGCGCTGCCGCAGATCTATGCCGCCATGATCAACGCGGCGGTCTCCGACGCCCCCGCCGACATGACCACGGCGATGCACCTTTGCCGGGGCAATTTTCAATCGACCTTCGTCGCATCCGGCGGCTACGAGCCGGTCGCGGAAATCCTGTTCAACGCCATCGATATCGACGCCTATTTCATGGAATACGACAGCGACCGCGCCGGCGGCTTCGAACCGCTGCGCTTCGTCCCCAAGGGCAAGATGGTGGTGCTCGGCTTGGTCACCTCGAAGCGCGGAAGCCTCGAAACGAAAGATGCAATCAAGCGCCGCATCGAACAGGCGGCGGAATTCATCGACCCCGATCAACTCTGCCTTTCGCCCCAATGCGGCTTCGCCTCGACCGAGGAAGGCAATATCCTGACCGAGGAGCAGCAGTGGGCAAAGCTGCGCCTGATCGTCGATGTTGCCGACGAGATCTGGGGCTGAGGGCAACGCGACAGAAGATGAGAAGGGTACGGGCATGAAGCGATCGAAGCCGCCGTTCCGCGCCGATCACGTGGGCAGCCTGCTGCGGCCCGAGTCGCTGAAAGCAGCGCGGGAGAAGCGCGCCAAGGGCGAGCTCGCCGCCGCGGATCTCAAGGTCATCGAGGACCGCGAAATCGAGCGCGCCATCAAGAAGCAGGAGGAGGCGGGCCTTCAGGGCGTGACCGACGGCGAATTCCGCCGCTCCTGGTGGCACCTCGATTTTCTCTGGGGTCTCGATGGGGTGGAACGCCACGTCATGGACACCGGCGTGGCATTCGCAGGCGTCAAGACTCGCAACGAGGGGGTGCGCGTTACCGGCAAGCTCGGCTTTTCCGGCCATCCCATGATCGAGCATTTCAAATTCGTGCAGTCGCATACCGCGCGCGTGCCGAAGATCACCATCCCGGCGCCCTCGGCGATCTATGGCCGCCCGGTGATGACGCCCATCGATAGGACCGTCTATCCCGAGCTCGACCAGTTCTTCACCGATTTGGGCCAGGCCTACCGCAAGGCGGTGCGCGCTTTCGCCGACGCCGGCTGCCGCTATCTGCAGCTCGACGAGGTCTTCATCGCCATGCTGTGCGATCCGAAATACCGCCAGCAGATGCGCGATCGCGGCGACGATCCCGAACGTCTTGGCGAAATCTACGCAAATCTCATCAACACGGCGATGTCGGACGTCCCTTCCGACATGACCATCACCATGCATCTCTGTCGCGGCAACTACAAGTCGACCTACATGGGCACCGGCGGCTATGACGCGGTGCAGGAATTGCTGTTCGGTAAGATCAACGTGCACGGATATTTCATGGAATACGACGATCCGCGGTCCGGCGGTTTTGAGCCGTTGCGCATGCTACCCAAAGGCAAGCTCGTCGTGCTCGGCATCATCACCACCAAGAGCGGCAAGCTCGAGGGCAAGGACGAGCTCAAGCGCCGCATCGACGAGGCGGCAAAATACGCTCCGCTCGAGCAGCTCTGCATCTCAGGCCAATGCGGCTTCGCTTCGACGGAGGAGGGCAATTTGCTGACCGAGGACGAGCAATGGGCGAAGCTGCGCCGCATCGTCGAGGTCGCGGGCGAGGTGTGGGGCTAGGGGGTGAGCGGGATCGTCGCGGGTAAGGTCGCAATCGTCACCGGCGCCGGTCGGGGCATCGGCCGCGGCATTGCGCTGGCGATGGCCCGCGAGGGCGGGCGCGTCGTCGTCTGCGACATCGGCGCGAGCCTCGAAGGCGCCGGCACCGATCCCTCTCCCGCCCACGAGGTGGTGAACGAGATCAAGCGCGGCGGCGGCGAGGCGATCGCCTCCACGCTCTCCATCGTCGAGCCGAAGAACGCCGAGGAGATCGTCAAAGCCGCACTCGCCGCCTTCGGCCGGGTCGATGTGCTGGTCAACAACGCCGGCATTTTGCGCGACCGTATCTTCCATCGCATGAGCTGGTCGGACTGGACGGACGTGCTGGGGGTGCACCTCAACGGCTCCTTCAACATGAGCCGGGCCTGCGCGGTGCATTTCCGTCAGCAGAACGGCGGCGCTTTCGTGCACATGACCTCGACTTCGGCTCTGGTCGGCAATTTCGGCCAGGCCAACTACATGGCGGCCAAATTCGGTATCGTCGGACTCTCGCGCGGGATCGCGCTCGACATGCATCGCTTCAACGTGCGCTCGAACTGCATTGCGCCGTTCGCCTGGACGCGCATGATCGATTCGATCCCGACCGAGACGGCGGAGGAAAAGGAGCGGGTCGAACGCATGCAGCAGATGACGCCGGAAAAGATCGCGCCGCTCGCAGTCTATCTCGCCTCCGATCGCGCCGAGGGGATTTCCGGTCAGATTTTCGGCGTGCGCAACAACGAGATTTTTCTGTTCAATCAGCCGCGCGCGGTGCGCACGCTGCATCGCTCCGATGGCTGGACGCCGGACAAGATCGCCCAGCAGCTCAAAGGCGCGCTCGGGCCCTCGTTCACCCCGCTCGAACGCTCGAGCGACGTATTCTCGTGGGATCCGATATAACGCGCCGCGGCCTTGCGGCGGGGCCGGGTGGAACAATATAGGAACATCGAGGCGTGGCTAGGCCGAACTTGCACGTCGTGGCAGAGAGAGCCGGTGACGAGACCTGAAACCTTCCCCGAGATCCGCGAGGCGGTGCGCAGGCTCTGCGCCCGGTTTCCGGGCCCCTACTGGCGGGCGCTGGACCGGGAGCGCGCCTATCCGACCGAGTTCGTCACAGCCCTCACGAAAGCCGGTTTCCTCGCCGCGCTGATCCCGGAAGAATACGGCGGCAGCGGGCTGAGCATGCCCGCGGCGGCGGCGATCATGGAGGAGATCCAGGCCGCGGGCTGCAACGGCGCGGCCTGTCACGCGCAGATGTATACCATGGGTACCCTGTTGCGGCACGGCAGCCCGGCGCAGAAAGCGCGCTGGCTGCCGGCGATCGCCGCGGGCGAGCTACGGCTGCAGGCCTTCGGCGTCACCGAGCCGACGTCAGGTTCCGACACGCTCAATCTGCGCACGACCGCGGTGCGCGACGGCGACCACTACATCATCAACGGCCAGAAGCTCTGGACATCGCGGGCGGAGCATTCCGATCTTCTCCTCCTCATCGCTCGCACCACGCCGCGCGAAGCGGCAAAGACGCGCACCGACGGTCTTTCGGTCTTCCTCGTCGACATGCGCCTTGGGCAAGGCACCGGCATCACCATCAATCCGATCCGCACCATGATGAATCACGCGACGACGGAGCTGTTTTTCGACGATTTGCGGGTGCCGGCGGAAAACCTGATCGGCGAGGAAGGCCAGGGATTCCGCTACATCCTCAGCGGCATGAATGCCGAGCGCATCCTGATTGCCGCCGAGTGCATTGGCGATGCCAAGTGGTTCATCGGCAAGGCGACGGATTATGCCAAGGAGCGAATCGTGTTCGGCCGGCCGATCGGGCAGAACCAGGGCGTGCAGTTCCCGATCGCGCGCTGCTACATGCAGATGCGCGCCGCCGAGCTGATGGTGCACGAGGCGGCCCGGCTGTACGAAGCCGGCGAGGATTGCGGCGAGCAGGCCAACATGGCCAAGCAGCTTGCCGCCGAAGCGTCCTGGGCCGCAGCCGACATGTGCCTGCAGACCCACGGCGGCTTCGGCTTCGCCGAGGAGTTCGACATCGAGCGCAAGTTCCGCGAGACGCGGCTCTATTCGGTGGCGCCGATCTCGACCAACCTGGTCCTCTCGTATCTCGCCGAACACGTGCTCGGCTTGCCGAGGTCGTACTAGATGCTGCCGCTGGACGGTATCAGTCGGGGTAGCTGGCATGAGCACCACCCTCGTCGCCGACATCGGCGGCAGCAAGAGCCGCTTTGCGATCGCGAACTCCTCCGGCGCGCTCGAGCACCTTCTGGTGATCCATAACGATACCGCCGCCGACCTCGATGCCGCGGTTTCGCGCTATCTCGAGGAGACCGGCGCGCAGCCGCGCGCGGCCACGCTGGCGGTCGCCGGACCGGTCGACGGCGAGGAGGTCGTGCTGACCAATCGCACCAATTGGCGAATCCGACGTGTGGAATTCGCCGAGCGCTTCGGGCTCTCGGAGTTGTGCCTGCTGAACGATTTCGAGGCCATCGCCTGGGCGCTGCCGCATCTCGGCCCGGCGCACACGCGTCCGCTGGGAAAGGACGTACCGGCGCGCGAGGGTGTCAAGGTGGTGCTCGGTCCAGGTACCGGCCTGGGCGTGGCGGCGCTCTTGCCCGCCGATGGGCGCTGGCACGTGATCGCGAGTGAAGGTGGACATACTTCGCTCGGCCCGCAGGCGCCGGACGAAGCCGAGGTATTCGCGCGGCTTCGCGACGAGTGCGGCTCGGTCAGCGCCGAGACCGTGCTGTCCGGTGCTGGTCTTGTGCGGCTCGCCCGCGCGCTCGACCCGCAGGTGGCGTGCCATGCGGCGGAAACGATTGCCGCGAGCGCGCTCGCGCGCGAGCCCGCCGCACAGGCGGCGGCGCGACTGTTCGTGCGCCTGCTCGGGCGCTTTGCCGGCGGGCTGGCGCTCACCTTCAAGGCGCTGGGCGGCGTTTACATCGCCGGCGGCGTCGCCGGCGGGCTAGGACCGCTGCTCGACGAGCCGCAATTCCGCGCCGCCTTCGAGGCGCATCCCCCCCATCAGGCTTTGCTCGAAACCATCCCCACCCTGCTCATCACGTGCGAAGAGCCTGGCCTGATCGGCTGCGCGGCGCACGCCCATGAGCATGCGCTGGCGGCTTGAGGTCTCGGCCGGGAGGCGCCGTCGCGCGCGGCGCCGCGAGCATCATGCCAGCCCGAGGTCGGTGAACGCCAGCGTGTGATGCGCGGCGCTGTCGGGCGAGAAGCAGCAGAACACGACACGCGCAATGCCGCGCGGCGCATGCGCGATCTCCGCCGCCACCGTCCCGACGGCGATGCGCGCCGCGCGCTCGGGCGGAAAGCGATAGACGCCGGTCGAGATCGCCGGAAAGGCAATCGACCTCGCGCTGCGTTCGGCGGCGAGGACAAGCGCCGTGCGGTAGCAGGATGCAAGGAGGTCTTCCTCGCCCTTCTTGCCGCCGGCCCACACCGGCCCGACCGCGTGGATCACGTGCTTGGCTTTGAGTCGATATCCGCGGGTAATCTTCGCGGAGCCGGTGTCACAGCCGTCGAGCGTGCGGCACTCGGCGAGAAGGTCCGGTCCGGCGGCGCGATGGATGGCGCCGTCGACGCCGCCGCCGCCGAGCAGCGTGCGGTTGGCCGCGTTGACGATGGCCTCGACATCGAGCGTCGTGATATCGGCGACGCAAATCTCGAGCCGCGTCGTTGCGATTTCGGCGGTGAGAAGGGGAGCGCTCATCGCCGCCGATGCTAGCGCAAATCGCGTGCTCGGCGCAGCGCCTCAGGTCCGTGCCGGTATCAACTCTGCGCCACCAGTTCCGGCTCGGCTTGCGCCGGGTAATCGATGGTGCTGCGGCGGCCGACGTCGTCGAAATGCGCGTCGAGGAAGCGCCGGGTCGCGCGCTGGCCCAGCTTGCGCAGCGTCTCGAAATATTCGTAGTCCCTGTTGAGCGTGCTGCGCGCGGAAACGGGCTCGTCCAGGTCCTCCATCACGACGCGATGAAGCCTCAAGCGCCGGAATTCGCCACGGCGCATTCCCCGCGGCAATCGCCCGTCGTCGATGAGCCGGTTGACGAAAGCGACGCCGCGCAACTCGGACAAGAGGGAGGCGTTGAACCCGATTTCGTTTACGCGGTTGACGATCTCGCGCGTGCGTGTTGGCACCTTGCGCCGCTCGCGCGGATTGATCTGCACGATCAGCACGTCCTCGGTTGCGGTCGCGCGCAGAAATGGAACGACGACCGGATTGCCGCTGTAGCCGCCGTCCCAATAGGGCACTCCGTCGATCTCCACCGCGCGGAAGAGCAGCGGAAGCGCGGCCGAAGCCATAACCACTTCGGCGGTGATCTCCGGACGGGTGAACACGCGCAATTCCCCGGTGTGGGCATTGGTCGCGGAAATGAAAAGTTCCAGGCTGTGATCGTGGCGGATCGCTTCGAAGTCGACGAAGCGCTCGATCAATTCCTTGAGCGGATTGATGTTGAGCGGATTGAGATCATAGGGCGAGAGCATGCGCGCCATGGCGCCGAACCACAGCCCTTCGCGCGGAACGAAAGGAAACAGTCGCTCGACCACGTCGCGCTGCAGGTCTCCGAGACGACCGTCGACGCTCACCGCCCGCCAGAAATCGGCGAGCCGCTGGCGCGCCTCTTCGCGCCCGCCGCGGGTGAGCCCATCGGCCAGCATGACCGCATTCACCGCTCCCGCCGACGCGCCCGACATTCCTTCGATCTCGAGGCGGCCATCCTCGAGCAGTTGGTCGAGTACCCCCCAAGTGAAAGCGCCATGGGCGCCGCCCCCTTGCAGCGCGAGATTGATCGGCTTGCCCGACCCGCGCCTGCCTTGGCCGGGTGCAAGCGGCCGCCGCCGCGAGGCTCGCGGCTTGAGCGCATTGGCAAAGACGTGTGCGAGCAGAATAGGAAGCATTCTCGTCGTGGGCGTTCGGGCAGATGAGCTCGGAGGAATGTGTGATATGGTGGCGGGATTGCTGCATTGCAATATACATTATGGCATTGCAGCAAGAGCGAAATACCGTCAGAGCGACTAAGATACGTGCATGCCGAAAGCCAAACCCTCGCGTGAGCCAGCGACGCGGCGGCGGCCGGTCTTCCCCGGTCCCGGGCATGACCATGACCGCTGCTCGACGGATGCCATGGCCGTGGCCGAGGCGCTGTGCGCCCAGCGCGGCCAACGCCTGACGCCGATCCGCCGCAAGGTGCTGGCGACGCTGTTGGGCACGCATAAGCCGCTCGGCGCCTACGAAATCATCGAGCGGCTCGCGCTCAAGGGGCCGCGGCCGGCACCGATCACCGCCTACCGCGCGCTCGAGTTCCTGCGCGAGAACGGTCTCGTGCACCGCATCGAGAGCCGCAATGCTTTCGTGGCTTGCGTCCACAACCACGCCGCTAGGGCCCTCGTGGTGTTCCTGATCTGCGAGCACTGCGGCGCCGTCGGCGAGGCCTCCTCCGAGCAGGTCACCGCGACGCTGACATCGGCCGCGCGCGCCGCTGGTTTTACGCCGAAATCGCCGGTGATCGAGCTCACCGGCATCTGCACCCACTGCCGCGTGGCATGATGCGCAGAACAGCACCGTGCGCGTTGACGCAGCCGGCCCCGTCTGGCACTTGCCTGCGGCAAAGGAGGCCCACATGACCGAAGCCGCACCGCAGCAACGCCGCCGGTCGGTGGCCGTCGACGTCGGCGGCGTCATCGTCGGCGGCGACGCGCCCGTCGTCGTGCAGTCCATGACCAACACCGATACCGCCGACGTCGAGGAGACGGCGCGACAGGTCGCGGCGCTGGCGCGCGCAGGTTCCGAGATCGTGCGCATCACCGTCGACCGCGACGAGGCGGCGGCCGCGGTCCCCCGCATCAAAGAGCGCCTCGCCAAGATGGGCGTCAGCGTGCCGATCGTCGGCGACTTCCATTATATCGGCCACAAGCTCCTGGCCGACCATCCGGCCTGCGCGGAGGCGCTGGACAAGTATCGCATCAATCCCGGCAATGTCGGCTTCAAGGACAAGAAGGACCGGCAATTCGGCGCCATCGTCGAGACGGCGATCAGGCACGGCAAGCCGGTGCGCATCGGCGCCAATTGGGGCTCGCTCGATCAGGAGCTTCTCACCCGATTGATGGACGAGAACGCGCGCTCGCCCAACCCGCGCGACGCGCGCGAGGTGACGCGCGAGGCGATGGTGCAATCGGCGCTGCTTTCGGCCGCGCGCGCTGAGGAAATCGGGCTTTCCCGCGACCGCATCATTTTATCGGCAAAGGTCTCAGCCGTGCAGGACCTGATCGCGGTCTACGGTGAGCTCGCGCGGCGCTCGGATTATGCCCTGCATCTCGGGCTGACCGAGGCCGGCATGGGATCGAAGGGAATCGTCGCCTCGGCCGCGTCACTGAGCATTCTGTTGCAGCAAGGCATCGGCGATACCATCCGCATTTCGCTCACGCCGGAACCCGGCGGCGATCGCACGCTCGAGGTCAAGGTGGCGCAGGAGCTGCTGCAAACCATGGGCTTCCGCGTTTTCGTGCCACTCGTCGCCGCCTGCCCGGGCTGCGGACGCACGACCTCAACGACGTTCCAGGAGCTCGCCCGCGACATCCAGGGGTTCATTCACGCCTCGATGCCCGAGTGGAAGCGGCGCTATCCCGGCGTCGAGTCGCTCAACGTCGCGGTCATGGGATGCATCGTCAACGGGCCGGGCGAAAGCAAGCACGCCGATATCGGCATTTCGCTTCCCGGAACCGGCGAGCAACCCGCCGCGCCGGTCTTCGTCGACGGCAAGAAAGTGGCGACGCTGCGCGGCGCAACGGTTGCCGCCGACTTCAAGCAGATGGTGATCGACTATATCGAGCGCCGCTTCGGCGAGCCCGGCGCCGGACGCACCGCGGCGGAATAGGGCGCGCGCACGGCGCGCCGCGCCTCAACGACAGCTTTGAACGGATGACGCGCCGGCGCGCTACTGCGGCGCTTGCGGCGCGCGAGACCACTCAGCGAGCAGCCCAATGACCGCGATCAAAAGACAAAGGAGCACAACTTTTTCCACGCACGCCCTCCCCGCTCCCACCCCTGGGAGCGGTAACATTAGAACGCGATCACGGCGGCACAGGTTCCGCCCCGTGGCAAAGTGATGGCAGAAGGCTTAATCCGGCATTAAGGCTCGGCCCGGTTTGCGCCCGGCCGGCGCGCCGGTACGCCGGGTTCCGTCCCGGCAACCGGCATGAGGGCGCGCCGAAACGCTCGCAGTCGCTTGCTGCACGCACGCAATGGACCGGCGCCTCGCCGGCCTCTACTCTTGCGCGCGCCGCCATTGCGCCGCAGGAGCGACGACATGCCGGAGCATCTCTTTCCCGGGGTCTTTGTCGAGGAGGCGGCCTCGAGCACGCGCGCCATCGCCGGCGTGCCGACCTCGACCACCGCGTTCGTCGGCGCCACGGCGTCCGGCCCGATCGAAACGCCGGGCATGGTGGGAAGCTTTGCCGAATACGAGGCGCAGTTCGGCGCACTTTCCGCCGACATGCCGCTCGGCTACGCCGTGCAGCATTATTTTTTCAACGGCGGCCGTGAGGCCGTGATCGCGCGCGTCGTGCCGAGCGGCGCGACGCTCACCGATGGCGATCTATCGAGCCCTGCGCTCGAGGCGCAGCAGCGCGGCCTCTGGCTGCTCGATCGTGCGGAGCGGTTCAACATCCTGTGTATCCCGCCGCTCTCGCGCAGCGCCGATGTCGGGCGTGCCACCTGGGATGCGGCGATCGCCTACGCTAGCCGCTGCCGTGCCATGGTCATCATCGATCCGCCCGCGGCCTGGGCCGCCGCGCCGACGCTGGCCGACGTGACGGCAGTGGCGGGCCGCAGCCCCAACGCGGCGCTCTATTATCCGCGGCTGCAGGCGAGCGATCCGCTGCGCGGCAAGGAGCTCGCGAGCTTCGCGCCGTGCGGCGCCGTCGCCGGCATCTATGCGCGCACCGACGCCTCGCGGGGCGTGTGGAAGGCTCCCGCAGGCGCCGAGGCGAAGGTCGTCGGCGCGCAGGGGCCGAACGTCGCGCTATCGCAGGCGCAGCTCGCAGAGCTCAGCGCGATGGGCGTCAACGGCCTGCGCACGCTGCCCGGCGGCACAACCGTGCTCTGGGGCGCGCGCACACGCGCGCAGGACGACGGCGCGGACCCGTTCAAATTCGTCCCGGTGCGGCGGCTCGAATTGTTCATCGAGTCGAGCATCACCTGCGGCCTGCAATGGGCGGGGTTCGAGCCGAACGGACCATCGCTCTGGGAGCGGGTGCGCGCGAGTGTCGAAGACTTCCTGCTCGGCCTGTTTCACCAGGGCGCCTTGCAGGGTGACACGCCACAGCAGGCGTTCTTCGTACGTTGCGACGCCTCGACCATGACGCAGCACGAGATCGATGACGGCATCGTCAACCTCGTGGTCGGCTTCGCCCCACTCAGGCCCGCCGAATTCG
>VAZM01000375.1 GCA_005883135.1 Alphaproteobacteria bacterium
AGAAGTTCATCCAGATCGATATCGACCCCAAGGAGATGGACAGCAACGTGCAGGTCGTCGCACCTCTGGTCGGCGATATCGGCTCCTGCGTGGCCGCGCTGCTCGAGGCGATGGGTGACAAATGGCCTGCGGCGCCTTCCGATTGGGTCGACGCCGTCAAGGCGAAGAAGGAGGAGAACATCGCCAAGATGGCGCCGAGACTGATGAAGAATACGGCGCCCATGGATTTCCATAGCGCGCTGGGCGCGCTGCGCACCATCATCAAGGAGCGCCCGGACGCCATTCTGGTCAACGAGGGCGCCAACACGCTCGATCTCGCGCGCGGCGTCATCGACATGTATCAGCCGCGCAAGCGCCTCGATGTCGGGACCTGGGGCGTCATGGGCATCGGCATGGGCTTTGCCGTCGCGGCGGCCGTGGAGACCGGCAAGCCCGTGCTCGCGGTGGAAGGCGACAGCGCCTTCGGGTTCTGCGGCATGGAGGTGGAAACGATCTGCCGCTACAAGCTGCCCGTCTGCGTCGTCGTCTTCAACAACAACGGCATCTATCGCGGAACCGACGCCAATCCCACCGGCGGTGCGGACCCGGCCACGACGGTGTTTGTCAAGGACGCGCGCTACGACAAGATCATGGAAGCATTCGGCGGCATTGGCGCCCATGTGACAACGCCCGACGAGCTGGCCCGGGCCGTCAACAAAGCCATGGATTGCGGTCAACCGACTCTCATCAACGCGGTGATCGATCCCGCCGCGGGGAGCGAGAGCGGCCGGATCGGCAACCTCAACCCGCAAAGCGTGCTGCGCAAGAAATGAACGAGAGGTCATGAAAAATGGCAACCAAGAAAGCCAAAAAGCCGAAAACTAACTCTAGAATGGCTGCGAAGAAGAGTGCCGCGAAAAAGGTCGTGAAGCTCAAGAGCAAGCGGCCAGCAGCCAAGATCGCCAACGGTCTGCCGAAGCCTTCCGCCAAGCCGTGGGGCCAGGCGGGCAGAGCGCTGGATGGCGTGCGCGTGCTCGACTTCACGCATGTGCAGTCCGGCCCGACCTGCACGCAGCTCCTCGCCTACATGGGCGCCGATGTGATCAAGGTCGAACGTCCCGGCGTGGGCGATATCACGCGTGGGCAATTGCGCGACGTGAAGGACGCCGACAGCCTTTACTTCACCATGCTCAATGCCAATAAGCGCTCCATAACGATCGACTCAAAGCATCCGAAGGGCAAAGAGATCCTCGATCGCCTGATCAAGCATTGCGACGTGCTCGTAGAAAATTTCGCGCCTGGTGCGCTGGACCGCATGGGGCTGACCTGGGAGCACATTCATAAAACCAATCCCCGCATGATCGTCGCTTCGGTCAAGGGCTTTGGTCCTGGACCGTACGAGGACTGCAAGGTCTACGAGAACGTCGCCCAATGCGCCGGGGGTGCCGCTTCAACCACCGGCTTCCGCGACGGCCCGCCCCTCGTCACCGGCGCTCAGATCGGCGATTCCGGCACCGGGCTGCATCTCGCTTTCGGCATAGCTTGCGCGCTTCACCAGCGCATCCGCACCGGCCGCGGCCAGCGTGTCCTCGCGGCCATGCAGGACGGCGTGCTCAATCTCGCGCGCGTCAAGCTGCGTGATCAGCAGCGGTTGGGCCACGGACCGCTCACCGAGTACAGCCAATACGGCGAGGGAATTCCGTTTGGCCAGGCGGTACCGCGTTCCGGCAATGATTCCGGCGGCGGCCAGCCCGGCTGGATCCTCAAATGCAAGGGCTGGGAAACCGATCCCGACGCCTACATCTATTTCATCACCCAGGCGCCGGTCTGGGGAGAGATTTGCGACCTGATCGGCCAGCCGGAGTGGAAAACCGATCCGGACTACGCAAAGCCGGCGGCGAGGTTGCCGCGACTGCGGCACATCTTCGACACCATCGAGCAGTGGACGATGACCAAGAACAAATTTGAGGTCATGGAAATCTGCAATGCCCGCGATATCCCAGTCGGGCCGATCCTCTCAATGAAGGAGATCGCGGAGGAGCCCTCATTGCGCAGGACCGGCACCGTGGTCGAGGTCGATCACCCCGTGCGCGGCAAATATCTCACCGTCGGTAATCCGATCAAGATGTCGGATTCCATCACCGAAGTGCAACGCTCGCCGCTATTGGGAGAGCACACGGACGAGATTCTGCGCAAGGAGCTCGGCTACGGCCAAAAGGAGATTGCCGAGATCAAAACGTCCGGCGCCATCACGGCGCCGGAGAAAGGCGCCCGCGCGGAGGCAGCGTAACAACACGATATGTCGTCCCCGCGTAGGCGGGGACCAGTAACCACCGCTGGTTACTGGATGCCCGCGTTCGCGGGGACGCGGCAATCCCGGAGAGAGAGCTGAATGCGTATTGTAGTGCATGGGCAACAGGCGTTCGGGAAGGCCGTAATCGACGCGCTGCTCAAGCGCGGCGAAAACGTGATTGCGGTCTATGTCGCTCCGGAGAAGGAAGGCGCCAGGGCCGATCCGCTCAAGGAAGCGGCGCTCGCCGCCAAGCTTCCGGTGTACCAGCCGGCCTCATACCGCAAGCCGGAAGTCTGGGACGAGTTTCGGGCCCTCAAGCCTGATCTGCAAGTCATGGCGTTTGTGACGTTGTTCGTGCCGACGGAATTTCTAAATATTCCGAGCAAGGGCTCGATCCAATATCACCCCTCGCTGCTGCCGAAATATCGCGGCCCGAGCGCAATCAATTGGCCGATCATCCAGGGTGAGAGCGAGACGGGGCTTTCCATCTTCTGGCCCGATAACGGGCTCGATACCGGCGACGTGTTGCTGCAGAAAGAGACGCCGATCGGCCCGAACGACACGCTGGGAAGCGTTTATTTTGACCGCCTCTTTCCCCTGGGAGTGGAGGCAATTCTGGAAGCGGTCGATCTCGTGAAAGCGGCCAAGGCGCCGCGCATCAAGCAGGACGAATCCAAGGCGACGTATGAGGGGCGCTGCGGCCCCGATAATGCCCGCATCGACTGGGGCAAGCCGTGGCAACAAATCGACCGGCTCATCCGCGGCTGTAATCCCGCGCCAGGGGCGTGGACGATGCTCGATGGAAAAACGCTGAAGATTTTCGAGGCGAAGCCATTGCCGGCGAAGGACCCCAAAGGCATCGGTGGCAAGATGGGAGAAATTGTGGAATCCGGCTCCGATGGATTTACCGTCGTGTGCGCCGATGGACGCATGAAGGTTCTGCGCGTGCAGCCCTCCGATGGACCCAAAATTCCCGCCGGCGAATTTGCCGGTGATGCAAAGCTTACTCCGGGCAAGAGGCTCTCATGAATCCGACATCAGCCGCCGCAGCGAAGTCAGCTCCGAAGGCCGCGAGCGCCTCGCAGCACACTAACCCGAAATCCGACATCGAGATCGCGCAATCCGCGAAGAAGCGGCCGATCATGGAGATTGCGCGCGAGAAGCTTGGCATCGCCCCGGAGAACCTCGAGCCTTACGGCCACTACAAGGCGAAGGTCTCGATGGATTTCATCAAGACGCTCAAGACGAAGCCCGATGGAAAGCTCATCCTGGTCTCCGCGATTACGCCGACGCCCGCGGGCGAAGGCAAAACGACGACGACCGTCGGCCTCACCGACGCGCTCAACCACATCGGCAAGAAAGCGATGTTGTGCCTGCGCGAGCCGTCGCTTGGGCCCTCATTCGGCATGAAGGGCGGCGCCGCCGGGGGCGGCTACGCCCAGGTGGTGCCGATGGAGGACATCAACCTGCATTTCACGGGTGACTTCCACGCCATCACATCCGCACATAACCTGCTCGCCGCCCTGATCGACAATCACATCTACTGGGGTAACGAGCTCGGCATCGACAGCCGCCGCGTCGCGTGGCGGCGCGTCATGGACATGAATGACCGAGCGCTGCGCGAGATCGTCTGCTCGCTCGGCGGCGTCGCCAATGGCTTTCCGCGCGAAGCGGGTTTCGATATCACGGTGGCATCGGAGATCATGGCGATCTTCTGCCTCGCCAAGGATCTCGAAGATCTCAAGCAGCGCATTGGCAACATCATCGTTGCGTATACGCGTGATCGCAAACCCGTGCGCGCGCGCGATCTCAAGGCCCACGGCTCCATGACCGTGCTGCTAAAAGAGGCGCTCTCGCCCAACCTGGTGCAGACGCTGGAAGGCACGCCGGCGTTTATTCACGGCGGGCCGTTCGCCAATATCGCGCACGGCTGCAATTCGGTGCTGGCGACAACGACCGCGCTGAAGCTTGCCGATTTCGTAGTGACGGAAGCGGGCTTCGGCGCAGATCTCGGCGGGGAGAAATTCCTCGATATCAAGTGCCGCAAGACCGGCTTGTCTCCAGACTGCGCCGTGCTGGTCGCCACCATTCGCGCTCTGAAGATGCATGGCGGCGTGAAAAAAGAGGATCTCAAATCCGAAAATTTGAAGGCGCTGGAGTTGGGGATGGCGAATTTGGCGCGCCATGTGGAGAACGTGCAGAAATTCGGGATCGTGCCGGTGATCTCGATCAACCGGTTCAGCGCCGACACCGATGCCGAGATGGGACTGGTCGAGGAGCACGCAAAGAAGCTCGGGGTCGAGGCCCTCACAGCCGATCATTGGGCCGAAGGCGGAAAAGGCGCTGTGGATGTGGCGCGAGCGGTGGTGAAGATTGCCGAGAGCGGCAAGAGCAAGCTCAAGCTCCTTTACCCCGACGACATGCCGCTCATGGACAAGATCCGCACCATCGCCAAGGACATTTACCGCGCGAAGGACATCGCGGCGGAGAAGCCCGTGCGCGATCAGCTCGCCCAGTTTGAGCAGATGGGTTACGGCAAGCTGCCGGTCTGCATCGCCAAAACCCAGTACAGCTTCTCCACCAATCCGGACATGAAGGGGGCGCCTGCTGATCACGTCATCCCGGTGCGCGAAGTACGGCTGTCCGCCGGCGCCGAGTTCGTGGTGGCGATCTGCGGTGAGGTGATGACGATGCCCGGGTTGCCGAAGGTTCCGGCCGCGAACGCCATCGATCTTGGCGAGGACGGACGCATTGTCGGATTGTTTTGATGACGCTCGTCGAGAACAAGCCCGCAAGCAGCAGACGCCGCCCGCCACGCACGCCGAAGGGCCGTCAGGTCGATCCGGACGCGCTCGATGAGGTCCGCGGGCTTCTCGGCGAGCGCGAGCGCCGGCGCGATCTCCTCATCGAGCACCTGCATCTCATTCAGGACAAGTACGGGCACCTCTCGGCGGCGCATCTCGTCGCGCTGGCGCAGGAGATGAAGCTCGCGCTGACCGAGGTGTATGAAGTCGCCACGTTCTATGCTCATTTCGACGTGGTGAAGGACGCAGAGCAGGCGCCGCCGACGGTTACCGTCCGCGTCTGCGACTCGCTTTCCTGCGCCATGGCCGGGGCCGAGCACCTGCTGCGCGACCTTCCGCATCAGCTTGGCCCCGACGTTCGCGTCGTGCGCGCGCCGTGCATGGGAGCCTGCGACCGCGCTCCGGTCTGTGCGGTCGGGCACGTTCAGTTGATGCAAGCGCGCCTCGAAAGCGCGGCCGCGGCGGTCGCACGCGGCGCCCACGCGCAGCCGCATGCGCCGATGACCACCTTCGATGCTTATGTGCGCGAGGGCGGCTATGGGCTCCTGCGCGCGTGCCGGTCGGGCGCGCGCACGCGCGAAGATATGATCAACGCCGTGAGCGATGCCGGATTGCGTGGCCTAGGCGGCGCGGGTTTCCCGACCGGACGCAAGTGGGCCCTGGTCCGCGCGGAGCCGCCGCCGCGTCTCCTGGCAGTCAATGCCGATGAGGGCGAGCCCGGCACGTTCAAGGACCGGTACTACCTGGAGCGCGATCCGCATCGCTTCCTCGAAGGCATGCTGATCGCAGCCTGGGTCGTGGAGGCCAACGATATCTATCTTTACATCCGCGACGAATATTCAGAGCTGCGCCTCATGCTGGGGAGCGAGATCGCGCGGATCGAGGACGCGGGCCTCAACGGCGACGCGCGCATCCACCTCCGCCGCGGCGCGGGCGCCTATATCTGCGGCGAAGAGTCGGCGATGATCGAGTCCATCGAGGGCAAACGCGGTTTGCCCCGCCATCGTCCGCCTTACGTGGCGCAAGTCGGACTGTTCGGCCGGCCGACGCTCGAACAGAACGTGGAGACGCTCTACTGGGTGCGCGACATCGTCGAGAAGGGCGCGCAGTGGTTCACCTCGCACGGACGGCACGAGCGCAAGGGTCTGCGCAGCTTCTCGGTGTCAGGCCGAGTCAAGAAACCGGGCGTCGTGCTCGCGCCCGCGGGCATTACCGTGCGCGAGCTGATCGAGGAATATTGCGGCGGGATGCAGGAGGGCCACCGCTTCAAGGCTTATCTGCCCGGCGGCGCCTCCGGCGGCATCCTGCCGGCCACGATGGCAGACTTGCCGCTCGACTTCGGCGGTACGCTTGAGCCGCACGGCTGCTTCGTTGGGTCGCACGCGGTGGTCATTCTCTCCGACAAGGACGATATCAAAGCGGTGGCGCTCAACCTGATGCGCTTCTTCGAGGACGAGAGCTGCGGCCAATGCACGCCCTGCCGGGCGGGAACCGAGAAGGCCGCCACGCTGATGGCAACCGGGCCCTGGGACCAGGCGTTGTTGACGGAGCTCTCCGACGCCATGCGCGATGCCTCGATCTGCGGGCTCGGCCAGGCGGCGCCCAACCCGCTGCTGTGCGTGCTGAAGTATTTCCCGGAAGAGATGGCGAAGCCGCTCGGGAGTTGGTGATGAAAATGCTGCAACGCTCTCACGTGTCGTTCCCGCGTAAGCGGGAACCCATATTCCAGAGGCCAGCGTGTAACGCACGATGGGTGCCGCTTTCGCGGGGACGGCGCTTGGAGTGAGGATCGACGCATGAGTTCCAACTCGGGCGACAAGCCCAACACCTTCAGCATCGACGATCGCCCGGTCGACATCCGCGAAGGCGAGA
>VAZM01000630.1 GCA_005883135.1 Alphaproteobacteria bacterium
GGATGGATTGGGAGGATGCGCGCAAGATCCCGCACTTCGCCTCCCAGGTCGCTTGGACGCGCGACAAGGCGGTCGAGGAGCTCGACAAGAACGGCGTTGCAACCGGCGTGCTGTCGATGGCCTCGACGCCGGGCACCTGGTTCAATCTCGACGCCGCCGGCGCCGGAGCGATGGCCCGCACCTGCAACGACTTCGGCGCCGAGATGGTGCGCGACCACAAGGGCCGGTTCGGTCTGTTCGCGACGCTGTCGATGATCGACATTGATGCGACACTCAAGGAGATCGAGTACGCCTTCGATACGCTGCACGCCGACGGCGTCGGGCTGCAGACCAACTACGGCGACAAGTGGCTTGGCAACCCGGTCTACAAGCCGGTGCTCGAGGAACTCAACCGCCGCAAGGCGGTGGTCTAAGCTCAGCGTCGGCGCGTTTCCGGCGGTGCTCGAGGTGCCGCACGACACCACCCGCACGGTTACGAGCCTGCTGCTCAGCGGCAGCTTCTCCCGACTGCCCGACATCAAATGGCTGTTCTCGCATGCGGGCGGCACGATCCCGATGCTGGCCGGCCGCATCCAGGCATTCTACGGCCGCAGCACGCGCGGCGATCAGAGCGGCTTGACGGCGGACGGCATCGCCGAGCAATTCCGCCGCCTGCACTACGACACCGCGAACGCCACCAGCGCGCCCACGATGGCGGCGCTGATGACGCTGGTGCCGACCTCGCAGATCACCTTCGGCTCGGACTATCCCTATTTTCCCCTCAATCAGATCGAGGTGATCCGGCAGATGGGGCTCCCTGCCCGCGACGTGCAGGCCATCGAGAGCGGCAACGCGGCGCGGCTGGTGCCACGGCTGGGGAGCTCGTAGGGCTCGTAGGGCGCAATAAGCGAAGCGCATTGCGCCGCCTGGCAGCACTGGGGCGGGCGCGATCGTGGCCTTTGCTTTGGCCGCGACCTGCCGGCCGGACCGTTCGAGAAGACTGGGCGGGCGAAACTCGATGAATTCCGCGGGGCATCACCGGCGCAATGCGCTTCGCTTATTGCGCCCTACACACTTCAGCAACCACTCATCCGCAAATCCAGATATATCCACGAGGAGTCGGTCGCCAGCAGGGTCCAACTCCGTAATCCCACCACCGTCCACGATAGAAATGTCGCCGTCCTCCACCACGCATGTCCCCTCTACGGACGCCAGGGGACCGGTTCATACCTGAACCTGGACCTGGATGAGACATACTCATTCCTGGACCACTATGACCAGAACCTCCTCCACCATTCTTTGCTAATGCCGATGTTGAGACGAGGGCAGCGAGAGCAGCCGCGACAACTAACAACTTCATCCGAGCCTCCCGATCTTGAATAAGCATTTCCTCATTCCTGTTTTCTTGATTTCCCTTCTCGCCGGAAGCAAGAACCCCCGCCGCGTCCTGGTGTGGTACGTCGCGGGGTCCTCAGAACCCCGAGGAGTTGTCAAAGCAGGGGGTGAGCGGGGGGTTCCGGCTAAAAAACTCACCAGCGTGCCAGAGGTTCCCGCAAAAATACGTTGACCGGCACAAGCTTGGCTTTCTTCAACAGTTCGAGCTGCGGTCAATCTTAGAGTCGGCAAGCCAGGTTTGCGCTATTCCGGGATCATTTGTTGATCATTGAACTCCCGCAGTGCGCTCTCAAGGCTCTCACCGTCGCCACGCCGATCTGCCCAAGCACACCACGTTTGCGCCATCGTGAGTAACCTCGCACGACTGTTTTCGTCGGTGGTTGTGTGCATCAGAGCGAGGCATTGAGTGGCGAGTCGTCTAAACTCTTCCGACCGATCCATGAGCACAATTCGCGAATGGTGAGGAAAACTTCTTGGGAAATCGTGGCCGCTGATAGTTAACATTCGGTTAAGTCGGATCAGCTCGTAGTAATCGAGAGTGCCTCTATAAACGTCGTTTATCGCTTCGATCAAAATAATGATGTTGCACGCTACTTTTGTTGCCGGTCTACTGAGCAATGGCGCTGACCGCGGCCGACGCTCGCGTGCGAGCAAGGGACCGGGTTTGCATGCTCATTACACCTTACCTAGACGGCTTCAATATCGATCCCGAAACCGAGCAGGTTTTGGGTGTCGCGCTCGAAATGACGCGCGTAAGGCTGGGCCTCGCAGACGATTTTGCCAACGGCATCATCGCCAAGCAGGTGATCGAATTGGCCAAGGCGGGCGAGCGCAATCCCACTTGTTTGTGTGAAGGCGCGATCGAAAAATTACGCGAGCATCTGTCGCGGCGAAACGATGGAAAAATCGCCAACTGCCACGCGCAGCGGCGAGACGACGCAATGCGCTTCGCTTATTGCGCCCTACATGTCGGCCACATGCTGGCCGCACTGACGCGGCGACATGGACATTGCGCGGCAACATGGCGCCGATAGGCGACGCCTATAGCCGTATGTCTCAGCGGGTTTTGATTTGCGCCTCGCACCCGAGCGAACCATAATTTCTATGCCGGACGCTGGTGTTCGGCAGGTGAGTGGAATAACCCGGAGTACAAGGCTCTGCGCAAGGACGTCGGCGACAAATACGCGAAATTCCGCTCCTACACGATCGAGGGTGTGCAATAGCGCACGTTCGCTGAAACACTCACCCGAGGCCGCCGCGTTGGCGGCCTCTTTTTGTAGGCCTCTGCGGCCATGATCCCGGCCGTCATTGCGCCGCGTGAGCAGGCTGGAGGGAACGGAAATCAAGCTTTCGACGTTACTGAACAGCGGGACACAACGGCGTCGCGGGGGATCCGAATGCAGGTCTTGACCGACACAAAGCAGCGCATGCCGAGTTCGCGGGTGCTGGAGGAGGTCATCCATCAAGTACCTGCAGAGTACGTCACTGTTGGCTGGCTAACGTCGATCTTACACCGGCACTCTTTCGGCATAATCATATTATGCCTTGGATTGCTATCGACGACACCGATAGGCTCGACGATCCCAGGGCTCGTCCTCGCGGTCATGGCTGTGCAATTAATTATGGGCCGTGGCGAGCCTGCCTTCCCGCACTTTATTATGAAGCGACGCTTGCCGACTAAGCAGCTGGTCCGGCTTGGTGAGCACGCTATTTATGTACTGAAGTAC
>VAZM01000376.1:0-496 GCA_005883135.1 Alphaproteobacteria bacterium
CTCGCCGGTTCCGTAAGTTGCCATGAAACCTTCGACCGCCGCATGCAGCTCATCCCAGGGGGCATTGACGAAATTGTAGTTGCGCACGGCAAAGCCGGGGCCGACGAAGAATTTCTCACACGACGTGGCGCGGCTGGCATGATCCGAACCCACCAGATCCCAGGCCAGTTTGAACAGCTTCATGCGATCGGCGGCGGCGAAATCGCCGGCGGTCCAGAACGTCTCGAACAGTTCGCGCAGCTCCGGATCGTCGAGCACGTCGATGCTGGCCGGGAACTGAAATTGGCCGCCGCCCATCAGCTCGCGGACGATGTCCAGCAATTGCGAATGGTTCTCCATGGCCCAATGAATGGCGGCGTACATGTAACGCCGGTTGAAGATGACGAAGCCATTGTCGAACGGCTGGCAGGCCTCGATCTGCCCGTCGATCATGGCGTTGTAGCCCCCCTCCATCGCCGCGAGCCGGCCGAGCGTGTCGCGCACGGCCGGGATATCG
>VAZM01000376.1:516-6916 GCA_005883135.1 Alphaproteobacteria bacterium
GCTTCGAGGCGAACCGCACGTTCGACTGGTGGTTGGAAATGACGTGCGCGGCGGTCTTGATGTAGATGTCGCGCGAAAGGCCGGGGTTGTCGTGAACGATGACCTTCTCCCACGGCACCTTCGCGTCCTTGAACACCAGCATGCAATCGGACTCGTCGAAGCGCGTCGTGAGCGGGCGGTCGAAGCGAGTGAGTCCCAAGCGATTGAACGGCTCGCGCGACCAGAGCGTCAGCCCCGGCAGATTGAGTGGGATGACGCAGGTGATGGATTCTTTGAGCTGGTCGGGGGCGAGCGGCATTACGTTTCCGATCAGCACCTCGTGCGCATACGCGGCGCCGCTCGCCAGCATCTTCATGCCGTTGAGCGTGACGCCCTTGTCGTCTTCCGCGGTCACCCGCAGCGCCGGTCGTGGCAGCCCCTTGGCCAGATAGTACTCCTTGTTGCGCGCCCCTTGCGGCGGGACGATCGCGTAGGTTGCGAACAGGTCGTTTCGCCGGATGTGCCGGTAGATGGCCAATAAATTGTCGCGGCTGCCGCCGGGCTCGCTGTCGAAGACCTCGGGCTTCATAGACAGGCCGGTGAGATTGCCGGCGAACGCGTCGGGCGTGCGGCCCATCAGGCCGAAGCAGAAGTCCGCGATCTTGCGATGGGCGCGGTTGCGGCGCCGCAGGTCCTCCTGCGAGCGCGGCTGCAAGTAGTACATGCTGTAGCGCTCGCCGTTCTCCTCGAAGGTCATGACGTCGCGCAGCGCCGGATCGGATTTCATGTCGAACAACGCGGCGTAGGTGCGCGCGCCATCGGCGAAGGCCGGGTGCGTGGTCTGATCTTTGACGCGTTCCTTGCCGATATAGATGATCCGGCCGTCGCGGATGCTCTGCAAATATTCCTTTCCGCTCATGAGCATGGGAATGAACCGTTTGATCTGACGTCGCGAACGGCGTCGGGCCGGCGCGAATGATAGCGAGTTTCCCGCCGGCTCGAAATAAAAGTCGACCCGGATGTCGAAGCCGTGCGCCATGCCTGGGAGGGGCGGTCATGACCGATCCGACCAAGTCCCGCGCCGCAGCGCATGGCTAGTGCCCGGTTTTCGAAGTTCGTGATACAGGGCGGCATACTCGGGCACGAACTTCGAAAACCAAAGGGCACTAGCAACTCTATGATTCTAGTGCCGCTTTTCGATTTGAAATTCCTGAGGCGGACTCGCGGCACACGGTGCAGGAATTTCAAATCGGCGGCACTCGCCTTCGCCACGCCGCCTCGCCTGTCGCGCTGAAACGCGCTAGACATGCGCGCGCTCAGGCAGGGAGAGTGGAATGAAGGCTGGACGCAAGAAAGTCGCGAAGAAGGCTGCGAGGACGAAGAAGCCGGCGAAGGCGCCCGCGCCGAAAAGACGCGCGGCGGCGAAAGCCGCGGGCAAGCGCGCCCCAGTGCAAAGCCCGCTCGGCAACGGCGGACCGATCACGTGGAACTTCAAGCTCATTGCCCATCATCTGCTCGACGGCTTCGGCGGCATGGGCGAAGGCATGTCGATCCAGATCGCGCCGGACGGCCGCCGCATCCTCTGGCTCGCGCATGAAAGCGCCCCGAAGAATTTCACCGCCGTCGACGTCTCAGACCCGCGCAAGCCCAAGGTGGTGGTGCAGACCGATCTGCCGCAGGCGCACATGCGCTCGAATTCGCTCGAGACCTGCGGGAACATCATGGCGGTGGCGTACCAGACGCAGAAGAAGGGCCTCACGCCCGCCGGCATGGAGCTGTTCGACATTTCGGTGCCGGAAAAGCCGCGGTCGATCTCGTTCTTCGACTGCGCGGGCGCGACCTCACGCGGCGTGCATCAGCTCTGGTTCTGCGACGGCGAATACGTGCATTGCGCCTCCGGCGCGCCGGACTTCACGCCCACGCACCCCAACGACGACCAGTTCTATCGCTGCATCGACGTGCGCAACCCCTCAAAGCCGGTCGAGATCGGCCGTTGGTGGATGCCGGGCACGCGTCAAGGCGACAATGTCCGGCCGCCGCCGCGGCACCCGCTCGACAAGGGACATCGCGCCCACAACACCAACGTTTATCCCCAGCGCGGCGACCGTTGCTACCTCGCCTATATCGACGGCGGCATGTTCATCCTCGACATTTCCGACAAGGCGAACCCCAAGCGCATCTCGCAGTGGACCAATTCCCCGCCGTATACCGGGTTCACGCACACCGTGGTGCCGTTGTTCGACCGCGGGCTAATGCTGGTGACCGACGAATCCACCGAGAACAACGCCAAGGATTGGCCGAAGCTGATCTGGGTGCTCGACGCGCGCGAGGAATCGAACCTGGTCCCGATCGCGACCTGTCCGCTGCCGGATCACAAGGCATTCGCGGCGAAGGGTCGCTTCGGCGCTCACAACATCCACGAGAACGTGCCGCTGCCGACCGCCTGGCAATCCGATCAGATCGTGCTCGGCACCTTCTTCAACGGGGGGCTGCGTGCCTACGACATTTCCAATCCGTACCAGCCGCAGCAGGTCGGGGTGTTCGTCCCGCCGGCGCCGCCGATGGCGCCCACCGGCACCATCCAGCTCAACGACGTATTCGTCGACGAGCGCGAGATCGTCTACACGGTCGACCGCCACGTCGGCGGCCTCTACATCCTGGAGATGGATTTCTGATCGTGTCTCGTGTCCCGGGCGCGGCGCAGCATGAGCGAAGCGAAATGATGCGCTGCAGACCCGGGACCGCCCCGGCTCATGACGGTCCCGGATCCGCGATGCACCGCTCCGCGCACACTCCGGCGCAGGCCGCCTACTTAGTTTGCGTGCGCTCCGCGCTGCACCGCATCCGGGACACGGGCTGCTAGCTCATGCTCGATCTCTTTCCCTCCCGCGAGGCTGGGCGCTTCGGGCGCAGGCTCAAGCGCGCGCGGGGCGCAAAAATTCCGGTCAGCGTCCTCACCGGCTTCCTCGGCGCCGGCAAGACCACGCTGCTGCGCCGCTTTCTCGCCAAGCCCGAGGGCGAAGGCACCGCGGTCGTCATCAACGAGTTCGGCAGCGTCGGCATCGACGACGCGCTGATGCGCGCCTCGAGCGACGACGTGACGCTGCTCGGCAACGGGTGCCTATGCTGCAACACGCGCTCCGACCTGCAGAACGCGCTGCGCAACCTCGTTGCCGAGCGTGCGCAGGGCCGGCTGCCGCAATTCAGGCGCATCGTGATCGAGACCAGCGGGCTCGCCGATCCCGGCCCGATCCTGCAGACCTTCGCCACGGATCGGGCGCTGGGCTCCGAATTCCACGTCGAGGTGGTCCTCGCCGTCGTCGACGCCGTCGGCGGCCTCGACACGCTGGCGTGGTCGGCCGAGGCGAGAAAGCAGGTCATCCTCGCCGACCGGCTGGTCGTCACGAAGAGTGACCTCGCCGAGCCGCAAGCGGTCGAGCAACTCGCAAGACGCCTTCGCGCGCTCAATCCGCGCGCCGCCGTTCACAGCGCGGTCGACGGCGATCTCGATCCGCGCTTTATGCTCGAGAGCGATGCGCCTCCCGGTGCTGCGGCGCGCACGGGCTTCGTCGCCGAAGCCGAGCACAGCGACGGCATCTTGAGCTTCGTTCTCACCGAGGATGCGCCGCTCCCGTGGGACGCCTTCGCGCGCGCCATGGAGACGCTCATTGCGTTGCGCGGCGGCGATCTCTTGCGCGTGAAGGGCTTGCTCAACGTCGCCGGCTGCCGCGGACCGGTAGTGGTGCACGCGGTCCAGCACCTCGCGCATCCCCCCGTCGAGCTCGCGGCGTGGCCTGATCGCAACCGCACGAGCCGCCTCGTGTTCATCACCCGCGGCATTACCGAGCGGCACGTGCGCGATCTGTTCGCCTCGGTGCGCGCCTTGACCGGCGGCTCCGCCGTGACGCAATCAAGCTAACGTGGATTG
Source organism: Alphaproteobacteria bacterium (assembly GCA_005883135.1). Taxonomy (GTDB): domain Bacteria; phylum Pseudomonadota; class Alphaproteobacteria; order Rhizobiales; family Xanthobacteraceae; genus VAZQ01. The sequence goes on from VAZM01000376.1 coordinate 4,424, forward strand.
ATGCTCGCTCGCATGCTGCGGCACGGCCGGCGGGTGCAATCGTTCCTCGCGCTCGGCAAGCGCCCGGAATTGTTGTTCCAGGGACAAGTGCTGTTCGCGGGATTCGGGCGAGCGGCACATGCCGGCGAGACGATGGTGTTCGGCGGCCATCGCGCGGTATTCGGTGGCATTGATCATGGTGTCCTCCCACGCGTTCCCCGTTCCGCCGGCGGCGCCGGAGGAAAGGGCGTGGGACGCTAGAACGGGTCCCATTCGAATAAGTCGTGGAACGGAAAGTCTCGAACGCTTTGCGCTGGCGTTTCGGGCGCGATCAGTCTGCGCCTCTACGGCGATAGAGTCGAGAGAGCCTGGGGTCTCTGTTTACGGCGCCGGACATTCCCGCGGTTGACCTCACGGGGTTCAGCCCCCGGGCCGATCCATCCAGCGTTTGCGACAAAGCGCTAGTGCCGCCGATTTGAAATTCCTGCAGCGTGTGCCGCGAGTCCGCCTCAGGAATTTCAAATCGAAAAGCGGCACTAGAATCATAGAGTTGCTAGTGCCCTTTGGTTTTCGAAGTTCGTGCCCGAGTGTGCCGCGCTGTATCACGAACTTCGAAAACCGGGCACTAGCCTAGAAGCGCGATGCCCGGGTCATAAACGTTATGCCCGGGCATCACGACTCGATAATTGAGGGTATCAGCGGGCGGCCGCGTCGCGCCGCAGCAGGTCGCTGTCGACCGCGAGCGGCGCCTCGTTGCCGAAGCGCACGCGATAGACCTGCAGGTTCTCCATCACCCGCTGCACGTAGTTGCGGGTCTCCATGAACGGGATGCGCTCGACCCAGTCGACCGGATCGACCTTCGGGTCGCGCGGATCGCCGTACTTTGCGATCCACTCCTGCACCCGGCCGCGGCCGGCGTTGTAGGCGGCAAATGCCAGAAGGGGATTGCCGCGATAATCCTGCAGAACGCCGGCGATCTCAGCGGCGCCGACCTGCAGGTTATACGGCGAGTCGGACCTCAGGCGTTTGAAGTCATAGGTGCAGGCGAAGCGCTTGCAGGTATCCCGTCCCGCTTCCGGCGTCACCTGCATCAGCCCCATCGCCTGCGCCTGCGACCAGTCGGACGGATCGAACGCGCTCTCCTGGCGAATGATCGCGAACAGCATCGCGTTCTCGATGCTCGGGGCGATCGGCGAATAGCGCGGCACGCCCACGGTCGGGAACGCGTAGTAGTCGAGCGGCAGGCCGCGCGCCAGCGCCGCCTTGCCCAGATGCAGCATCCCGCGCGCGTCCTCGTGCTGCTCCGCCAATTCGCCGAGCGCCGAAAGCGTGCCGGGGTCGTTCTGCGTCTCGCCGATGCTGGCCATCAGCGCGATGACCAGCGGGCGTTCGTTGAGCGCGTAGAGAATCTCGACAGCATGAACGAGCTCGAGCCGCTCCGCCTCGGCCTGCTTGTCCGGCTTTGGCGGCGGCGGCGCCAGGTTGAGAGCGGAAAGCCCCAACCGCGTGCGGGCGATCTGCCCGTAGTAGGCGGCCGAGCCGCGGGCCGCCAACTCGTACTCGGCACGCGCCCGCTCGGGCTGGCGCAAAGCTTCCGCCACGCGTCCCAGCCAATAATGCGAGCGCGCGTGCGAGGTCGGATGGCTGGTCACGTCCTGGATGCGCTTGAAGTGGGTCGCTGCTGTCTCCGGATCGTCGAGGAAGCGAAGCGCGATCCACCCCGCCATGAAATGGCGCTCGATGCGCGAGTTTTCCTTGGTCGGTTCGGCTCCTTCCGCCACCACGCGGTAGGCCGACAGGGCGTCGCCGAGATCGAGCAGCTTGCGCGACATGATCCGGCGCTCGACCCACCATTCCTCGCCATCATAGACCAGGGCAAGGTCGCAGGGTGCCGACAGCAGCACCTCCGCGGCCTCGGCGATCTTGTTCTCGTGGCGCAGAAGGTGGGCATGGACGAACAAATAGCCGGGGTCTTGGCGCGCCTCCGCGGGCACGGCGTCGAGCAGCTTCCTGACGTTGCCGGCCTTGCGGTTGAGCGCGATGTGCGCTTGCGCGATCGCGACGTCGGCGGCGCCGAGCCGGTGCGCGGCGCGCATCGCCGTCTCGTTGTCGCCGGCGAACAGCCGCTTCTCCATGCGCGCCTTGTGATCGGCGCGGGTCAAGAACTCCGAATAGCGCTCGAGCGCCTGCTTCTCGACCTCGGTCGAGAGCGGATCGTAGCGCCACGCCTCACGAATGAGTGTCTTGGCGGCTTCGGTGTCGCCCTGCGCGATGAGCGCGCGCGCCAGCACCAGGCGTCCCGTCCCGGTCTGGGGCGGGGAATCTTTGAAGAAGCTCAACGCCTGCGCCGGCTTGATGTTTTCGACCCAAAGCATCGCCTCCGCGCGCTTGCGGAACATGCCGACGCTCGGCCAACCAGGATTGGCGGCGATGAAGGCGAGATAGCGCTTGCTGTCGGCGCCGGGATGCTCGCTGCGCAAGATCATCCATTCGATGAGCTTGCGCGCGGCCGGC
>VAZM01000631.1 GCA_005883135.1 Alphaproteobacteria bacterium
GATTTCGACGGAGGGCGCGGCGCCGGTCTTTGCGCAGGCGATCCGCGCCAAGCTCGAAACTATGCTCCCGCGCGGCTTTGCGCGCTGGGCCGATGCCGCGCGCCGCTGGCGCAAATGGGTCCAATCGGCAGGAGTTTCATCCACCGCGCGGCGGCGGTTCTGGCAGCTGTTTGCGGCTTGCGCGATGAACCATCCGGGCCACGAGCCGGCGCAAGGCGATTTCGACGCGCTTTTCGAGATCGCCAAGGGTCAAGCCGCGGAGGCCGGCGCCGTGACGCTGGTGGGCGCCGGCGCTGGCGATCCAGAGCTGCTCACGTTGCGCGCGCTGCGCGCCCTGCAAGCGGCGGACATTATCCTGGTCGACGAACTGGTCTCGCCGGACATTCTCGACTTTGCGCGGCGCGAGGCGAAGAAAATGCTGGTCGGTACCACCGGCGACGGTTCCGCTTGCGAGCAGGACGAGATGAACACACTGATGGTCGCCCTCGCCAAGGCCGGCCGACGGGTGGTGCGGCTCACGGGCGGCGAGGTCACAACGTTCGGCCGCGGCGGTGAAGAGATCGCGGCGTGTCGCGCGGCGGGCATCGCCGTCGAGATCGTCCCCGGTATCGGCGCGGCAGAGGCCGCGGCTGCGCGCCTCTTGCTTGGCGCTATTCCTGAAACGCCTCTTCCCGTTTGCTGCGGATCGCCGGCAGCGCCACCAGGAGACAGAGCGCGAGCGATGCGATCAACAGACCGAGGCTGATCGGCCGCTCGACGAAGATCGCGGGGTCGCCGCTCGATATTCGCATGGCACGCCGAAGGTTCTCCTCCATCAGCGGGCCCAGCACGAAGCCGAGGATCATCGGCGCCGGCTCGCATTCGAGTCGCGTGAAGACGTAGCCGAGCACGCCGAAGAACGCCGCCAGCAGCACCGCCGTCGCGCTGTTGCCGACGGTGTAGACGCCGATGCCGCAGAACAAGAGAATCGCGAGATAGAGAAAGCGGTACGGCACCTTGAGCAGCTGAACCCAAATGCCGATGAGCGGCAGATTGATGATGACCAGCATCAGGTTGCCGATCCACATGCTGGCGATCATGCCCCAGAACATGAGCGGGCGTTCGCCCATGATCTGCGGACCGGGCTGGATGCCGTGAATGGTGAGCGCGCCGATCATCAGCGCCATCACCGCGTTGCCCGGGATGCCCAAGGTCAGCATGGGGATGAAAGAGGTCTGCGCGCCGGCATTATTGGCGGATTCGGGCCCCGCCACGCCTTCAACCGCGCCGTGGCCGAATTGCGCCGGATAGCGCGACCAGCGCTTCTCGAGGGCGTAGGCGGCAAACGCGCTCAAGGTCGCACCGCCGCCGGGAAGCACGCCGAGGATGGAGCCGAGCGCGGTGCCGCGCAGCACGGCGGGAAAGGCGCGACGGAAATCATCGCGCGTCGGCCACAGGCGCGTGATCTTCTTTGCAGCGAGGGCACGCGTTTCCTGCGGCTGCGTCAAATTGGTGATGATCTCGCCGACGCCGAAAATGCCGATGGCGAGAGTGGCGATATCGATCCCGTCGGTCAGCTCGGTGATGCCGAGGGTAAACCGCGTTCCACCCGTGTTTCCGTCGGTGCCAACGAGGCCGAGCAGCAGGCCGAGCACGATCATGGCGATCGCCTTGATCACCGAGCCGCGGGCCAGCACCACCGCCAGGCCGAGGCCAAGCACCATCAGCGAGAAATACTCAGGCGCGCCGAACGATTGGCCGATCTTGGCGAGCGGCGGCGCGAAGCCGGCGATCAAGCCGGTTGCAATACAGCCGGCGAAGAACGACGCGATCGCCGCCACCGCAAGCGCCGCGCCCGCACGGCCCTGCCGCGCCATCTGGTGGCCGTCGATGCAGGTCACCACCGAGTCGATCCGCCGTATTGCGCTCCGTAGAAGATTCCGGCGAGCATGATCAAGCCCGACGTCGGCTCGAGATGAAACGTCAGCGGCAAGAGCATCGCGATGGTCGCAATCGGGCCGATGCCGGGGAGAACGCCGATCAAGGTGCCGATCAGCGCGCCGGCGAGCGCAAAGAATAGATTCGCCGGCGTCAGCGCCACGCCGAATCCGGTAGCGAGATTGTGGAGGATCTCCATCTACCACTCCGGCCAAACCGGGATGGTCAATCCCAGTCCGAGAATGAAGATGCCCCAGGAGAGGAGGATGAGCACCAGCGCCGCCAAGAGCGTCTCGAACGGCCGCAACCCGCGCGCCGCCACGGCACCGACGCCGATCAGCAGGAGGATCGAGATCACGAGCCCGAGACGCTCGATGCTGAGCCCAAAGATCACCAGGCTTGCGGTGACGAACACGAGGGGCCGCAATGCCGAAAGCGCCCGCGCGTCTTGCGCCTCGCGCAGCCCCTGCACGAGCACGACGGCCCCAAGCCCGAATAGGATCCAACATAACAACCGCGGCACATAGCCGGTGCCCATGCGCAACGCGGTCCCGATCGGATAGTCGCGCGAGAGCCATAGTCCGAACACGGCCACGCCGATGAACAGCAAGCCTGCGAGCACGTCCCTTCGCGCGAGCATGGGCCAGAACCCATGGAGCGAGCTCGTTTGTTCCCGTTCGAGGCTCAATCGGCGCTCCTCATTGGCATCGTCATGCTTGCGCGGCCGCATGCCGAGTAAACACTGGATCGTCCGCGCGGCCAATCGAGCCGTGCGAATTCCCTGATCACTGGATCATCCGCATTCGCGCACGAAGGTATCGAGGAATTCCGAAACTCTACGACCGGTTCGCGAGCGCTAGGCCGCCGGGATCACGGGCAACAAAAGATAAGATTCGGTCTCGCCGCCGCCGTAAATGGTATTCGTTCCCGTGTTGTAGTCGGCGTGGTAGTGCATATAAC
>VAZM01000632.1 GCA_005883135.1 Alphaproteobacteria bacterium
CGCTGCCGGAGACCTGGCTTGCCGAGGCACGCAAGTCCAAGGCGATCGTGCGATTGTGGGCGGATCGCGAGCGCAGCTTCGAGGCGCGACTGCGCGAGCTCTCGCCGCAGGCAGACGCGGCGACCCGCACCTATGCCGCGCGCTTCACCATCGAAAATGCGGATGAGGCGGTTGCCTATGGCATGACCGCGACCGTCATGCTCACGCCGGCGGTCGATGCAAAGGTCGCCAAGCTGCCGCTCTCGGCGATTCTCAATCGCGGCACGGGCCCCTCGGTGTACGTGGTCGACACGTCCGGCACGCTCATGCTGCGGCCGGTGACGGTCGCGTCGTTCGCTGAGGATGCGGCGCTAGTCACCCGCGGTATCGCCGAGGGCGACAAGGTGGTGACACTCGGCGTGCAGAAGCTCGAACCAGGCCTGAAGGTCCGTACCATCCAATAACTCGGGGTGGCGTCATGCAGCGTTTCAACCTGTCACAATGGGCGATCACACATCGGCCGCTCGTCCTATTTGCGATCATCCTGTTGGGAGCAGCCGGCGTCTATTCGTACCTCAATCTCGGCCGCGCCGAGGACCCCTCGTTCACGATCAAGACGATGGTCATCCACGTCGGCTGGCCCGGCGTGACGGCGAGCGAACTGCAAGCACAGTCCGTCGACAAGGTCGAGAAGAAGCTGCAGGAGCTTCCCTATCTGGATCGTATTGAGAGTTATTCCCAGCCGGGCGGCTCATTCATCCGCGTCACTCTGAGCGATAAGACCCCGCCCGGTAAGGTGAAGGACCTCTGGTACCAGGTCCGCAAGAAGGTCGGCGATATCAGGAACGAGCTGCCGCCCGGAACCACCGGTCCCGATTTCAACGACGAATACGGTGATGTCTATTCGGCGATGTACATGCTCACCGCCGATGGCCTGAGCCTCGCCGATCTCAAAACCCGTGCCGAGGACATCCGCCAGCGGCTGCTGCGGGTTCCCGACGTCAACAAGGTCGACATCATCGGCGAGCGGCCGCAGAAAATCTTCATCGAGTTCACTCACGCCAAACTTGCCACGCTCGGGCTCACGCCCCAGCAGATCTTCGACAGCGTGGCCAGACAGAACGCCGTCGTCTCCGGCGGTTCGGTCGATACCTCCGCCGACCGCATCAATTTGCGGGTGACCGGCGCCTTCTCGGGAGTCGCAGCGATCGCCGCGGTACCGGTCCAGGTGGACGGACAGATCTTCCGGCTCGGCGACATCGCGACGGTCAAGCGCGGCTACGAGGACCCGCCGAGCTTCATCGTGCGCCAAGACGGCAAGCCGGCGCTCGGCCTCGGCGTTTCCATGCAGGATGGCGCCAACATCATTACGCTCGGAAAAAATCTCAGAGGCGCGATGAAAGCAGTCGTCAGCGAGCTTCCGGTCGGGGTCGAGATCGCTCAAATCGCCGATCAGCCCCACATCGTCAATGAGTCGGTGTCGGAATTCGTCGAGACTTTCGCCGAAGCGCTCGTCATCGTGCTCATCGTGAGCTTTCTGTCGCTCGGCTGGCGCACCGGCATCGTGGTTGCGCTGTCGGTGCCGCTGGTACTGGCGATCGTGCTGCTGGTGATGTACGCGACCGGCCTTGATCTTCACCGCATCACCCTCGGCGCCCTCATCATCGCGCTTGGGCTGCTGGTCGATGACGCGATCATCGCGATCGAAATGATGGTCGTGAAGATGGAACAGGGCTGGGATCGGGCACGGGCTGCAACCTTTGCCTGGACCTCGACCGCGTTCCCCATGCTGACCGGGACGCTGGTAACTGCCGCGGGCTTCCTGCCGGTCGGCTTCGCGAAATCGAGCGCCGGCGAATATGCCGGCGGCATTTTCTGGATCGTCGGTCTTGCGCTCTATCTCGGGCTCAAGCTGCTGCCGGATTTCGCCAAGCACGGCGCGCACAAAAATCCGGACGCGATCTACGACATCCGCGGCTACAACGCGCTGCGCCGCCTGATCGATTTCTGCCTGCGCTGGCGCAAGACCGTCGTTGCCCTCACGGTACTGCTGTTCGTCGGCTCGGTCGCGGGATTCGGCCTGGTGCAACAACAATTCTTTCCGACCTCGACGCGCTCGGAGCTGTTCTTCGAGATGCGGCTGCCCGAAGGTACGGCCATCGGCGTGACCGATGCGAGCGCAAAGACGGCCGAGCGCCTACTGGCCGGCGATCCGG
>VAZM01000283.1 GCA_005883135.1 Alphaproteobacteria bacterium
CTTGGCCCGGCTGCTCTTGGCTCGCCGCCGGATTGGCAACGGGTAATTCGCCGAGGGCGACGTCGATGGTTTGCTCCTTGCCTTCGCGGATGACGCCGAACTTCACCGAGGTGCCGGGCGCTGTGCCGCTGATCACCTTGGAGAGCGCGGCGGCGTCCTTGACCGGTTTGCCATCGACCGAGGCAATGACGTCGCCCGAAAGGACCCCCGCCTTGGCGGCCGGCCCGTCAGCGACCGGTTCGGCAACGAGTGCGCCTTGCGGCTGCTTGAGGCTCAGCACATCGGCGATCTCGGCGGTCACCGGCTGAATCTGCACGCCGAGCCAGCCGCGGCTCACGGAGCCTTTATCTCTGAGCTGCGAGATCACCGCGCGCACCGTTGCGGCCGGGATCGCGAAAGCGATGCCGATCGAGCCGCCGGACGGCGAGAAGATCATCATGTTGACGCCGACCACCTTGCCGTCGAGGTCGAACGTCGGGCCGCCGGAATCGCCTTTGTTGATGGGCGCGTCGATCTGCAAAAGGCTGTCGGATGTGACGGCGCCGATGTTGCGCTCGCGGGCCGAGACGATGCCGGCGGTCACCGTGCCGCCGAGCCCGAACGGATTGCCGATGGCCAACACCCAATCCCCCGCGCGCGGCATCTCGTCCGCAAGCTTCACGAAGGTGAAGTCGTCGCGGCCGTCGACCTTGAGCAAGGCGAGGTCGCTGATCGGATCGCTGCCGACCACCTTGGCGGTATAGGTCTTTTGATCGTCGGTCTGGACCTCTGCCGTTTTGCTTCCCTCGATCACGTCATCACCGTCTTGGGTCGATGCCGACCGCCCGGCGCTTGCGGTGTCAGCGGCGCCCCGAAATGACGGAAGAAGTTGGAGCCGACCTGCTCGTCGGAGGCCTCCGAGCGCTTGGTCTGCACGCCGAACACGGCAGGCTTGACCTGATCGACGATGTCCGCAAAGCCCGCCGGGCCTCGGCTGCTGGGCCCGAATAGCAGCGCGGCTGAGCGCAGCGGAACCGACTGCGCCGAGAGACGCCAATTGGGCGATATGAGGTGGGCGCCGAAGATTCCTGCCGCCGCCACCAAGACGACGACGCAAACGAGCGTGCAGATGCGCGTTATCGATGCGCGCGATTTCGCCGGGGCGGTCTCGTGGTCCATGCATCCTCGCTGTTTCGACGGCGGTGCCGGGGTGTTGGTGGTCGACAACGCGACGGCCCACGGCGCGAACTCGGGTGCGGACTGTCGTCCTCAGCGGGGTCGTCCTTGCGCCGACGGGAGAACGCGGGGGCGGCAACGCGGTTCCGGGCGATGCCGCTCGGGGCATGATCCCCGTCGTTCCTATGACACGCGCCCGACACAGCAGGAACCCCCGGTCGCAGGGTCCGCGTTGAGCGGATAGTCGACGCGAGGGCGCCATGGGCGAAGCTGCGCCGCGTAACTTCACCATCAATTTCGGGCCGCAGCATCCAGCGGCGCACGGCGTGCTGCGCCTCGTATTGGAGCTCGACGGCGAAGTGGTCGAGCGCGTCGATCCGCATATCGGCCTGCTGCATCGAGGGACCGAGAAGCTGATCGAGCACAAGACCTATCTGCAGGCGATTGGGTATTTCGACCGGCTCGATTACGTCGCGCCGATGAACCAGGAGCACGCCTTCTGCCTCGCGGCCGAGAAGCTCCTCGGTCTCGCCGTGCCCAAGCGGGCGCAGCTCATCCGCGTGCTCTATTGCGAGATCGGGCGGCTGCTCTCGCATCTGCTCAACGTGACGACGCAGGCGATGGACGTCGGCGCGCTGACGCCGCCGCTCTGGGGGTTCGAAGAGCGCGAGAAGCTCATGGTGTTCTATGAGCGCGCCTCTGGAGCTCGCATGCACGCGAATTATTTCCGCGTCGGTGGCGTGCACCAGGATTTGCCGCCGAAGCTGCTCGACGACATCGCCGCGTTTTGCGATCCTTTCCTCAAGGTCTGCGACGATATCGAAGGACTGCTGACGGAAAACCGCATCTTCAAGCAGCGCAACGTGGCTATCGGCGCGATCACGCTCGAAGATGCTTGGGGGTGGGGCTTTTCCGGGGTGATGGTGCGCGGCTCGGGCGCCGCCTGGGATCTGCGCAAGGCGCAACCCTACGAGTGCTATTCCGAGCTCGATTTCGACATTCCCGTCGGCAAGAACGGCGACAATTACGACCGTTATCTCGTGCGGATGGAGGAAATGCGCCAGGCGGTGCGCATCATGAAGCAATGCCTGGGGAAACTGCAATCGCGGGAAGGCGCGGGACCGGTGGCGGTCAAGGACTACAAGATCGTTCCGCCGCCGCGCGCCGAGATGAAGCGCTCGATGGAGGCGACCATCCATCATTTCAAGCTCTACAGCGAGGGCTATCACGTGCCTGCCGGGGAGGTCTACGCGGCGGTCGAGGCGCCGAAAGGGGAGTTCGGTGTTTATCTGATCGCCGACGGCACCAATCGCCCCTACAAGTGCAAGATCCGGGCGCCGTCGTTCGCGCACCTGCAGGCGATGGATTTCTTGACCCGCGGGCACATGCTGGCGGACGTCTCGGCGATCATCGGCTCGCTCGATATCGTGTTCGGTGAGATCGATCGTTGAGGTTGCGCCGAGCATTGCTGTATACGCGCGATCGGAGACAGCGCCATGACCGAGACGCTCGCGGAGAAGACGTGCACCCCCTGTCGCGGCGGCGTTCCGCCGCTCAGCGCCGATGAGGCGCTCCGCTTACAGAGGCAGACGCCGGGTTGGGTGCTGCGCGATGACGCCCACCGCATCGAGCGCACGTTTCGGTTCCGCAATTTTCGCGAAGCGCTCGCCTTCGTGCAGCGGGTCGGCGAGCTTGCCGAGGCGGAAGGACATCACCCCGACATCAGCTTCGGTTGGGGCTGCGCGACCGTGTCGCTGAGCACGAAGAAGATCAAGGGATTGCACGAGAACGACTTCATCATGGCGAGCAAGATCGACCGCATGCTGACCTCATGAACGTGCGCGTCGTCACGGTGTTTGGCGGAACAGGCTTTCTCGGCCGCCGCGTCGTGAATCATCTGTGCGAGCACGGCTTCTTCGCTCGAATCGCATCAAGGCATGTGAACCGCGGTCGTGAGCTGTTTGGCCCGGACGGCCCGCAATCTCAATCGATCGAGGTCGACATTCACGACCCAGCATCTGTTGCCAATGCGTTGACCGGTGCATACGGCGCGGTCAATGCGGTCAGCCTTTATGTGGAGCGGCGAGGGGAGACGTTTCACTCCGTACATGTGGAGGCGGCGCGCCGCCTGGCGGCTCGGGCGCAGCAGGATGGTCTGAAACGGCTCGTCCACATCTCCGGCATTGGCGCCGATGCGTCGTCGTCGTCGCTTTACATCCGCAAGCGCGGAGAGGGCGAACTCACCGTTCGCGCCGTCTTTCCCGACGCGGTTGTTGTTCGCCCGGCGGTGATGTTCGGGCCGAATGACGCGTTTCTAACGAGTCTTCTCGCGCTGCTTCGCACTCTCCCCATTTTTCCTATGTTCGGCCGCGGCCTCACCCGCTTGCAACCCGTCTACGTGGGCGATGTGGCCGAAGCCATCGCCAAGGCGATCGAACAGACCGAGAAGGGCGATCGTACTTTCGAATGTGGCGGGCCTCGCGTTTATTCCTACGAGGAGTTGCTTAGGGCGCTGATGCGCGAAACCGGGCTCGAAGCGAGATTGATCCCGATGCCGTTTGCCGCCTGGCATACACTGGCGCGGCTGGCGGAGATGCTTCCTAATGCGCCCGTGACCCGCAACCAGATCGAGTTGATGCAGGTTGATACCGTCGCCTCCCGGGACGTGCCAGGCTTTGCAGAGCTCGGAATTTCGCCTCGCTCGGTAGAGGACATACTCCGCGAGATGCTCGCTTGTCCGTCCGGCGGGCGTTAGCCCGGCCGGCGTCCGGCAGCAGCGGATAGCTAGGGTTGGCGGTTGCCTGATCCGGCGCAACCCAGCGAAAATCTGCTCCGCGATTTCGGCATGGATAGGCGGCTGCAAATCGCGCTATACCGACGTGGGCGGCCGATGCGCGGTCGCCAGCACCCGCCGGTCCTTGTTCTCCGTGCAAGATTCACCTCATGGCGACTGCAGAACCGAACCATATCAAGCGCTCGATCGGCTTCATTAATTGGGCGCACGCGATCGACCACTATGTGATGCTGATCTTCCCGACCGTGGTCATCGGGCTGGAAGTCGCTTACGGCCGCAGCTATGCCGAACTGATCGCGCTCGGCACGCCGGCCTTCATCGCTTTCGGCGTATTCTCGCTGCCGGCCGGCTGGCTCGCCGACCGCTGGAGCCGGCGCAACATGATGGCGCTGTTCTATGCGGGCTGCGGGCTGTCGCTGCTGGCGGCGGGGCTCGCACCGAATCTGATTTTGCTCGCGGTGGCGTTGACGGCGCTCGGAACGTTCGGCGCGATCTATCATCCGGTCGGCACCGCCATGCTGATCGAGCAGGCGACCTTGCGCGGCCGTTCGCTCGCCTTCAACGGCGTGTGCGGCAATCTCGGCGCCGCGCTCGCCACCGGCATGACCGCGGCCTTGATCGCTGGCCTGGGTTGGCGCGCGGCCTTTCTGGCGCCGGGCGCGATCTGCGTGGCGACTGCCGTCGTCTATTTACGCCTCGTTCCCGACCAACCGCGAAAGGCCGCGAGCCGCGGCACGGTGGCCGACGTCCCGCTCGGCGCGGCGTTGGCGGCGACGATCTTCGGCCTGTTCGTCGTGGTCGCGCTGTGCGCCGGGCTCGTCTTCAACATCGTGGCGATTGCACTACCGAAGCTCGTCGATGAGCGACTCGGCGCCGACGTGCCGATTCTCTTGGTCGGCGGGGTCGCGACCCTGATCTTCGTATGCGGTGCGCTGGCTCAGATCGCGGTCGGCCGGCTGGTGGAGAAATTCCCGCCGCACATCTTGTTCGCGGTGATCGCGAGCCTGCAGTTTCTCGGCGTGCTGTGGGCGGCGCAAGCGACCGGCAAGGTGCTGATCGTGGCGCTTGCGGTGTCCATGGCCGCGATCTACGGGCAAGTCACCGTCAACGACCTGGTGATCGCCCGCTACACCGCCGACGCCTGGCGCGGCCGCATCTTCGCGGTGCGCTATTTCCTGACTTTCCTCGCGTCGGGTGCGGCGGTGACGGCGCTTGCGTTCCTCTACGGCCGCGGCGGGTTTGGCCTGGTGCTGGGAACGACCGCCACCATCGCCCTCGGGTTCGTGTTTGCAACGGCCGCCATCGCGGTGTTGGTCAACGGGGTCGAGAAGACGCGCGCAAGGGCGGTAGCGCCGGCGGAGTGACGCGCCACTCGGCCGCAATGAACTGAGCGGTTGCTGTGCCTTAAAGGCAAAGCGGCTACGGCGATTCTAGATTCGTCACGTCATGGATCGTCGGCTATGACTTCTGTCGTCGGCGGGCGACCACCTGAAACGATTCTCAGCTGAGAACGGGGGAGGTCGAGATGCGCAGGACGAGGCTCGGCGATGTAACCGGCGCTGTAACCGATGTCGGCGACGGGGGCGATCTCGAGGGTGTGCCCTTTTTGCCTCCGGCGCCCGCGACACGATTGACAGACGCTGCCGCCGTGACGAGCGCTCCCGCCGTGTCAGGCGCCGCTCCCTTGCCTGGCATTGGCTCAATGGCAGTCGTTGCCCTCGCTCTGCCGGCCGCCGCCGCGGCAAGCGTCCATTCCGTCGCGTCGCCCGCGCAAACCGCGGCAGCGGGCGCGGTTGGCCCCACTGGTGCCACGCCGGACCAAGTCCGGCAGGCGCTAAACGCCACAAATCTCGGCGTCACCGGCGCAGGCTTCACGGTCGGCGTCCTATCCGACAGCTTCGACTATCTGGGCGGCGCGGCGGCGGACGAAGCCGACGGCGCGCTGCCACCCGCCTCGCAAGTGAGCGTGCTGAAGGACCTCCCGAACCCCAACAACCCCGCCGGCACGGACGAGGGGCGCGCGATGATGCAGATCGTGCACGACGTCGCCCCGGGCGCCGGTCTCGACTTCTACACCGCCTTTGTCAGCCAGCAGGATTTCGCCGCCGGCATTCTTGCGCTCGCCAACGCCGGCTGCCGCGTGATCTGCGACGACGTCAGCTATTTCGCTGAACCGTTCTACCAGACGGGTGTCGTCGGCAATGCTATCCAGACGGTCGAGCAAGAAGGCGTCATCTACCTCACTTCGGCGGGCAATCGTGACGCCGTTGGCTATCAAGCCGCGTGGAACCCCATCCAGACGGCGACTGTCGGCTCAACGGTCCTTCACGATACCCAGGATTTCGGCAACGGCAGTCCGACGCAAACGGTCATCATCGGTGGCAACCGGATGGAGCCCCGAGTGCCCTTCGTCGTTCAATGGAACCAGCCCTACGGGGCAGTGACATCGAACCTCGAAGTCGTGGTGTTCCTAAACAACGTCGTCGTCGCGACCGTCACGGGAAATGGGCGCGATCCCTCCATCTTATTCACTCTCCCACAGGGGAACACCTATGCGATTGCCGTTCAAAACCTGTCCGGTCCCCGATCCAGGCCTCATCAAAGAGGCTGCCGTCAGCAATTCTAGTCTAGTCACGATCAACGGTGCAAACTCGGGCACCACGCAAGGTCACGTAAACTCCCCCTACGCGCTCGCGGTGGGAGCGGTGGATGCGGAGAACACTCCGGGCCTGGGCGGCACGCTCCAGAGCGAAAACTTCTCGGCGACCGGGGCCGGGACGCAACTCTGGTTCAATAACGATGGCTCGGCCATTCCCGGTGGGCCGCTCGTTTATAATCCGGTTGCAATCTCCGGCATCGACGACATCAACACCACCGTTCCACGGTTCGATCCTTTTTTCGGCACCTCGGCTGCGGCGCCAAGCGTTGCCGGCGTGGTCGCCGACATG
>VAZM01000284.1:0-256 GCA_005883135.1 Alphaproteobacteria bacterium
CCGATCACCTGCGCGCGTCCTCCTTCCTCATCGCCGACGGCGTGCTGCCCTCGAACGAGGGCCGCGGCTACGTGCTCCGCCGCATCATGCGCCGCGCCATGCGCCATGCGCAGCTGCTCGGTTCGGAGCAACCGTTGATGTGGCGCCTCGTGCCCACGCTCACCCGCGAGATGGGCCAGGCTTATCCCGAGCTCTCCCGCGCCGAGCCGCTCATCACCGAGACGCTCAAGCTCGAGGAGACGCGGTTTCGCAAGAC
>VAZM01000284.1:281-8227 GCA_005883135.1 Alphaproteobacteria bacterium
CGCGGCGCGAAGTTTTCCGGCGAGGCCGCGTTCACGCTCTACGACACCTACGGCTTTCCCCTCGACCTGACGCAGGATGCGCTCAAGCCGCGCGGCATCGCCGTCGACACCGACGCCTTCGACGCGGCCATGGAGCGCCAGCGCGAAAAGGCGCGCGCGTCGTGGGCCGGGTCGGGGGAGGCGGAGACCGAGGCGCTCTGGTTTGCCATCAAGGAGCGCGTCGGCGCGACCGAGTTCCTCGGCTACGAGACCGAAAGCGCCGAAGGGGTCGTTGCCGCGCTGGTGAAGGACGGCAGCGAGGTCGACGCGTTGCGCGCGGGCGAGAGCGGCGCCGTTGTCCTCAACCAGACGCCGTTCTACGGCGAGGCGGGCGGGCAGGTCGGCGATATCGGCGTCATGGCGGGCGAAGACGTGCGCTTTACCGTCGCCGACACCCAGCGCAAGGCAGGCGACGTGCTCGTCCATTCCGGGCGGGTGGAGAAAGGCACGCTCAAAGTCGGCGCCGCGCTCACGCTCGAGGTGGATCACGCCCGGCGCAGCGCCATCCGGCGAAACCATTCCGCGACCCACGTCCTGCACGAGGCGCTGCGCCAGGTGCTCGGCGATCACGTCGCGCAGAAGGGCTCGCTCGTCGCGCCCGACCGGCTGCGCTTCGACTTCTCGCATCCTAAGCCGATGACCAGCGAGGAGATCGAACGGGTGGAGGATATCGCCAACGAGGTCGTGCTGCAGAATTCGCCGGTGACGACGCGGCTGATGGCGGTCGATGAAGCGATTGCGTCGGGGGCGCGTGCGCTGTTCGGCGAGAAATACGGCGACGAGGTGCGGGTCGTCGCCATGGGTGAGGGCGGCGGCAACACCATGGGCTGGTCGGTCGAGCTCTGCGGCGGCACGCACGTCAAGCGCACCGGCGACATCGGCATCATCGCCGCGCTCGCCGACAGCGGGGTCGCGGCCGGCGTGCGCCGGATCGAGGCGCTCACCGGCACCACCGCGCGCAAGCACGCGCGGCATCTCGGCGAGCTCGCCAAGTCGGCGTCGGCGGAACTCAAAGCGCCGCTCGAGGAGATGCCGCAGCGGCTCACGCAGGTGCTGGAGGAGCGGCGCCGTCTCGAACGCGAGCTGTCCGAGGCGAAGAAGAAGCTCGCCATGGGCGGCGCGGGCGCGCAGGGCGCGGACGGCGTGCGCCTCGTCGGCGATATCAAGCTTTTGGCGCGCGCGGTCGAGGGCATCGATCTCAAGGACCTGCGCAGCCTCGCCGACGAGGGCAAGAAGCGCCTCGGCTCGGGCGTGGTCGCCATCGTCGGCGTCACCGAGGAGGGCAAAGCGGGCGTCGTGGTCGGCGTCACGCCGGACTTGACCGGCCGCTTCTCCGCAATCGAGTTGGCGCGCAAAGGCGCCGAGGCGCTCGGGGGCAAAGGCGGCGGCGGGCGGGCGGATATGGCGCAGGCCGGCGGTCCCGACGGCTCCAAAGCCGAGGCGGCGCTCAAAGCGATCGAAGGCGCGCTCGCCGATTCGTAGGGTGGGCGAAGGCGCGCTGTTCGATGGTTACAGACTGCTCACCGAAAGCTGATCACCCGCGCAAGCGGGGACCCATGACCACCAGCCTGTGTTCATGGGTCCCGGCTCTCGCTGCGCTCGGCCGGGACGACGTGAGATGGGCCCGCGTTTCGCCGCGTTCCACGGGGCTAGCTCTCAAGGTCCCTTGCGCAGGAACACGTAGTCCGCCGCGTAGGGCGCGCTATAGAGCGCGCCGGCGCGATCGCAGGCGCCTGCGTGGACGCCGCCGCGGGTGTTGATCCGCTGCACCGTCGTGATGCCGTTAAGCGTGCCGCTGCCGCGATGCCCCGTTACTTCGAGCTTGAGCCAGGGAATGTCGCCGGCGCTCTGGCCCGGCGCGTTGGCGACGGCCTTTGCCGTCACGACGCTGCCGGTCGACGTGCTCCCAGTTCGGCCCGGCATAGTGGCGTCCCACGGTCTTGCCGTCGAGCAGCAACGTCGCGATCGGCTCGCGGAACGCCCAGGCGAGCTTGCCGTCGCTGCCGGGCTTGCACTCGTAGATCTGCGCGCCCTCGGCATGCAGCGTGATCACCGCGCTCTCGCCGGGCGCGGCGAGCGCCGGCGGGGCCTGCGCCGAGGCTGCGCTCGCGCGCGCCGCGGCGGCGACGATGGCGAGGAGAAATAGCGAGATGCGCATCGATGTGCTCCTCTCTCTCGGGCGCGATTACGCCATCGCCCGCTTGAGATTCTCGTCGACCTTCTCGAGAAAACCGGTGGTGGAGAGCCATTTCTGGTCGGCGCCCACCAGCAGCGCGAGGTCCTTGGTCATGAAGCCAGACTCGACCGTCGCCACGGTCACCTGCTCCAAGGTCGCAGCGAACTTCGCGAGCTTGGCGTCTTCGTCGAGCTTGGCGCGATGGGCGAGCCCGCGCGTCCAGGCGTAGATCGAGGCGACCGAGTTCGTCGAGGTCTGCTCGCCTTTCTGGTGCTGGCGAAAGTGGCGGGTCACGGTGCCGTGCGCCGCCTCGGCTTCCACCACTTTGCCGTCGGGCGTCATCAGCACCGAGGTCATCAGCCCGAGCGAGCCGTAGCCCTGCGCCACGGTGTCGGACTGCACGTCGCCGTCGTAGTTCTTGCAGGCCCAGACGTAGCCGCCCGACCATTTCAGCGCCGCCGCCACCATGTCGTCGATCAGCCGGTGCTCGTAGAAAATGCCATTCTTCTCGAACTCGGCCTTGAATTCGGCGTCGTAGATTTCCTGAAAGATGTCCTTGAAGCGCCCGTCGTAGACCTTGACGATGGTGTTCTTGGTCGAGAGATAGACGGGGTACTTTCGATTGAGGCCGTAGTTGAGCGAGGCGCGGGCAAAGTCGCGGATCGAGTCGTCGAGGTTGTACATCGCCATGGTGACGCCGCCGCCGGGGAAGCGGAACACCTCACGCTCGATCTTGGTGCCGTCGTCGCCCACGAACGTGAGCGACAGCTTGCCCTTGCCGGGCACGCGGAAATCGGTGGCGCGATACTGGTCGCCGTAGGCGTGGCGGCCGATGATGATCGGCTTGGTCCAGCCGGGCACCAGCCGCGGCACGTTCTTGCAGATGATGGGCTCGCGAAAGATGACGCCGCCGAGGATGTTGCGGATGGTGCCGTTGGGCGAGCGATACATCTCCTTGAGGCCGAATTCCTTCACCCGCGCCTCGTCCGGGGTGATGGTGGCGCATTTGACGCCGACGCCGACCTTCTTCACCGCCTCCGCCGCCTCGACGGTGATGCGGTCGCGCGTCTCGTCACGCTTCTCAATACCGAGGTCGTAATAGAGGAGCTCGACGTCGAGATAGGGATGGATCAGCTTTTCCTTGATGAGATGCCAGATGATGCGGGTCATCTCGTCGCCGTCCATCTCGACGACCGGATTCTTGACTGCGATCTTCGCCATGGCGGCCGAGCCTTTGCCTCTTGTCTTTGCGCGCGCGGATGTATGCAGAACGTGGGGCGGAATGCCCCCGGGGCAGGCGCCTTATGGCGCGCCGCGCCGCCTCCTGCAAGGGTTAAAGACGAGCGGAATTTGTGTGCAGATATACGAAGGTGTTCCTGCGTCATGCCCGGCAACGCAGTCAAGCTTGCGCAGACTGCGTAAACTTGTCTGCGCTGCCGGGCATCCACGTCTTTTTCGCCTTCAAGCAAGACGTGGATGGCCGGGACAAGAGCGCGTTCACGCGCGTCTTCCGACGCGCTATGCCCGGCCATGACGAGCCCAATGATTGACATCGCTGGTATAAGGCACGTCATCCTTTGCACCGGCGCGCGCAAATGGTGGTGACTGGCTTGGCGAAAATTCCGACATGGCACGAGATCAGGGGGGCTTACGGCCGCGGCCGCCGCGCGCTGCGCCAAACGATGCTGGAGCCCCTTCTCGTCGGCTGGCCGGCGCTGCGCGATGTGGTGATGCGCGCGCTGTCCGCGCGCGGCCACCTGGTGCTGTGCGAGCTCGGCGACGTGCGTTTCTTCGTCGATCCGAGCGATCGCGTGGTCGGCGCTTGGCTGATGTGGCACGGCGGCTGGCAACGGCGCGAGATCGACACCGCGGTCGAGGTGTTGTCGGCGGCGCGGCGGCTGCGGCCCGACGCCGTGTTCGTCGATATCGGGGCGCATATCGGCACGCACACCGTCTATGCGCTGCGTACCGGCCGCTTCGCGCGCGCCATCGCGTTCGAGCCGGAGCCGCGCAACGCCCGGCTGCTCGCGAAGAATCTCGAGATCAACGGGCTCGCCCATGCCGCCGTGATCGTGGCGAAGGCGGCGGGCGCCGAGGCGGGGAGCGCCGAATTGCATCTCCACCCGCGCAACACCGGGGCGCATGCGATCGGCGAGCCGCCGTCGGTCGACGGGACCGCTCGCCTTCTCGTGCCGGTGGTGCGGGTCGATGACGAGCTCGAGCGGCTGGGCGTGGCGCTCGAAGACGTCGCTCTCGCCTGGATCGACGTCGAGGGCTACGAGCCGCAGGTGCTCGAGGGGCTCGCGAGCCTCACGGCGCGCGCGGTGCCCATCGGCTTCGAATTCACGCCGCACCGTTACAGCGCCGCGAGCAAAGCGCGGCTCGTCGAGCGCCTGGCGCAGCACTACACGACGGTGCACAGCCTCGGCCGGCGAGAGGCAAGCGCGCCGATCGCCACGCTTGCCGCGCGCGAGCACACCGACGACGTGCTGGTATATTAAGTCTACTTGTCATGAGGTCGTGAATGCGCGCGACAAACTCGGTGTGCTCCCGCTCCCTATTTGGGGAGAGGGTCGGGGTGAGGGGGTTATCGGCGGTACTGATGGATCCGAACCCCCTCGCCCGTTCCTTCATGCTGGAAAAACGAGCAGCCCTCTCCCACCCGAACTCGGGCTTGCCCGAGTTCCGCACTAAAGTCGGCCGAAGTCGGATGATCCGACTTCGGCTGGGGAGAGGGCACAAGCGGCGATGGTGCGCCCGCAACACGTGGCGCAGTAGGATCCTGCGACACCCGACGCAGTACAATTAGCCGATGCCCGGTGCGGGAACCGACAAGACCAAGACCTGGATCGACGCGGGCGGCCCGATCATCATCTTGGTCGAGCCGCAGCTCGGCGAGAACATCGGCGCGGCCGCGCGGGTGATGGCCAATTTCGGTCTCAGGCGGCTGCGGCTGGTCAAGCCGCGCGACGGCTGGCCCAATATCCACGCGCACCGCGCGGCCTCCGGCGCCGATCGCGTTCTCGATGAGGCCGAGCTCTATGACACGCTGGACGCGGCGATCGCCGACTGCACGCTCGTGCTGGCGACGACCGCGCGCGCCCATGACCAAGCCAAGCCGGTGATCTCCCCGCAGGCGGCAGCCACGTTGCTGGCGCCGCGTGTCGCTGCCGGCGAGAGCGTGGCGGTGATGTTCGGCCGCGAGCGCTACGGCCTCGAAAACGACGAGGTGGCGCTCGCGGATCGCATCGTTACCTTTCCTGTCAATCCGGCCTTCGCCTCGCTCAATCTCGCCCAAGCGGTGGCGGTGATCGCTTACGAATGGTTCAAGCTCGCCTGCGGCGGCACGCTGCCCTTCGCCATGCCGCAAAAATCGTCGCCCGCCGGCAAGGAGCAGGTGCAAGCGTTCTTCGCCCATCTCGAGCGCCAGCTCGATGCGATCGAATATTTCCGTCCACTCGAGAAGCGTGCGACCATGCTGGTCAATCTGCGCAACATTTTCGCGCGCATGCAGCCGACGCAACAGGACATACAGACGTTGCATGGCATCGTCGTCGCGCTGACCGAAGGCCGCAAGGGACCGGCGCGCGGCGGCGTGCTCGACGGCGAGGAAGCCGCCGCGCTGCGCGCGCTGCTCGCCGAGCACGGGCAAGACGGCGCGGCTCCCGCGTGCGGTCCGATGCGCGGGTTGTCGCGGCTCCTTCGCCGCAATCCGACCGATGCCGAGCGCGCGCTGTGGCACGCGCTCACCAACGACCGGCGGTTTGCAGGAAAAGGGATCAAGCGGCAGGTGCCGGTCGGACCGCACATCACCGACTTCGTGTCGTTCCCGCTGCGCCTGGTGATCGAGCTCGTCCCCGCGCAGGAAAGCAAGATCGCGGCGAAGGCGCGCGGCGAGCGCCGCACGTGGCTGATGGAGCGCGGCTATCGCGTGCTCGAGGTCGCGGCGGAGGCGGTCGAGGCGGGACTGCCGCGGCTGCTCGACGACTTGGCGCAAACGATGGCTGAGGATTAGCAATGATTACGTGTCCCGGACGCGGTGCAGCGCGGAACGAAGTGGAGCGGTGCACCGCTGATCCGGGACCGCCATCAGACCGTAGCGGTCCCGGGTCTGCAGCGCACCACTGCGTGCTGCGCTGCGCCCGGGACACAAATGCGGCGGAGCGTCAGCTCTTCAGTGCTTTCAGCGCCGCCGCGGCGCCTGCGCGCAAGAAGCCCATATCGCTGCCGACCGCGAGGAAGCGCACGCCGCGCTTGGCGAGCGCGGTCGCACGCTCGGCCGAGTGGCAATAGGCGCCCATGACCTTGCCGGCCTTGTGCGCCGCTCCCATGATGCGGTCGAGCTCGCGGTCGACCTTAGGCGACATCGGATCGACCTCGGCGCCATTGCTAAGCGCGATCGAGAGGTCGGCCGGCCCGAGGAAAAGCGCGTCGATGCCGGGCGTCGCCGCGATCGCCTCGACGTTGTCGAGCGCGGTTTTCGTCTCGATCATGGCAAACGTGACGGTGAGCGTGTTGGCCTCGCGCAGATAAACCTTCTGATCCGCCATGTTGGCGAGCGTGGTGGCGCGGTGCGGCCCCCAGCTGCGCTCGCCCAGCGGCGGAAATTTAGCAAACGAGACGTAGGCGCGCGCGTCCGCCGGCGTGTTGATCATCGGCGCGATGATGCCCTCGGCGCCGAAATCGAGCGCGCGGCTCGCGGTTGCGAATTCGCCGACGGGAATGCGAACCATCGCCGCCGCGCCGCCCTGGCGCACCTGCGCGATTCCCGCGACCAGCGTGGCGGTGTCCCAGAGTCCGTGCTGGGCGTCGAGCGTGACCGCGGGAAAGCCTTCGCGGCCGACGAGCTCGGCGACGATCGGCGCGGGCAGTCCGCACCAGCCGCTGTAGACGGTCTCGCCGGCCTTGAGCCGGCCGGCCAGCGAGAAGGCGGTTGCAGTGGTCATGCGATCGTCCCTTGCTGCGAGCCAGCGCGCCAGAAAGGATGTCGCGCATCACGCGGGAACCGTCAGCGGCCGGCTTTGACGTCCAGCACCGCCTTCGCCATGAGCTCGGTCATGGTGCGGCGAATCTGGTGATCGGAATCCGCGACGCCCTTGGCGTCGAAGTCCTTGCGAATCTTCCGGAACACGTCGTCCTCGCCCGGCTCCTCGAAATCCGCAAGGACGACGGCCTTGGCATACTCGTCGGCCTCGGTTGCGGAGAGCCCGAGCTTGTGCGCTGCCCATAGCCCGAGCAGCTTGTTGCGCCGCGCGGTCGCCTTGAATCGCAATTCCTCGTCGACCGCGAATTGCTTCTCGAAGCCTTCCTCGCGCTTGTCGAATGTGGTCATCGCCTCCTCGCTCATCGGCAGCGGCCGACTCTCGCTCCGATATTTCGGCCCGGCGGCACGCGCGTCGGACTCGGCTGGCTTGCACGACCGAGGTCGAACCACCGTGCGCGCCCTTGCATAGCGGGACGCGATGGTCAAGGCAACCGATGGCGAATCGATTCGCCGCGGTGGAACGTTCGCAATAAAGCGGTTCCCCGCGATTGTGCTGCGCAGCGCGATCGGCTAGTTTGCCGCCGTGGACGCACCGCATGTCCACGTTGGTCGAGCCGCCACGCGCACTGCGACTCGAACCGGAGCCACGGCATCCAGATGGACATAAACAAACCACGGTACACGCCGATGAGCCGTCGTCGCCGAATCTACGAAGGCAAGGCCAAGGTTCTGTACGAGGGACCCGAG
>VAZM01000285.1:0-7863 GCA_005883135.1 Alphaproteobacteria bacterium
AGCGTATGTTTGAGGCCGATTCCGACCAAACCGAAGCAGCGCCTAGAAAGTTCAAGCTAGGCCTCCTAGGTAGCCTAAATCACGTCACAAAGGGCTTGGCGAAGACAATTCGTGCGATGGCTGACGGCGCCCTCGACAGCCAGATCGGCGCCGGCGTCTGCAACGGCTTGGGCGTCACGCGCGCGTGGCCTTAATCAACCGTGCCTGATTGGCTCAAAGATCAAGAGAGCCAATGGGTGAAGGCACGGAAATGAGGAGCGTGCTATGTGGTATCCTCTGCTTCACTTTATCGTTGTATGTTTCCCTTTGATTATGCAGGACCCGGGCAAGCCTGTCCGGTACACTCACTGGGGCAACGTCGCGTGGTGTTCGCAAGAGATGCTGTCCATCCAAAGAGCCCGCGACCACTACGGGCAAAGTTTTGTGTGTGTTGCGGAAAGCCACGATTTTTGTGAGCGCGATGGCCATTATAGGGACGGGGACGAAAGCGGTGAGGACATGTTGCGATGCGTTCGTGAGGCCGCGCAATACGGACAGGAATGCGTCGAATGACCACCACACCATCCTACATGCCGGCAGCGCCGCGTACCCGCCAGCGCAAGATGGGGCAATACCATTCCGACGTGGCGCGCCAGCGAATTCGGGCCGGCGTCATCCTTGATCGCTTTCACAAGCATTTCATGGGCGAGATTGATCTAAAAGGTTTGAAGTAGGGCACGTCCGCGCGCTGGTTGGAGGCTCCCGGAACAATAACCGAACAGGCTGCTACCGCTTTGCTACCCAACTGGCCGTAACTGCAGGTGACAGAACGGGACGGCAGAGGGGCCAAAGCACACGAAATCAAGCGAATCTTGCGGCTAGCTGACACGGCTTGGGACAGAACAAAACGGCAGTTACACAATCAAGAAATGGGCGGCGCTCGCCGCGCTGGGCGCTGCGGCCTTTTATCTTGTGCTGTCGGGGGCGGAGGTTGCGACCCAGCGCTCCTTCATCATGATCGCGATTGTGCTCATCGGAGTGATGGCCGATCGTCCGACACTCACCTTCCGCACCCTCACCGTCGCCGCGTTCGGCGTGCTGTTACTCGCGCCGGAAGCCATCGTTCATCCGAGCTTTCAGATGTCGTTCGCGGCGACATTGGCGCTCGTCGCGGGATATCAGCAGGGGTTGCCCTGGATGAGCAAAGGCGGCGATACGCCACTGGCGGCAAAGATCGCGCTATGGGGCGGCCGGGAGATCGTCGGCCTGCTCATCGTCTCGTTGCTCGCCGGCACGGCGACGATCCCCTACATCGCTTATCATTTCCACCGCATCTCCCCCTATGGCGTGATCGCCAATCTGATTGCGATGCCGGTTGTGTCCGCCTGGATCATGCCGGTAGGAATTCTCGGTTTGATCGCCATGCCGCTTGGTCTCGACGGGTTTTGCTGGCAGCTGATGGGCGCTGGCATCGAATGGATGGTTTTCGTCGCGCTTTGGGTGACGAGCTTTCCGGGTGCGCTGGGACGAATTGCGGCATTCGATGCTGGTCCACTGCTGCTGTGCACGGCGGGGCTGGTGGTGCTTTGCCTGCTCAAGACGCCCTTGCGTTTCATCGGCGCGTTTCTGATAGGCGGCGCGGCGATCCTGATGGTTAGAGCGCCCCAGCCCGACGTGTTGACCGCGGCCGACGGCAGCGCCCTCGCGTTGCGCGGCGAGAACGGCCGGCTCTCCATGGTCAAGTCCGGCAGCGACGTGTTTACGCTGCGCGAATGGCTTGCGGCCGACGCCGATGCGCGCATGCCGAAGGACGCTACGCTAGGCGAGGGGATCAGATGCGATGCGGCGGGTTGCATCGGCAAGCTGCATGACGGCTCGCTCGTCGCCGTCGCCAAGACACTCGAAGCCTTTGAGGAGGATTGCCGCCGCGCTGTGTTGGTGGTGAGCGCGCGCGACGCGCCGCCTGGATGTGCCGCTCTCGTGATCGACCGTAAGGTCTGGCGGCGCTCTGGGGCGATGGCGTTGCGCCGCCGCGGAGAACAATTCGAGATCACCGCCACGCGGCCGCCGGGCTACGATCGGCCATGGGCACGCGCTGTTGCGGGGCAGGAGGAGGCGCCCGTGCCGGGGCGCACGACGCCGCCGCGGCCACGCGACGCCACGCCGCGTGCCGACGACCTCGAGGCGGGAGACTGAGCTGGGCTTCGCCTGAACGCCGGAGCCGTACCAATCAATACCGTCGGAACAATCCGACGAGCTTGCCCTGAATGCGCACGCGATTGGGTGGAAGGATTCTCACCTCATAGGCGCCATTGGCGGGCTCGAGCGCAATGGAGGCTCCGCGGCGGCGGAAACGCTTGAGGGTGGCCTCCTCCTCATCGATCAGCGCCACCACGATGTCGCCGGTGTCGGCCCCTTCAGTCTTCTTGAGGAGCGCAATGTCGCCGTCGAGGATGCCGGCCTCGATCATGCTGTCGCCGCGCACCTCAAGGGCGAAGTGCTCGCCGCTCGACAGCAGATCGGGGGGCATGTTGATGACATGGCTCTTCGTCTGAATCGCCTCGACCGGCGTGCCGGCGGCAATGCGTCCCATGACCGGCACCGCCACAGGACGGCCGCCTTCGTCCTCCGAAGCCGTTCGCACCCGACCGAGATTGCCCTCGATCACGCTCGGTGTGAATCCGCGGGCGCGACCTGTGCCCATCCCGTGCGCAACCGATTCGGGTAATTTGATCACCTCGATGGCACGGGCCCGATTGGGGAGGCGGCGGATGAAGCCACGCTCCTCCAGCGCGGTGATGAGGCGGTGAATCCCGGATTTCGAACGCAGGTCGAGCGCATCCTTCATCTCGTCGAAGGAGGGCGGCACACCGGTCTCCTTCAGCCGCTCATGGATGAAGCGCAGCAGTTCGAACTGTTTTCGCGTCAACATATCTGCATTCCCCCATTCCCACGGCCCCGAAGGGACTCGTCGAAACAAATCATGAACGGACACTATATGTTCGATATGTGTTCCGCAACCTTTTAATTTGAGGTGAACGATTGTGCGGGGAGCTGCAGAGCCTCCCACATCCTCGGCTCATCTGCGCGGCCACTGACTCAGCGCGATTTAATCGGCCTTTGGACGAGCTGTCAGCCTCTGAACGAGCGAACCGGTCTTACGCCGCGAGTCTGATAATCGCGCACCGTTCTCCCGCCCTTGCGGCTGGCGCCAAAGGCTCACGCACGAGAAGGCAATCGGCGTGCGCGAGTGGCATGAGCATGGAACTGTCCTGCACCGGCGCTGGGATCGCCACCGGAATGCCGTCAGGCCCGACCGTCAGCACGGCGCGCAAATAGTCCGCGCGCTCATCGTTTCCCGGCAGATCGCAACCGAGACGCGCCGTCTCGAGCGCCGGCACGACATCGCTCCGACCCGCGAGTTGGCGAATCAGTGGAACCAGAAACAACACCGCGCAGACATAGGCGGAGACCGGATTGCCGGGCAGCCCGAGAACGTGCATGGCACCGAGCCGGCCATGCATCATCGGCCGGCCCGGACGTAGCGCCACCTTCCAGAACGAGAGCGCCAGCCCCTCCGCCGCGAGCGCCTCGCGTACGAGATCGTGCTCACCGACCGAAGCGCCGCCGGAGGTGACGAGGATATCGGCGCCGACCTCGCGCGCACGGCGCACCCCTGCGGCGGTCTCAGCAACCCGATCGGGCGCGATGCCGAGGTCTAGCACCTCGCAACCCTCGCGGCGCGCCACCGCCATCGTGGCATAACCGTTCGAATAGACGATCTGGCCAAAACCGGGCGCACCGCCAGGCATGACCAATTCGTCCCCGGTCGCCAGCAGTGCGACTTTAGGACTGCGATGTACCGGGACGGTCGGATAGTTCATGGCCGCGGCGAGCGCGAGATCGCGGTCCCTGAGGCGACGGCCCTTGGCGAGCAGCACCGCGCCACGCTTGAAGTCGAGCCCCTCGATGCGGACATGCTTTCCCTTGGCGGGGGCCTCGTTGACGAGCACGGCGTCACCCTCGCGCACCGTGTTCTCCTGGATCACGATTGTGTCGGTGCCGGGCGGCAGGACCCCGCCGGTGAAGATGCGCGCGGCTTCCCCGCGCCCGACCGCACCCTGGAAGGGATGTCCGGCTGCAACTTCGCCGACGACCTTCAGGCGGACCGGCGCGCTGGCCACGTCCTGCGAATGCACTGCGTACCCATCCATCGCCGAAACATTGGCCGGCGGTTGGGTGCGCAACGCCGGGAGATCGGCGGCGAGCACTCGGCCGTGGGCGTCCGCCAGGGGTGTGGCCACGGCGGCCAGCGGCTCGGTATGCGCGAGTACGCGGGCGAGTGCCTCCGCGACCGGCATCAGCGCCACGGCCTACTCCTCTGCTCGATAATGTCCGGATTTGCCGCCACGCTTTTCAAGCAGGCGGACGCCCTCGATGCGCATGCCGCGGTCGAGGGCCTTCACCATGTCATAGATGGTGAGGCAGGCAACGGCGACCGCCGTCAACGCCTCCATCTCCACGCCCGTGCGGCCGGTGACCTTGACCCGCGCCCGAACACGCAGGCTGCTCGGATTGCGTTCGGGCTCGATGTCGAGGGCAACGTTCGAGATGGGGAGGGGATGACAGAGGGGGATCAATTCGGGCGTTCGCTTCGCCGCCATGATGCCGGCAATGCGGGCAGTACCCAACACATCACCCTTCTTGGCGTTCCCCGCGAGCACGACATCAAGTGTCTTTGCCGCCATCGCGACGTGGCCCTCGGCAATGGCCTCGCGCTCGGTCGCGGCTTTCGTCGAGACATCGACCATGCGGGCATCGCCGCCCCGGTTGAGATGAGTGAGCTTGGGAGCGCGCGCCACCGTTCACTCCGCGGCGCCGGCGCGGCGCTCCCTGCGAATGAGCGCGCGTGTCGCGGCTTCGACGTCGTGCTCGCGCATGAGGCTTTCCCCCACAAGGAACGTCGAAATGCCGACCCTTGCCAGCTCTTCGAGATCAGCGGCGGAAACAATTCCGCTCTCGCCCACGACAATGCGGTCGGCCGGGACGGAAGGCACCAGCCGCTTGCTTACGGCGAGCGTCGTCTCGAACGTCTTGAGATCACGGTTATTGATGCCGATCAGCCGCGAGCGCATCTGCAGGGCGCGCTCGAGCTCGCGTTCGTCATGCACCTCCAGCAGGACATCCATGCCAAATGCCAGCGCCGCCTGCTCGAGCTCCCGCGCCGTGCGGTCATCGACCGCCGCCATGATGATCAGGATGCAGTCAGCGCCCCATGCCCGTGCTTCGGCGACCTGATATACGTCGTACATGAAGTCCTTGCGCAGGACCGGGAGCTTGGTCGCGGTGCGCGCGGCGACGAGGTGCTCCGGTCTGCCCTGGAAGGAGGGCGCATCGGTGAGCACCGAGAGACAAGCCGCGCCGCCCCTTGCATAGGCGCGCGCCAACGCCGGCACGTCGAATTCCTCCCTGATAAGACCCTTCGAGGGGCTTGCTTTTTTGATCTCCGCGATCAGAGCAAAGTTGCCGGTGGCAAGTTCGCGTGTGAGGGCAGCGGCAAATCCGCGCGGAGCAGGAGTTGACCTGGCGTCGGCCTCCATTGTCGCGAAGGAGCGAGCGCGCTTGGCGGACGCGATCTCTTCGCGCTTATAGGCCTCGATCTTGGCGAGAATGTCGGGCATGGAGGAGTCTAGCGAATGTTTGCGGTGGTCTGCTCGGCAAAGATAGGCATTGTCTGCGATCCTTACGCGTTCGAAACGGCAACCAGACGTTGGAGCCGGCCCGCGGCTTCACCGGAGTCGATCGCGCTCTGCGCCAGCGCAAGCGCGCTCTTGAGGTCCTTGGCACGCGCCGCGACCATCAGCGCCGCCGCAGCGTTCAGGACGGCGACGTCGCGGAAAGCGCCACGCTTGCCCTTGAGCACGTCGATCAGCGTCTGCGCGTTTTCCTTGGCGCTACCGCCCCGCAGCGCCTCGGGTTGGACCCGCGGCAGGCCCAGCTCGTCAGGCGTTATCTCGAACGTGCGCACGGCGCCGTTCTCGAGCGCGGCGACGTAGGTTGGCCCGGCCGTCGTGATCTCGTCGAGACCGTCCGAGCCGTGCACGACCCACACCGACTCGGAACCGAGATTTTTCAATACCAGGGCCAGCGGCTCGAGCCATTGGCGCGAGAACACGCCGACCATTTGTCGTTTCACGCCGGCAGGGTTGGAGAGGGGGCCCAAGAGATTGAAGATGGTACGCGTACCAAGCTCGACGCGCGTAGGGCCGACATTCTTCATCGCCGGGTGGTGCGCGGGCGCAAACATGAAGCCTATGCCTGCTTGTTTGATGCAGCGGCTCACACCTTCAGGCGTCAACTCGATGTTTACGCCCAGCGCCGCCAGCACGTCCGCGGCCCCCGAGCGCGACGAGAGCGCCCGGTTGCCGTGCTTGGCCACCGGCACGCCGGCGCCCGCGACGATCAACGCGGCGCAGGTCGAGATATTGAACGAGCCGGACGCATCGCCGCCCGTCCCGACGACGTCGATCGCGTCGGGTGGCGCCACGACCCGCAGCATCTTCTCGCGCATGGCGCTGACAGCGCCGGTGATCTCGTCGACGGTCTCCCCGCGCACGCGCAGCGCCATCAGTAGGGCGCCCATCTGCGAGGGGGTAGCTTCGCCCGACATCATCGTGTCGAAACCGCGCGCGGCCTCCTCGCGGCTCAGCGTCGCGCCGGTCGCGGCTTTGGCGATCAAGCCCTTCAGTTCGTCCGTCACCTTGACGTCTCACACAACACGACGGCTCGCCCGAATGCCGGCCGCATTCCGGCCCGTCGATGCGTTCCAGGCCGCGGCGATGTCCAGGAAATTTCGCAGGATGAGGTGGCCGTACTCGGAGGCAATGCTCTCAGGATGAAACTGAACACCGTGTACCGCAAGCGTGCGATGTGCCAGCCCCATGATGATATGATCATCGGTCTCTGCTGTCACAGCGAGCTTGTCCGGCAAACTCGGTCGGTCCACCACGAGAGAATGGTAGCGCGTGGCCCTGAACGGCGCATTGATGCCGCGGAATATGCCCGCGCCCTCGTGCCGGATCTCGGAGAGCTTGCCATGGACTTGCACCGGAGCGCGCACGACGGCACCGCCAAAGGCCTCGCCGATCGCCTGGTGGCCCAGGCAAACCCCCAACACGGGGATGCTCGACGCGGCCTTGGCGATGAGCTCGAGACAGATGCCGGCGTCGCGCGGCGTGCGTGGACCAGGCGACAGCACGATCGCCTCGGGCTCCATCGCCATCACCTGATCGGCTGCGACTTTGTCGTTGCGGTGAACCACGACGTCCGCCCCTAGTCCGCCCAGATAGTGGAACAGGTTGAACGTGAAGCTATCGTAATTGTCGATCAGAACGATCATGCTTTGCGTGCCCGCTCAGGGTCTTAGACGCGGGTGTTGAGGGAATCAAGGCGGCCGGGGACTTGCCTCGCCGGTTGGTCCGCGCAAGGCGTAGGCGAGGGGGTACTCCGCGGTTTCCGGCGTGAGGATCGAGCGCATTTGGCTTGCCCTCGGCCGGCAAGCCGTTTTTTGGGCCGTGGCCGGCACCCTTCTCGCTGCCGCCGCCGCCGTCGAAAAACCCGCCCGGGCCGCGTCCTCCGAACCCCCCTCGCTCGAGACGATCAAATCTTCTCTCGACGCGATCGAATCTGCCGTCGACAGTGAGGATGCCACGGCTGAAACGCTCGCCGGCTTTCGACAAACGCTCACCATCGCGACGGATACGCTTCGCGCAAAGATCGATGAACTCCAGCCCCGCGTGAGCGAGATGGAGCAACGCCTGAAGCAACTCGGTCCTGCCCCCGCCAAGGATGCGCCGCCGGAAAACCCCGACATTGCTACCGAGC
>VAZM01000285.1:7948-14331 GCA_005883135.1 Alphaproteobacteria bacterium
CCATTCGCTCTACGCCCGAGAGCTGTTTGCGAGCAGTCCAAGCGTGCTCAATCCCTTCTTCTGGCAGGACACTCTGCGCGCCTTCCCGATCGAGTTGCGCACCGAAAACGCGGTGCTCCACGCATGGATCAGCGAACGCGGCGATCGCCAGCACTGGACCGCGGCCGTTTTGATCATGGTCGGGATCATTGCGCTCGCGATCGGATTGACGCGATGGTGGTTCCCCCGAGTGCTCCCCCAATCAACCGATACACGTTCCGGGAAAGCTTGGGCGGCCCTGTGGGTGTTCGTTTGGTTCACTCTCCGCATGCCGCTGGCGGCCGCCGCGAGCTTGCTCGCATTCGATGCGCTCGGCCTGCTGACAGTCCGCGTTGAGCAGATCGCCGAGGGGCTGGTTGCCGCAGTAGCCGCCGCGAGTTTCGGCTATGGCGTGGCGCGGGGGCTGTTTACGCCACGGGAGCCGGAACGCCGCCTCCTGCAAGAGGACGACGCTACCGCGCTCTGCTTCCACAACCACCTCGTCTGGTCCGCGCGCGCGCTCGGCGTCCTGATCGTCTCGCAGGTGGTGCACAAGACTTTGTTCGCGCCGCTGATCATCACGGTGGCCACGAATGCCGTATTCGCGGCGATCACGGCGGGGTTCTTGATGCATCTCGTCATCCGGCTGGGGCAAATCAGGAGGCATCGCGGCGAGCCGCTCGTCGCCGCAGCCTGGGCTCATCCTCTGGGCTTGCTCATGACGGCGCTAATCGCGCTGGCGCTGGTCGCCGGCTATGCGGGCCTTGCCGCATTCGTCGCTTTGCGCGTCGTTGTGGCGGCCGCAGCGCTCGGGGCACTTTATCTCCTGCTTGTTGTGACTCAGACGCTGTTTGCCACGATCGGCGAGCAGACCGTCAAAGCACAGAAAGTGGCGGACCGGCTGGGCATCAGCGCTCGCACGCTCGGCTTAGGCGGCGCGCTCTTATCAGCAGCCATTCGCGTGACGCTGATCCTAGCGGCGTTCCTCCTGATCATAGGGCCATGGGAAGTATCAACTGCCGATTTGTTCGACACCGTCCGCAACATCCCGTTCGGGTTCAAGATCGGTGAGATCCATCTCTCATTTGAAACGCTCCTCACAGCCGCTGTCTTGCTGCTCGCGCTCCTCGTTGTCACCCGCATCGTGCAACGCTGGCTCGAGACGGAGTTGTTGCCGCGGACCCGATTGGAGCCCAGTCTTCAGCTATCGGTCGTCACGATCTTCGGCTATCTCGGCGCAATCACGGCGATCACGGCTGCACTCACGGGGCTTGGTTTCGACCTGCAGAAGATAGCGCTCATCGCCGGCGCCCTTTCGGTCGGCATCGGCTTCGGACTGCAGTCTGTGGTGTCGAATTTCGTATCCGGTCTCATCTTGCTGACGGAACGGCCGATCCGCGTCGGCGACTCGATCGTGGTCAAGGGCGAAGAGGGATGGGTGCGGCGCGTGCGTGTGCGCGCAACCGAGATCGAAACGTTTGACCGCGCGAGCGTGATCATTCCAAACTCCGAATTCATCACCGGTGTGGTCAAAAACTGGACCCGCGCCAATACCTTGGGCCGCGTCGTCATCAAGGTTGGCGTGGCATACGACAGCGATCCGGATCAGGTTCGCGATATCTTGCTCGACATCGCCCGCACGCACCCGCAAATCGTGCAGTCGCCGCCCCCGGGGGCCTTCCTGTTGGGATTCGGGGACAGCGCGCTTGAATTCGAACTGCGATGCGTCGTCGCCGATGTTGAGAACGGCCTCTCGGTGCGAAGCGACCTGAACTACGCGATCATCAAGCGGTTTCGGGAGGCGGGAATCGAGATACCCTATCCACAGCGGGAACTTCGATTGCGCTCCGAGCAGCCTGAAAAGCACAAAACCGAAGCTTTCGGCTCGTCACTTCCGGTCGAGCCGCGATAGCGGCGAGAACCTGAATTCAACACGAGTGCAGCGGTAACTGGAGTTCGCGGACGCGGCATGTTCCGGCCGTTGGTCCATCTCTGATTGCGACGTTGGCTCCAGCGCGCTTGCGGTAGGCGCTTGGCAACCCTGACTCCGATCCGATAGCTTGTAAAAACGAGCTCTCCCGTTGCTCTTGATTTCCCGATGCTCGCGAAATCTGGCGCGGGCGAGCAGTTGCCAAGGCTGACATTCCGCAGGAACATTGCCCAGCTGAGATTTTCGACAGGTTCACCATGCGCCAGATGACCTTGGTCGCTTTCCTGCAGGCACAGAATTGCACGAATCTTCCGAGTTCCTGGCGTCATCCGCAGTCGCGCACCGACACCTGGTCGGCGGACTACTATCGGCACATCGGCCGGGTGCTCGAGGAAGGCAAATTCCACCTCGGATTCTTCGACGACCGGCTGTCGATGCCCGATATCTACGGGCACGACCACGCCCATACAGTGCGCTATGGCATCCGTTGCGTGAAGATGGACGCGGTGACGGTGCTCACGGTCATGGGCATGGCCACGGAGCGACTCGGCCTCGGCGCGACGTATTCCACCAGCTACTACGAGCCCTTCCATGTGGCACGCCTGTTCGCCACGCTCGATCTGATGACCGACGGCCGCGCGGCCTGGAACGTCGTCACCTCGCTCAACGATGGCGAGGCCCAGAACATGGGCTGCGAGCAGGTGATCGAGCATGACCTGCGCTACGATCGCGCCGACGAATTCATGGAAGTGGTCTTCGGGCACTGGGACAGCTGGGAGGATGACGCGATCGTCCAGGACCAGGCGAACGGTCTGTTCGCCCACCCGGACAAGGTGCACCGGCTCGATCACCGCGGCCGATTTTTTCGTTCGCGCGGTCCTTTTACCGTGCCGCGGTCCCCGCAGGGCCGCCCCGTCATCATCCAGGCCGGCCAGAGCGGCCGCGGCAAGCGCTTCGGCGGACAATGGGGCGAATTAATTTTCGTCGTCTATCCCAACATCGCCGCCGCCAAGCGCGACTATGCGGGATTCAAGGCGGAGGTGGCCGGCTGCGGACGCGATCCCGAGGACGTCAAGATCACGCACTTGATCAACACCGTGGCCGCGACGAGCAAGATGGAAGCCGAGGACAAATGGGCTCTGATCAGCAAGCTGCCGCTCGAGATCGACGCGCTATCGCTGTTGTCGGAAGCGCTCAACTTCGACTTCTCGACCAAGGGCATGGACGAGGCGTTCACCGACGAGGAGATGGCCGCCATTTCCGGTCTGCAGGCCATCCGCGACCGCGTTGTGCGCGCGAGTGGCAATAAGAACCCGACGGTGCGGGAGTTTATTCACTACAGCGGACGCGGTCGGGTGCATGATCCGATCGTCGGCGGTCCGAAGGAGGTCTGCGATCAACTCGAACAGTGGTTCGTCGAGCGCGCTTGCGACGGCTTCGTCGTATCCGCGACGCACGTCCCTGGAGCTTACGAGGATTTCGTTCAGTTCGTCGTGCCCGAGCTGCAGCGGCGCGGCTTGTTCCGGACGGCATACGCCGGCAAGACCTTGCGCGAGAACCTGGGGCTGCAGGTCCCGCCGGTGGCGGCGTGGCGCGGAATGCACGCACAGTCGCGTCACGGCGTCGGTTGAGCGCGGTTGCCAGCCGAGCCAGCGCATCCGCACTCTTAGTCGGAAGTCGCTGGCAGCTTCGCGAACGCATCCTCGAGATTGACGGTGACAGGAATCTTGTCGTCCAAGGATCCTTGCTGTTTCCAGGTACTGGCGACCAGGATATGCGGTCCGGCAAAGTGGAAATCGGCCGAGAGTGTGGGCCTACCCTCGATCATGTCGCTGAAGCCGGCAATGCGATTCTTTTGACGGCTGTACACCATCATCGGAAACGACCAGGGCGAGTGACCTCCCGATGAGGCCATGCTGTAGACGAAGAATTGCGAATCCGGCGACCACTTTGCATCGATGACATAATACCCGTTGGTGCCGCGCGGGGATGAATAATCCTTCGAGGTGAGAGTATCGCCTTTGGCCGTGCGTATTACGATGCGGCTTTCCATATCGGGCGTGGCATAGAGGCTGACATCTACGGGAACCACGAGTGCGCGGAGGGCGCCGTCGGGCGAGGCGTAAATGGCCGGTTTCACATTGCTGCAGCTCGATTGCGGTCGCGGGTTGCGCAGCAGTTGGTGTCCGCTGCAGGCAAGCTCCGCCACGGCGGAAGCCGGCGGCAGCGTCGCCGCCGACATGGTCAGGATCGAGAGCGACAGCAACATCGCCAATGGGGTTTCGCCATGCATGATCATCCTCCGGCAGTAAGTCGTACAAGGCCGTGCCCTTCCGCCACTCCCGCGGCCTCTCTAGATTGTCAGCCTTTCGGGAGGCTAGGAAGAGCTGGCTTCCGTTCTCGTGGGATGAGGTCGTGTTCCGGGGCGAGTAGGAGGATCACCCGCATGGACAGGCATGACTGATTCCTCGCGCCGCATTCGCGTCGGCGATATCGAGCTTGCCTACCGCATCGCGGGCCGCGGCAGGCCCGTGATCCTCGTGCACGGACTGGCATGCGGACAGCGGATGTGGTTTCACCAGCGGCGACGATTGTCCGGTCGCCACACGGTCCTCACTTACGACCAACGCGGCCACGGTCAAAGCGAAGCCCCCGATGACGCCCGCCGTTATTCGGGCGCGCATCTTGCCCGCGATCTCGCCGGCATCGTCGATGCGCTTGGTTACGAGGAGATCGCGGTCGTCGGATTTTCCCTGGGAGGAGGTCCGGCACTTGCGCTTGCCGCGGCCAGGCCCGAGCGGGTTACGCATCTCGTTCTCGCCGACGTCGGATCTGGCGCGGACGACGCTTGGCGAATCCAATGGTTGGCGAGCCGGTGGATCGATTTTGCGGAGCGCACGGGCTGGGACGAATTGCTCCCGGACATGCTGCGCAGCGAATTTTTCAAGTCCTATGCCAATCGCGGCCGGCGTTATCGTCGGCATATGGCGGGTCTTATTCGCGCAACACCGCTCGTCGGATTGCGACATACCCTCTCGCAAGTGCTGCGCCAGCGCAAATCGCTTTTCCGCATGCACAGCACGCTGCAAGCCGTCAAGGTCCCCACGCTCGTCATGTTGGGTCAACACGATTACATCTGCCGGAACGCTGCCCGCCTTTTGTCGGAGAACATCCCACACGCCGTCCTTCACAGAATCGAAGGAGTTGGACATATGTCTCCGTTGGAGCAGCCGGATGAATTCAGTGACGTAGTGACGGCGTTCTTCGCCCGTGCTTGAGACCAACGGTGCTACGCGCTGCGCCGATGCGCAGCCGAGCAAGAGGATGCGTGATGGATCATCCGCCACCAGCATTTGCCGTCTTTACGCCGGCGGAGCGGCGTGTCATTCGACGCCTGCGCAGTCCGATGCTGGTGCAGCGCTTCCTCAACCACCTGCCATACAACACCGAGCTGGGTCGCGAAACGCTCAGAAGCCTGCGCCAAGTCTTACGGCATCGTAGCGCGCATTGTCTCGAAGCTGCCCTGGCCGCCGCGGCTATTCTTGAGCAACACGGATTTCCGCCGCTGGTCATGAGCCTCAAATCGATCGACTACCTCGATCACGTCATCTTCGTTTACTGCAAGCGCGGCCGCTGGGGCTCAGTCGCGCGCTCGCGCGACCCCGGATTGCACGGGCGAAAGCCGGTGTTCCGTTCCGTACGCGCGCTCGCCATGAGCTATTTCGATCCCTACATCGATTTCACCGGATGTCTCACTGGATACGCGGTGTTCGATTTGCGCCGGTTGGGCGGTTACGATTGGCGGCTTGCCTCCAGGAATGTGTGGGCGGTCGAACGAGCGCTGATCCGGTACCGGCACAAGCCCATCACGGTCGCACGCGAGCGGGTACGGCGGTATCGGACGCGCTATCGAGCATACCGGGCGAAGCACGGCAAAAAGCCACTGTTCTATCGCGGTCGCGAAAAGTGGACTCCGATTCCGAAGGAATTCTTGTAGTCGCCGCCTGGGGCACGTCGGCGGTCTCAGCCCTTATGGATCGGATCGACCCATAAGACCTCGTCCGGTTTCTCCACCGGCTCGATGTCGAGATTGACCACGACCGCTTCGTTGTCGCTGCGCACGACCACGCACTCGAGCGGCTCGCTCGAACTGGCGTTGATCTCCTGGTGCGGCACGAACGGCGGCACAAAGATAAAATCGCCCGGACCCGCCTCGGCCATGAATTCCAGCCGGTCGCCCCAGCGCATGCGCGCCTTGCCCCGCACCACGTAGATCACGCTTTCCAGCTCACCGTGGTGATGGGCCCCGGTCTTGGCGTTCGGCCGAATGTTGACCGTGCCTGCCCAGATCTTCTGAGCGCCGACGCGGGCATAATCGATGGCCGCCTTGCGATCCATGCCGGGTGTCTGCGGTGTGTTGGAATCGAGCGCATGC
>VAZM01000286.1:0-2078 GCA_005883135.1 Alphaproteobacteria bacterium
TGCTCTCAACGATGCCGAGATCGAGCGCATCCTCGATGCCGCCGCAGCCCTGGGCATCCGGGAAGCCGGCTACGTCCTGCTGCGACTTCCCCTCGAGGTGCGCGATCTGTTCCGGGAATGGTTGATGGCCAATTTTCCCGATCGTTATCGCCACGTCTTCAAGCTCATCCGTGAAACCCGCGGCGGCAAGGATTACGATTCGAGCTGGAATACCCGTATGACCGGAGCCGGGCCGGTGGCTTGGATGATCGGCCGCCGTTTCGAGCTCGCTTGCGAAAAGCTCGGCTTCAACAAGACGCGCACGCGGCTGACCACCGACCACTTCAGTCCGCCGCGATCCGCCGCAGAGCAGTTGAAGTTGTTCTGAGCTTCCTCGGTAATCCCCGTCCTCCACAGCGCGGACGCAGCGGCGGTTGACTTGCCCGCCGCGGCGCGCACCATCGCGCCATGAATCGCCCGACCGCCGCGCGCGCAATCTCCGCTCATACCGGAGATCCGCCCGACCTTTCGGCGCGAACGCGCGGCGATCAAGCGCGGCGTGTGGCCGGTCGCGGGCTGCGACGAAGCGGGCAGGGGACCGCTCGCCGGTCCGGTAGTCGCCGCCGCCGTCGTGCTCGACCCCAAACGCGTGCCGCGCGGGCTTGATGATTCCAAGAAGCTCGATCCACAAACGCGCGAGAAGCTGCACGCCAAGATTTGCGCCAGCGCGGAGGTGGCGGTGGCCATCGCGCCGCCGTGGCGGATCGACCGGGACAACATTCTGCGGGCCTCGCTTTGGGCGCTCGCACGTGCCGTCGCATGCCTGCCGGTGCGGCCGCAACTCGTGTTCGTCGACGGCCGCGACCGCATCGACGCTGCTTGCGACTGCCAAGCCGTGATCAGCGGAGATGCGATCCTCGCCTCGATCGCGGCCGCCTCGATCGTGGCCAAGGTCACGCGTGACCGGCTCATGACGCGATTGGGGCTGCTCTATCCCGGCTACGGTTTCGAGAACCACAAGGGCTACAGCGTGCCCGAGCATTTCGCCGCGCTTGCGCGGCTCGGCCCCACGATCCATCACCGGCGCTCCTTCGCCCCGGTCGCGGCGGCTTACGGCGACATCGTGACCGCGGACATGGCGGGCGGCGAGATCGAGCCGGGCGCGTTGCCTCTTTAGCGCGTGGGCCTTATGTCTGCCGGTCGCGTCCAGTAACGTCCGGCCGATGCTCTACGTCTCCATCTTCGTCGAACTCTTACGTTCGCGTCCGTCGCTCGCCGTGTGGCTGGCGGCGCTAACGCAGGCGCTGCTGTGGCTATTGGTGCCCGCGCTCTTCTACGCCGGGCCGCCCGGTGACCTGCCGGACGTGCTCGCAGTCGGGCACGAATTCCAACTCGGGACCTATCTCGGCCCGCCGCTCGCCTTCTGGCTCGCCGAGATCGCTTTCGATCTCGCCGGCCACAGCCTCGTCGGGGTCTACCTGCTGTCGCAGGCCTGCGTGGTCGTGACCTATTGGGCGGTGTTCGCGCTCGCTCGATCGATCGTCGGCGCGCAGCACGCCGCGCTTGCGGTGTTGCTGATGGTGGGCGTTGCCGCCTTCACAGTGCCAACGCCGGACTTCGGGCCGGTGATCCTCACCATGCCGCTGTGGGCGATCATCCTGTTGCATTATTGGCGGGCCGTAGGCGAGCACCGCCGGGCCTATTGGCTGCCGCTGGCGATCGAGATCGGGCTCCTGTTGCTTACGACCTACGTGGGGCTGATCCTGGTCGCACTGCTCGTGCTGTTCACGCTTGCAAACTGGCGGGCGCGCGCCGCGCTCAAGTCCTATGACCCGCTAATCGCGGCAGTTGTCGCCGGCGTCGTCATGGGGCCGCACCTGCTTTGGCTCGCGCAATGGGGCGAGGGCGTTGGGCCGGTGCTGTTACGCCTGCGCACGCCGGAGGCCGTGGTCGGCAATTTCATCGACTGGTCGCGGCAGATTACGCTGATCATCGCGGCACATGCCGGTCTGATCGTGCTAGTCGCGCTTGTGGCCGGATGGCCGTGGCCGCGTCAGGAGCCCGCCCCGGTGATCGTGCGCCGCGAAATTGATCCTTTC
>VAZM01000286.1:2135-8528 GCA_005883135.1 Alphaproteobacteria bacterium
TAGGCGGCATCGCGCCACTCGTCATCTTATCCGGGCTCTTCGTGATCGTTGCCGCCGGCGATGCAATCGTGTTCAGCCGTCAGCACGTCGTGATCGCCGCGTGGTTCGGCCTGCTGATCATTCCCCCGATCATGATGGTCGCGGCCCTCCTGATTCTGCCCTGGCTCAACGTCGACCTCAAAGTGAACTATCCCGCCCAGGCGATGGCGCGATTCTTCTCCGAGAGCTTCGAGCGCCGCACCAGCGTGCCGCTGCAAATCGTCACCGGCGATCCTCGCACGGCCGCCCTTGTCGCGCTCGGCGCCGCAAGCCGCCCAAGTCTTTTTCTCAGCGCCAGTCCCGAGCGTTCGCCCTGGGTGACTCCGGAGGCAATCAAGAGCAAGGGGGCCATCGTCGTTTGGCCGACGAACGACACGGCGGGGATCCCGCCGCCTGAGATCAAGGAGAAGTTTCCGGACCTCGTGCCCGAGGTTCCGCGCGCGTTCGAGCGCCCGGTCCAGGGACGACTCCCGCTCCTGCGCATCGGTTGGGCGGTCATCCGCCCGCAAGCGCAGGCGGTACCCTCGGCCGCGGCTGGCGAGCAGAAGCCGTAGCCGGCTCGGAAGTGGCCGTCAGCAGGCCTTCAATAGACGGCCCAGTTCTGCGGTCGGAAGATCGGCTCCCTTGCGGACAGCGGCGCTGCCGATGCGCTGTCACGATCTGAAGGGCCTGCTCCGGTCGTGATCGCCAGGACGGCCACCGCCATCGCGAGTGCCATCCCGACGAGGAATGCGAGCCTGTCTGGTTTTGGTGCCATGTTTGCCTCCTGGCGCCAGATCCATGTCGCTAGGCCGTACTCTAGAAGGCGAGCAGAAAGCAGTGTGTGAGCCCGCTCACACTGGGGACTAAAGAAAGTGCGCGCGTCGAGAAGTCGACGAGGATCGCCAGCGGCTGCCTCGCCCCGACCGGCGCAGCCAAGGGGACCACGCTCCGGCTCGGTGGCACCGCCGTAGTCTCTCTTCGGCGACGCGAGCGCTCGTCGGTGGACAAATCGCCGGGGCGGCAGCCTTTGGCTGGGTTTGCCGCCGCCTCGCCGCTACTGTGGCGCGGCTGCGAGCCTGAATTTGTCAGCATCTGGCGTGTGGAGCAGGTCTCGGGTGCGCCCGATTGGCGGGAGAGATTTCATGACGGAGGAGGCAAAGCCTGTAGGCGAACGCTCGTTTCTCGAGCGCTATTTCGGCCTGCGCGAGAACGGGACCAATGTCCGCACGGAATTTCTCGCCGCCATTACGACCTTTCTCACCATGGTCTACATCGTGTTCGTCAACCCGCAAATCCTCGGCAGTGCGGGAATGGACAAGGGCGCGGTGTTCGTCGCGACCTGCATCGCCGCCGCCGTCTCGACACTGGTGATGGCGTTGTACGCCAATTATCCCATCGCGCTGGCGCCGGGGATGGGGCTCAACGCGTTCTTCGCGTTCACGGTGGTGCTGGGGCACAAATACAGTTGGCAACAGGCGCTTGCCGCCGTGTTCTGTTCCGGTGTGATTTTCTTTCTCATTTCGGTTTTCAACATCCGCGAAT
Source organism: Alphaproteobacteria bacterium (assembly GCA_005883135.1). Classification (GTDB taxonomy): domain Bacteria; phylum Pseudomonadota; class Alphaproteobacteria; order Rhizobiales; family Xanthobacteraceae; genus VAZQ01. Next base: position 3,699 of record VAZM01000286.1, read on the forward strand.
ACATCATCAACTCGATTCCGAAGAACCTCAAATTGGCGATTTCCGCCGGCGTCGGGCTCTTCCTCGGCATCATCGCGCTGGAGGAGGCCAAGATCGTGGTCGCGAATCCGGCAACGCTCGTCACGCTCGGCGATCTCAAGCAGTGGCCGGCGATCCTCTGCTTGGCCGGGTTCGTCGTGATCGTTGCGCTCAATTACCGCAACATCGTTGGCGCCACGCTGGTCGGCATCCTCGCCGTGACGCTCGTGGGCGTGCCGCTCGGGCTTGCCGAGTTCAAGGGCGTCGTATCGGCGCCGCCTTCGCTTGCACCGACGTTTCTGCAACTCGATTTCTCCCGCGCCGGCGAGCTGACGTTCATCATCATCGTGTTCAGTTTCCTCATGGTTGACGTGTTCGACAATGCCGGCACGCTGATCGGCGTCGCCCATCGCGCCGGCCTCCTCGATGCGGAGGGCAATTTGCCGCGCATGAAGCAAGCCTTGCTCGCGGACAGCTTCGCCGCGATGTTCGGGGCCCTCATCGGCACATCCACCACGACGAGCTATATCGAAAGCGCGGCCGGCGTTTCGGCCGGCGGACGCACCGGTCTGACCGCCGTGTTCGTCGCGCTGTTCTTTCTGCTTGCGCTTTTTTTCTCGCCGCTTGCCGGCATGATTCCGGCCTACGCCTCCGCGGCGGCGCTGCTTTACGTGGCCTGCGTGATGACGCGTGGCCTGGCCGAGATCGAATGGGAGGACATCACGGAATATGCGCCGGCGGTGGTGGCTGCGATCACCATGCCGCTCACCTATTCGATTGCCACCGGCATCGGGCTCGGCTTCATCACCTATGCGCTGGCCAAGCTCATCGCCGGCAAATTCGGCGAGGCCAAGCCGGCGGTGGTGATCCTGGCTCTGATCTTCGCGATAAAGTTCGCATTGCCCGGGTGAGCTCGGGCGGTCGATACCGGGCGATCAGTCGACCACCGCCACCGCGTTGATTTCGACCAGGCAGCGGGGATCCGTGGCAAGCCGCACGACTTGCACGGTGGTCGTGGCGGGCTTGGCCTCGCGGAAATACTCGCCCCAGACGCGGTTGAGCGCGTCCTGATCTGAGAGATCGGTGACAAAGCGGTCGGCGGTGACCACGTCTGCAAACTTCGCCCCCACCGCTTCGAGGCCGCGCTTTAGATTCTCGAGCGCGGCGCGGGCCTGGCCCTCCATGTCGCGCGGCATCGCGTCGAATTCCTCAGGCCGGTGCGGGTGGTGGTGGTAGACCGGCGCCGCGGTGACCCCGGCGAGATAGACCGTCGTGCCGCCCCTGACCTTGATCGCGGGCGCGTAAGGCATCCACATGTCGGGTGCCTCCGGCCAGTGCACGTGCTCGACTGTTTTTGTCATGTGGCGCCTCCCGTCGCTCGTTGCGGACCAACCGCTACGTCGCCAACGCCTTCTTGATTGCCAGAAAATCCCGCCAGGCAAAGCGCTTCTGCACCGGCTGGCGCAACAGATAGGCGGGATGCAGCGTGGCAATCGCGCGGATCTCGCGCGTGCCGGTGTGGAACGGCAACCAGCGTCCGCGGGTCTTAAGGATACCGTCCTTGCTGTTGAGCAGCGTCTGCGTCGAAGGACTGCCGAGGCACACCAAAATGTCGGGGTCGGCGAGTTCGATCTGGCGCAGCGTGAAGGGCAGACAAACCGCGGATTCCTGCGGAGTCGGCGTGCGGTTGCCCGGCGGACGCCAGGGCACGACGTTGGCGATATAGGCCGAGCTGCGGTCGAGCCCGATCGCCGCCATCATGCGGTCGAGCAGCTTGCCCGAGCGGCCGACGAACGGCAGCCCCTCGATGTCCTCGTCGCGTCCTGGCGCCTCGCCCACGAACATGACGCGCGCCTGCGGATTGCCGTCGGCGAAGACAAGCTGAGTTGCCGTCGTGCGCAGCGCGCAGCCTTCGAAGCGTTCGAGCATCGCGCGCAACTGTGCGAGGGTAGCCGCGATTTTCGCCGCCTCGCGCGCCGCCATCACGGCGGCCTCGGGAGGGAGCGCAAGCGCGGGCCGGCCCACGACCTCGCGCTCGCGCGCGGAAAGCGCGCCGCCGGTCGCGCCCGCGCGCCTCTCGGGCGGTGGCCGGGCGGAGTCTGTGCGGGGTGCCGGGGCGGTGGTCGCGCCCTCGCCAGCAAACCGATCGAGCGGCGTCTCCTCGAGCAGCGCGTCGATGCCCGCCTCTCGATAAAACGCGAGTAGCTCGCGCGCAGCTTGATCGCGGGCTGTGGTCATCGCCGCTCCCGTCGGCAGGCAATCTCAGTTCAGAGCGCCTGGACAATGCCCCGTGTCGGTCGAGAGTAAAAGGGGTAGACCGGTTACGGTTCCTCGTTACAGTCGCGCTGAACCGCAGCGAGCGCGCTCCGTCTCGCTTTGGAGAAGCCCATGAGTGCCGAGGATCTGCCCGCCCGCGAGGCGATGGAGTTCGATGTCGTGATCGTCGGCGCGGGACCCGCCGGGCTCGCCGCGGCGATCCGGCTCAAGCAGCTTTCGCCCGACACCAGCGTGGTCGTTGTCGAAAAGGGATCGGAAGTCGGGGCGCATATCCTCTCTGGCGCGGTGATCGATCCCATCGGCCTCGACCGGTTGATCCCGCACTGGCGCGACGAAGACACCCCCATCAAGACCGAAGTCAGCGACGATCGTTTCTACTGGCTCGGGACATCGCGCGCCGTGCGTCTGCCCAATTTCATGCTGCCGCCGCTGATGAGCAACCACGGCAACTACGTGGTCTCGCTCGGCAGTATCTGCCGCTGGCTGGCCACCAAGGCGGAAGCCTTGGGCGTTGAAATTTATCCGGGCTTTGCCGCCGCCGAGGTGCTGTTCGACGGGGCCGGTTCGGTTGCCGGGGTTGCTACCGGCGACATGGGCGTCGCAAAGGACGGGCATCACAAGGACAGCTTCACCCGCGGCATGGAGCTGCGCGCGAAATACACGCTCTTCGCGGAGGGTGCCCGCGGCAGCCTCAGCAAGATTCTCGAGCAGCGGTTTGCGCTCAGGGATGGCCGCGAGCCGCAGAAGTTCGGGCTCGGGCTCAAAGAGCTGTGGCAAGTCTCGCCGGAAAAGCATCACCCCGGCCTGGTGCAGCATACCTTCGGCTGGCCGCTCGATAACCGCACCGGAGGCGGCTCGTTCCTCTATCATTTCGACGACCGGCTCGTTTCGGTCGGCTTCGTGGTCCATCTCGGTTACGAAAATCCGTACCTGTCGCCGTACGAGGAGTTCCAACGCTTCAAGACCCATCCGTTGATGCGCGCAACTTTCGAGGGCGGCAAACGGCTCGCTTACGGCGCGCGCGCGTTGACCGAGGGCGGCTGGCAGTCGGTGCCGAAGCTCACGTTTCCCGGCGGCGCGTTGGTGGGATGCGCGGCCGGTTTCATGAACGTGCCGCGCATCAAGGGAAGCCACAATGCGATGCTGTCGGGGATGCTCGCCGCCGAGCACGTCGCCGCGGCGCTCAAGGCCGGCAGGGCCAATGATGAGCTCGCGGACTACGAGACAGCTTGGCGCGCGTCCGCGATCGGGACCGATTTGTGGAAGGTGCGCAATGCCAAACCGCTCTGGTCGCGCTTCGGTACCTTGTTCGGTATCGCGCTGGGCGGCTTGGATATGTGGACGAATACGGCGGGGTTCTCGCTGTTCGGTACGCTCGGTCACGGCAAGCCCGATTGGGCGACCTTCAAGCCCGCAGCGCAGTGCGCTCCCATCGCCTACCCCAGACCCGATGGCAAGCTCACCTTCGATCGTCTGTCCTCGGTGTTTCTTTCTAACACCAATCATGAAGAGGACCAGCCGCTGCATCTGAAAGTCGCCGATCTCGCTCTGCAGAAGACATCCGAGCATGATCGCTATGGCGGACCGTCGGCGCGTTACTGCCCGGCCGGCGTTTACGAATGGGTGGAGGAGGGCGGCTCACCCCGTTTCGTGATCAACGCGCAGAATTGCGTTCACTGCAAAACTTGCGACATCAAAGATCCTAATCAGAACATCACCTGGGTTTCCCCCGAGGGCGGGGGCGGGCCGAATTATCCGAATATGTGAAAGCTCGGCGAGCGACGAGCCGTATCGGCACACGATCGGGGCAGCCGGCGCCGGAACATCGGCGGACCGTGCCTCTGCGTCACGATGCTGCCCTTATCGAGGCTCAAAGGCGGTGGACATGCCCGATCGGGGCAGTTATTGCGGGCTGGGGCCAAAAAGTCCATTCTGCCCAATGCGGCCGCGCCAAGGGCGTTTGTCCGCCAGATGGAGTCGACAAGCCGTGATCCTTTCGCCTTCTTTGCGGCGTGCGGCTGTGGCCGTAACGGCTGCACTCGCCATATCCTGGCCGGCGATGCTTTGCGCTCGCGCGCAGCAGCCGCGTGACGGCTTTTCCCGAACCTCTCCGGCAGGCAGCTATCTCGCCGCTCGCCACGCCGGCGGTCAGCGCGATGCCGCCGCGGCGGCGTCCTATTACCGTGCCGCGCTGCGCGGCGATCCCCGCAACAACGAGCTCCTCGGCCGCACTTTCCTGGCGGTACTTGCCAATGGAGAGGTTGAGGAGGGGGTCAAGCTCGCCGAGCGCGTTCTGCAGGTCGACAAGAACGATCGCATTGCACGGCTCGTCCTCGGAGTGAGGGCGATCAAGCAGAAGCAGTATGCGACTGCGCGCCGGGAGCTCGCCCAGTCCATCCGCGGACCGATCACCGATCTTGCCGCAACGCTGCTGTCGGCCTGGACGATGGCAAACCCGGCCGAAGCGAAGCAAGCGACCGACTCCATCGACAAGCTCGCCGGCGCGGATTGGTATGCGATCTTCAAGGAGCTGCA
>VAZM01000286.1:8570-11488 GCA_005883135.1 Alphaproteobacteria bacterium
GTTGCTGGCCAGAAGAAGGAAGCCGCGAAACACTTCGAGCGCTCCTACAAGCTCGACCCGACGGCGCTGCGCGTCGTCCAAGCGTATGGCAGCTTTCTCGCGCGCCAGGGAAGCACCGCTGAAGCGCTGAAGGTCTTCACCACCTTCGACGAAGCCCTGCCGCGCCACCCGTTGATCGTGGAGGCGATGAACGAGCTCAACGCCGGAAAGCGGCTGCCCTTGATGGTCGACACGCCGCAGGCGGGCGCCGCCGAGGTTCTCTACGGGCTCGGTGCCGCCCTTGGCCGTCGCGGCGGGGAGGATCTCGGGCTCATTTACCTGCAGCTGTCGCTCTACCTCGCGCCGTCGCATCCGCTCGCGCTGCTGTCGCTTGCCGACCTTTACGAGGCGATGAAGAAGCCCGAGCTTGCCAACAAAATCTACGAGCGGGTGCCGCTGAGTTCACCGCTTCACCGCAATGCTCAAATCCAGCTCGCGCTCAACCTGGATTCGCTTGACCAGACGGACGAGGCGAAGGCGAGTCTCGAAAAGCTGATCGCCACCAATCCCACCGACGTCGAGGCGATCATGGCCCTCGGCAACGTGCTGCGGGGACGCAAGCAGTTCGCCGAATGCGCGGACGTCTACTCCAAAGGGATCGACACGATCACCAAGCCCGAAAAGTCGAACTGGGTGATCTACTATTTCCGGGGGATCTGTTTCGAACGCTCCAAGCAGTGGCCCAAGGCCGAGGCCGATCTCAAGATGTCACTGCAGCTTTTCCCCGATCAGCCGCACGTGCTCAACTATCTCGGCTATTCGTGGATCGACCAGGGCGTCAACCTCGACGAGGGCATGCGGATGATCAAGCGCGCGGTCGAGCAGCGCGCCGACGACGGCTACATCGTCGATTCCCTCGGCTGGGCCTATTACCGGCTTGGCAACATGGACGAGGCGGTGAAGCAGCTCGAGCGCGCCATCGAGCTCAAGCCCGAGGATCCGACCATTAACGATCATCTCGGCGATGCCTATTGGAGGGTCGGCCGGGTGCTGGAGGCGCGTTTCCAGTGGTCGCATGCGCGCGACCTCAAGCCCGAGCCCGAGGATCTTGCCAAGATTGAAGCCAAGCTGAAGTCAGGGCTTCCCGACGACACGTCCCCGGCCGCGCAGGCCGAAAACAGGAAGCCGGGCGGCGGCTGAGCCCATGGCGCCAGCCGCGGGCGCCGAGAAAGCGCCCGCCAAGGTCAATCTCACACTGCGCGTAATCGGCCGTCGCGCCGACGGCTATCATGATATCGAGAGCCTGGTCGCCTTCGCGGACGTCGGCGATGCCCTCACGTTCAGCCCAGGCGGTGCCTTGGCTCTCAGCGTGGCCGGGCCAACTGCAGCCGCGGGAGGCCAAATCGCAGACAACCTCGTGCTCAAGGCAGCCCGCGCGCTTGCCGAGCGCGTCGAGCGCCTTAAGCTTGGAGGGTTCGCGCTATCGAAGCGTTTGCCGGTCGCCGCGGGGCTCGGCGGCGGCTCGACGGACGCGGCGGCCGCTTTGCGGCTGCTGGCGCGAGCGAACGGCCTTGCGCCGGATGATCCCCGCCTGATGCAGGCGGCGCGCGCGACCGGCGCCGACGTGCCGGTATGTCTTGATCCGCGGCCTCGCTTCATGCGCGGCATTGGCGACGTCCTTTCCGATCCGCTCGATTTGCCGCAGCTGTTTGCGGTGCTGCTCAACCCCGGCGTCGCGGTCGCCACGAAGGATGTGTTTGCTGCATTGGCGGTCCCCACGGCCGTGCAGACCCCGCCCGCAGCGATTTGCACGGGCACGGCGGCGCTGCTTGACGAGATTGCCCGCGGCCGCAACGACCTCGAGGAGGCGGCGATCGAGCTTGAGCCCGCGATCGCCGACGCTCTGGCCGTGCTTCGGAACCTGCCGGGGTGTCAGCTCGCTCGTATGTCGGGCTCGGGTGCGACGTGTTTCGGTCTATTCGACTCGATGGATGCGGCGAGAGGAGCCGCCCGCCGTCTGCGGGTCGGTTATCCCGACTGGTGGGTGCGCGCGACGGCGCTCGGGAGCTGAGGGACGACGCAGGCGACGCGAAATCGATCGGCTCGTGCCAGCGAAGCTAGTTCGAGCGGTAAATGCAGAATTCGACTGTCTCTTCGAGCGCTTCTTTCATCGCCGAGGCGGGGAACAAAGCGAGCGCGTCCGTGGCGATCGCGCCGTAATGCCGTGCGCGCTTGACCGTGTCTTCCAGCGCGCGGTGCTTGGTCATCAGGCTGATCGCGTGCTCGAGGTCCGCGTCGCTTGCCTCTCCTTCTTCGAGCGTGCGCCGCCAGAACGTGCGTTCGCTCTCCGATCCGCGGCGGAAGGCGAGCACCACAGGCAGCGTGATCTTGCCTTCGCGAAAATCGTCACCGACGTTCTTGCCGAGCTTGGCCGCCGTCCCTCCGTAATCGAGCGCATCATCGACGAGCTGGAAGGCAATGCCGAGATTCATCCCGAAGGACCGACAGGCGCTTTGTTCGTCCTTTGGCCGGGAGGCGAGCGCAGGCCCGACCTCGCAGGCGGCGGCAAAGAGTTCAGCGGTCTTGGCGCGGATGACTGCGACGTAATCGTCCTCGGTGGTGGCGGTGTTCTTGGCGGCACCGAGCTGCATGACCTCGCCCTCGGCGATCACCGCGGCGGCCGAGGAGAGGATTTCCAGCGCCCTGAGCGAGGCGACTTCGACCATCATCTTGAACGCCTGGCCGAGCAAGAAATCGCCGACCAGCACGCTCGCCTCGTTGCCCCACAGCATGCGGGCGGCGAGCTTGCCCCGGCGCATTTCGCTTTCGTCCACGACATCGTCGTGCAGCAACGTGGCGGTGTGCATGAATTCAACCGCGGCTGCGAGCTTGACGTGGCCGGAGCCGGAATATCCGGCGAGGCGCGCCATGGCCAGGGT
>VAZM01000286.1:11495-12036 GCA_005883135.1 Alphaproteobacteria bacterium
GCCGGACGAGATCAGTTGATTGGCAGCCTCGGGAATCATCGTCACCTGTGATCCGGGGCGCGACAGGATGGTCGCATTGACCCGTTCCATGTCGGCTGCCACCAGTTCGTTGAGGCGGTCAATGGTGGCGGGCGAACGGTTTTCAAATGGGACGACGACGGCCAAAACCACTGCTCCCAAGTCCCCGAATGCAGGACGGGCGAGCATAGAAACGCTATGGTGACGCGGCAAGTGCGCCTAAACGCACATCTTCGCGACCGAGCGGCTTCAAGCGAGGCGGACCGATGTCCCAGGCGATTGCGGCGCGCGGGGAGGAGCGACAGCCACGCAGCAGAGAACGGCTGGCGGTCCTGGTGCCTTGCTTCAACGAAGAGGCGACGATCGGCGCGGTGGTCGCCGATTTCCGCGCCGCGTTACCAGAGGCGGCGATCTACGTTTACGACAACAATTCAGCGGATCGCACGCTCGACCTCGCGCGCGCCGCCGGCGCGCTGGTGCGGCGGGAGATGCATCAGGGCAAGGGCAACGTGGTGCGGCGAAT
>VAZM01000095.1 GCA_005883135.1 Alphaproteobacteria bacterium
TACGGCACGCAGAAGGCGATCGGCGAGGCGCTCCTCGCCGACTACAGTCGGCGCGGCTTCTGCGATGGCGTCGGCATTCGTCTGCCGACCATCGTGGTGCGTCCGGGCAAACCCAACAAGGCAGCCTCGGGCTTCTTCTCCGGCATCATCCGCGAGCCGCTCGCCGGAGAGGACGCGGTGCTGCCGGTTGCGGAGACGGTCGTGCATACCCATGCGAGCCCGCGTGCCGCGGTCGGCTTCCTCGTTCACGCGGCGGCGCTGCCGCGCGAGGCGCTCGCGCCGCGCGTCAATCTTTCCATGCCGGGGGTGTGCTGCACCGTCGCCGAGCAGATCGCGTCGCTGCGCCGCATCGCCGGCGAGCGCGTTGCCGCGCGCATTCGCCGGGCCGAGGACCCGCTGGTCGCGCGCATCGTCGCGGGCTGGCCGCAGCGCATCGAGGCGCGGCGCGCGCGCGAGCTCGGCTTCAAAGCCGAGAACTCGTTCGACGAGATCGTGCGCATCCATATCGACGAGGATCGCGGCGGCACGTTCGTGAACTGAGGCGGCGCCAAACGGCGTCCACGCGGCGCGCTCGCCAAGGCATGCGCGATTTGCGGCGGAGGTGATGGACAGCGTCGCCGTTTCGGCCGACAATTGCGTGAGATAATTCCGCCATCGAGCCTCATGCGTGGCCGGCCTGAGAGCGGGGAGCCAAGGAGGGAGTGAATATGACAACCAGAAGCAGCCTGTATCTCGGCGTGGCCGCGATCGCTGTCGCGGTGGCATTGGCGGGTTCGGCGATCGAACTTGCCGCGCAGCAACCGCGAGCGGTGGCCATCGACGAAGACGATATCGGCGGCGTCGTGACCGGCGCGAACGGTCCGGAAGCCGGCGTCTGGGTGATCGCGGAAACCACCGATCTTCCCACCCGCTACGCGAAGATGGTGGTCACTGACGATCAGGGCCGCTACGTCGTGCCCGATCTCCCCAAAGCCAAATACAAGGTGTGGGTGCGCGGCTACGGTCTCGTCGACTCCCCCAAGGTCGACGGCGAGCTGGGTCGACAGCTCGATTTGCGCGCGGTGCCGGCGCCGAACGAAGCGGAGGCGGCGCGCTATTACCCGGCGATCTACTGGTACGCGATGCTCAAGATCCCGGGCGCGAGCGAGTTCGGCAAGAAGGACGGCGAGATTCCCGACAAGGTCAAGCAGACCGACTGGCTCAACTTGATGAAGAACAACGGCTGCGTCGGCTGCCACCAGCTGGGCCAATTGTCGACGCGAACGCTCCCGCCTGGCCTGGGCGAATTCTCGAACCACGCGGAGGCCTGGATGCGGCGCATCCAGGCCGGGCAATCCGGCGCGCTCATGGTCAACATCATGGCGGGCCAGCTCGCCGGCGCGCCGATCAAGTATTTCGCGGATTGGACGGAGCGGGTTGCCAAGGGCGAGTTACCCAAGAACAAGCCGGCGCGGCCGCAAGGACTCGAGCGCAACGTCGTGGTTACCACGTGGGATTGGGGCGACCCGAAGAAGTATTTGCACGACCTGATCGCCTCGGACCGCCGGTATCCGACCGTCAATGCCTATGGTCCGGTCTTCGGCTCGCCCGAATATTCGACCGACGTCATCCCGATCTTGGATCCGAAGACGCACACCGTCACCAATTTCAAGGCTCCGGTCCGCGATGCAGACACCCCGGAAGGGCTTGGACCGGGACACGCGGCCATGGACAAGCCGCTCGGGCCTTCGCCCTATTGGGGTGAGGAGAAGCTCTACGACACCAAGGTGAACAACCACAATTCCATGTTCGACAAGCAGGGCCGCGTGTGGATGGCGGCGGCGGTGCGCGGCCCCAAGAACCCGGACTTCTGCAAGAAAGGCTCCGATCATCCTTCCGCCAAGCTGTCCCCGCTCGAGCAGACGCACCGCGCGGTCTCGATTCTCGACCCCAAGACGATGAAATACACCTTCGTCGACACCTGCTTCCAAACCCATCACCTGCAATTCGGCTATGACGCCAACGAGACGCTGTGGACCTCGAGCGGCGGCGGTGGCGGCGTCGTGGGCTGGATCAACACCAAACTGTTCGACCAGACCGGGGACGCGGCGAAATCGCAAGGCTGGACCGCGCTCGTCCTCGACACCAACGGCAACGGCAAGCGCGATGACTATGTGGAGCCCAACCAGCCGGCCGATCCAGCCAAGGACAAACGCATCGCCCAGGTGTTCTACGCGGTTATGCCGAGCCCGGTCGACGGCTCGGTCTGGGGCACGCTGCGAGCGAATCCCGGCTCGATCGTGCGGCTTGATCCCGGCTCCAATCCGCCGGAAACGGCGCTCGCGGAAATCTACAACGTGCCGTTACCCGGATTCGGTCCGCGCGGCGGCGACATCGACAGCCAGGGCGTGGTGTGGGCGTCGCTCGCGAGCGGCCACATCGGCAGCTTCGACCGCCGCAAGTGCAAGGGTCCGCTCAACGGCCCCAAGGCGACCGGCGATCATTGCCCGGAGGGTTGGTCCTTGTACCAGTATCCGGGGCCCGGCTTCGAAGGCATCGGCGAGAACAGCGCCGAATCGAGCTACTACAGCTGGGTCGATCAGCACGACACGTTCGGCCTCGGCAAGGACGTGCCGATGTCGACCGCCAATCTCATGGACGGGCTGGTCGCGCTCAAAGACGGCAAGATGATCTCCCTGCGGGTGCCGTATCCGCTCGGCTTTTATGCCAAGGGCTTCGACGGCCGTATCGACGATCCAAATGCCGGCTGGAAGGGCCGCGGCTTGTGGACATCGAGCGGCGATCGGACGCCTTGGCTCATCGAAGGCGGTAAGGGCATGAAACCCATGGCCGTGCACTTCCAGCTGCGCCCGGATCCGCTCGCGAAGTGAATGCCCCGCAAGGCGCACGAGATGCAGGGGGCGGCGCCCGCGCCGCCCCCTCGTCCGTTTCTACTGACGCGCTCACGGAGGACATGATGGCGGTTCTGTCCAAGAAGAAAATTCCGGATAGACGCCACGCCGCCTGCGTCGCAGCCGCCATCGCTGTCCTCAACATGAGCGCACTGTTGCCGGCGGAAGGCGAGACGATCGCGACCTTCACCCGTAATCCCTCGAATCCCATTCTTCGCGGCGTGCGCATCGGCGGAGAGACCGCGGCCAGATCGCTCGACGCCGAGGTCGTCCATTTCATTCCGAGAAACGAAACACTTGCCGAACAGCTCGGGCTGGTCGACGAGCTCGTGCGCGCCAAGCCGGATGCGGTCGTGCTCGCACCGTTCGATCCCCAGGCCATGGTGCCGGCGGTCGACAAGCTCAACGCGGCAGGGATCCCGGTCACCAACGTGAACGAGCGGCTCGCCGGCGGCAGTGTCGTCGCGTATGTGGGGACCGACGACTATCAGCTCGCCCTGGCGACTGCGCGCTACCTCATCAACGCCATGGGCAAGAAGGGCAACGTCGTCATCCTCGAAGGTCCTGACAACCTTCCGACCAGCATTGAACGGGTGAAGGCCTACAAGGACGCGATCAAGGAGTTTCCCGACGTAAAGCTCCTCGCTGCGAAATCGGCGAATTATGCCCGCACGCCGGCGGTCGAGGTGATGAAGAGCTTTCTACGGCTCTATCCACAGATCGACGGCGTGCTCGCGGCCAATGATCCGATGGCGATCGGCGCCGTCGAAGCGCTGAAAGCGGCCAACAGGAAGGCGCTGGTCGTTGGCATCAACGCCAGCAAGGAAGTGATCGATTTCGTCAAGTCCGGTGACATCCTAGGCAGCGGCGACTACAATGGTTTCGCTCAAGGCTGTCTCGGCACTCAGATCGCCATCCGCAACTTGCGCAAGCAGCCGACGCCAAAAGAAATAAGCCTGAAATCCGTCGTGATGGATAAAACGAATTACCAGACCTATGAGACGCCGATTGAAAGGCGCGCCTGCCCGACTTTGGATAGTGTCGCAGGCAACTAACTGCTCGTGCGTGCGTCACCATGCGCTTCGCGGAGCCAAAGCACATCACCGTCGCGCAACTTGCTCGCTCAGCCGTGCGTAGGGCAGCCGCATGACCTTCTGGACGACGCTCCTCATCATCCACGGGCTTTTGGCCGTAGCGCTCCTGGGGGCGATCACGCATCAGGCGGTGGCGGTTTGGATGCCGGCGCGCGCGAAGGCCGGTAATTTCGTGACGCGCTTTCGCGCCGTTCCGAGCACGTCCTATGTAGCGGCGATCATCGTTCTCTACGTGGTCACCTTCGTCATGGGGGCATGGATATATACGCAGTACCGTTTCACTGCCCGGCTTGCGCTGGAACAACTTCGATTCTTCAAGACCGTGGGCGTGTTCGAGATGAAGGAGCACGTTGCGACGATTGGACTGATCGTGCTGCCGGCGTACTGGGCATTCTGGCGGCAGCCGTTGTCCGAGGATTATGTCGGCGCTCGCAAGAGCGTGACGCTGTTCCTGGCCATCATCGTCTGGGCGAATTTTCTCATCGGCCATATCGCCAATAATGCGCGGGGCTTTGGCTCATGACGGCGTCGAGCAAGGTTGCCGTCTTCACCATCGTGTTCGGCGTGGCCTTTGCAGCGATCTACGTGATCTGCACGGAAATGAACCTCCCGCTCGTCACCTACCATCCAGCAATCGGAGAAGTTGACGTGCTGTGGGTGCCGGAGCGGCGCGGTCCCGCGATGTATTGGTACGGCTGGATGCTGACGTCGCTCATCGGCGCGCTCGCCCTCGCCTGGCTGGCCAGCGTCGTTCCGGAGCAGTGGGTGCAGCGGGCGATCTTTTTCGGCTGTGCCGCCGCGGTCGGCTATCTGATCTTCTACACGGTCGCACTCTTTATTTACGACCGGGCGACCGTTGAACTCGAGTTCCTGAAATCCCGGCCGCTAGCGGTGGCCGCGGCGCTGGTGGCGGCCGCCGGTATCAGCTTTTTTGCCCCCAGCAGGTGGCAGCAGCGATTGTGGCCGGGATGGGTATGGCTCGTTCCGATGGGGGCGCTCACAGTCTTGGCCTACTATCTGACGCCGTTCTTTACCCGCTAGAATATCGCGGCGCCTCGGCGCCCGGCGATGAGCGACACAACTCGAGGAGAGCTGGATGAGTTCCGCGATTCGGCGTGTGGGCTGGATGGCGGGCGCCGTCCTCGCGATAGCCTGTGCCGTTTCGATCGCAGCGTGGGCCGGAGGTTCGGGATTCGGCGATGACGACGACAACAGCGAAGAGGAAGGGCCTTCCTATTTCGGTTTCGTCCGCGACACGAGCGGCGCCACCGTCCCCGATGCCAAGGTGACCGTGGGAGTGAAAAATCGCGGCGGCGTCGTTACGCGTACCGACCTTCTCGGCACCTACAAAGTTCCAGGATTCGGCAAGGAGGTCGATCCCAAAGACGTCGAGGTCTCCTGCGACAAGCCGGGCTACAAGCAACTGCGCGTCGTCCGACGTTCGTCGCCGAGCAGCGATCCGAAGATCCCGATCGAGACGGAATGCACGTTGCAGCGCAGCTAGAGCGGCGGCGGGATGGCCGATTCGCATGGTGCGGCGTCAAGCCCGAGGAAAACGAGGAGGCGAAGGACATGCGCGGTCCCCTCATCGCAGGCGTGGTTGGTGCCGTTATTATGGCGTCGGCGACGGTGGCCGTACTGTCGGACCGCACGGCTGCGCAAAGCCCGTTCGGGGATCCTAACGCCGAGCCGGCACCGTTCAATCCGCAGATGGGCGCCCTCATGAGTATGCTGATCCAGCCGCGCCACACCAAGCTTGGCTTGGCTGGAAACGCCGAGAACTGGCCGCTCGCGGGCTACATGCTCAAGGAACTCAGGCAAGGTTTTGCAGTGGTGGCGAAGGCGGTCCCTCGCTGGAAAGGCTTGCCGGTACCCGATTTGGTCGATGCAGCCGTGTCCCAACCGCTGACGCTGCTCGACTATGCCATCAAACTCAAGTACCGCCGTCAGTTCGACGAGGCCTATGAGGGCCTGACGAAAGGATGCAACGCCTGCCATGCGACGACCGACCACGCTTTTGTCGTCATCAAGGTCCCCGACGCATCGTCGTTCCCAGACCAGGAGTTCGCGCCACAGCGATAGGCACCCCGGATCGCCGCAAGCGCGACGACGCGAGCCGACAAGATCGGCCGCGAAGGACTGAAAATTCGTGCGTGCCATCCTCGCCGCGCTGCTGTGCTTGTGCGCCTGTCAGAGCGCCGCGGCGGAGGCCATCCCGCTCCGCTACGGCCAAGCCTATTCGGCCCTTCGCAGTATCTTTGCGCTGCCGCTGTTGGTTGCGGAACGCGAAGGCTATTTTGTCCATGAAGGCTTGGATTTCAGCATGCTCCCCGTCCCGGGAGGAGGCGAGAAGCTGATCGCCGCGCTGCACGATGGGACGGCCGACATCAGCCACGTCGCGACCCCGTTTTTGATTCAGGCCGCGCTTGCGGGTTCCGACGCGGTTGCCATTGCCGCCGAGTTCAACAACCCGATTTACAGTCTTGTCGCGAAGCCGGAGAACAGGACTTATGCCGATCTCAAGGGAAAGCTGATCGGCGTTGCGGCGGAGACCGGTTCGATCACGATCGCCATCCGCAAGCTTTTGGCGCTCAACGGCCTTAGCAGAGACGATTTTCGCACCAAGTTCGTCGACGGAACGCCCGACCGTCTCTCCTGCCTGACCGCGGGAGACTGTGATGCCGTTCCGCTCGGCCAACCACAGGACTTTGTGGCAATGCGGCGGGGTTTTCGCCTGCTCGGGCTTTCCACAGAGGCCGTCCCCGAATACCTCTACACCGTGACCGCCGTGCGGCGCTCGTGGGCTGATGCCAACAAAGATGCCATCGTGCGTTATGTTCGCGCGCTATCTTCCGCCTTCAAATTCATTCGCGACCCCGCCAAGCGCGACCAACTGATCAGGACCATCGTCGATACGACCGGATTTGCCGAGGCGAACGCTAAGCTCACCCTCGCGCTCTACTTTGAGCCCGATCGTCGTGTCCTGCCCAAATTGGGCGAGCTCAATCTCAGCGGAATGGAACAGGCAATTGCCTTGATGGGCGAGGGCGGCATTCTCAAAGCCCCGCTTCCTCGCGCTGAGCGCTTCGTCGACCTGCAGTACCTGCAAGCCGCGGGAGTTCAGTAAGGCGCATGCGCCCGCACGCTGTCACTAAAGATCACCCCTAACATGCGTTTCCCCGCTCCGCTCTCTCCTGCAACGCTGGTCAGGCGCTACAAGCGCTTCCTCGCCGACGTCGTCCTGCCCTCGGGCGAGACGGTGACGGTGCACTGCGCCAATCCGGGATCGATGATCGGTCTCAATGCGGCGGGCGCGCGCGTGTGGCTATCGACATCGGCAAATCCCAAGCGCAAGCTCGCCCATAGCTGGGAGCTCATCGAGGTCGATCTCGGCGGCGGCGCCGAGCTCGTAGGCATCAATACCGCCCATCCCAATGCGCTTGCCGCCGAGGCGATCACCGCCGGCGCGATCCCCGAGCTCGGTGGCTACGCTTCGCTCCGGCGCGAAGTGAAGTACGGAAAGAATTCCCGCGTCGACTTCTTGCTCGAAACGCCGGCGCGGCCGCCGTGCTATGTCGAAATAAAGAACGTACACCTCATGCGCGAGGCGGGACTGGCGGAATTTCCCGACGCGGTGACCAAGCGCGGGGCCAAGCACCTGGCAGAGCTCGGCGGCATGGCGGCGGTGGGCGCCCGCGCGGTGATGTTGTTCCTGATCCAGATCGGATCGGCGCGGCGCTTCAAGCTCGCCCGCGACATCGACCCGGCGTATGGCGCGGCATTCGATGCGGCGCGCGCCATGGGGGTCGAGGTCCTCGCCTACCGCTGCGGGATCACCTGCGAAGGCATCGAGGTGGCCGAGCCGGTGCCGATCGCGGAGTAGGCACATCTCCGGATACCGGCGCCCGCGCTGCGCTGCGCGCCGGGGCAAGGCCCCCCGCTTGCGTCCGCTCCAGCCTTGCTTACATTCGGCTGAGCAGCGGCAGCGGGTGAGCCGCGAGGAGGCGGCGCGGCCGCGATGCTTTGATGAGTTACGTCGACGCGGCACTCGCGCCGCAACGCAAAACCGGACAGATCAAGCTGCACGGACCGCCCGCCTTCGAAGGCATGCGCAAGGCGGGACGGCTCGTGGCCGAATGCCTCGACATGCTCACCGGCGAAATTGCACCCGGCGTGCCGACTGAGAGGATCGACCGGCTGGTGCTCGATTTCGCCCTCGCGCACAGGGCCGTGCCGGCGACGCTCATGTATCGCGGCTATCGCAAGGCCACCTGCACCTCCGTCAATCACGTGGTCTGCCATGGCATCCCTGGCGAGAAGCCGCTCAAGGAGGGCGACATCGTCAATGTCGACGTCACCCTCATCCTCGACGGCTGGCACGGCGACTCCAGCCGCATGTTCGCCGTGGGTGCGATCCCGCGCCGCGCCGAGCGCCTGATCGAGGTGACCTACGAAGCGATGATGCGCGGCATTTCGGTGATCCACCCGGGCGCGACCACCGGCGATATCGGCGCCGCCATCCAAACTTATGTCGAAGCCCAGCACATGAGCGTGGTGCGCGACTTCTGCGGCCACGGCGTCGGCCGCCTGTTCCATGACGAGCCGAACATCGTGCACGTCGGCCGACCGGGCGAGGGCATCGTGCTGCGCCCCGGCATGTTCTTCACCGTCGAGCCGATGATCAATCTCGGCCGACCGCACGTGAAGGTGCTCTCCGACGGCTGGACCGCGGTGACGCGCGACCGCTCGCTCTCCGCCCAGTTCGAACACACGGTGGCGGTGACCGAGGATGGCGTCGAAATCTTCACGCTCTCGCCGCAAGGCCTCGACCGGCCCGGCCCATCCGCCGCTCCGCGCGCCTAGCGCGCCCCCTGCGGCATTGCAAAATCGGGCGAAGCGGGCATCCTTGCCCGCGGCGCCGTGGCGCAGATGATGGTGCGATGGCCGGCAGCGACAGAACGAGCAAATCCTCAACGCCGGCCGGCGCCGCCCCGCATTATCACGGGCATCGCGACCGCTTGCGGCAACGATTTCTGCAAGCCGGGAGCGACGCGCTGCACGACTACGAGATGCTCGAGCTGGTCCTGTTTCGCGCCATACCGCGGCGTGACGTGAAGCCGCTGGCCAAGGAGCTCATCGCAAGATTCGGCTCCTTCGCCGAGGTGATCGCCGCGCCGATTGAGCTACTTAAGGAAGTCGAAGGGCTGGGCGAAGCCGCCATCACCGATCTCAAGATCGTGCAGGCGGCCGCCAACCGCCTGCTGCGCGGGGAAGTCAAGAAGCGTCACGTGCTCTCGTCATGGTCGAGCGTGCTCGACTATTGCCGCACCGCCATGGCGTTCGAAAGCAAGGAGCACTTCCGCATCCTGTTTCTCGACAAGGGCAACCACCTCATCGCCGACGAGCAGCAGCAGACCGGCACCGTCGATCACACACCGGTCTATCCGCGCGAGGTGGTCAAGCGCGCGCTCGAGCTTTCCGCCACCGCGGTGATCCTGGTGCACAATCATCCCTCCGGCGATCCTACGCCCTCGCGCGCCGACATCGACATGACGAAGGCCATCATCGAGGTTGCGCGGCCGCTCGGCATTGCCGTGCACGACCATCTCATCGTCGGCAAGGACGGGCACGCGAGTCTGAAGGCGCTGAAGCTCATGTGATTCGCAGGCAGATGGAGCGGAAGGAAAGCTGGCCACGTGCATACAGCGGTGCCAGCGAGCGCCCGAAATAACCCAACACCAAAGCGTGTCACATAATGGAAAGCCCACCGTCGACGGCGAGCGTCGCCCCGGTGACGAACGAGGCTTCGTCGCTGGCAAGCCAGAGAATCGGCCAAGCAATCTCCTGCGGCGCCGCCCAGCGGCCGAGGAGCGAGGTGGTCTGGCGCTCGCTCTTGAGCGCCTCGATGTCCTTGCCGGCGGCCTTGGCCTTGGAGACATGAAAGTCGGTGAGCGTCGAGCCGGGACAGACGGCGTTGACGCGAACTCCGTGCGCCACTTCTTCGAAGGCGAGCGTGCGGGTCATGGCGAGGATGCCGGCCTTGGTCGCGTCGTAGAGGCCCATGCCCTTGCGCCCGGTGAGCGCATAACACGACGACACGTTGACGATACTGGCGCGACCGCTGCGACGCAGCGCAGGCAGCGCCGCCTTGCAGTAATTGGCGGTCCCGACGAGATTGACGCCGACCATGGCCTGCCACTCGCCGGGTGTGGAGTCAGCAATCGCGGAATAATTGCGCATGGCCGCGTTGTTGACGAGGATGTCGAGCCGGCCGAACGTCTGCAGCGCGTGTTCCACCGCCCGCGCGGCCGCGTTAGCGTCGGCAACGTCGGCGGCAAACGTCGAGACGCGCGCGCGCGGGACCCGCTCGGCGATCGCCTGCATGGTGCCCGCCAGCGCCCGCGCGTCGGCATCGACGAGCAGCGCCATTCCGCCTTCGGCGCAGATCAGCTCCCCGGTCGCCGCGCCGATGCCCGCGCCGCCGCCGGTGATCAGCGCGGCTTTGCCTTCGACGCGGTTCATGCTCGCGCCGTCACTCGGTCGGAACGATGCCGAGCTCCTTGGCGGCGGCAGCGACACGCGCGCGCTGCAGCTCGATCGCGGCGTGGAATTCAGCCGGGCCGCCGAAGTTCGGAAGCTGCCCAGTATCGTTGAGCCGCGTCGCGATCGCGGGATCGGCGCCGACCTGCTCGACGTCGGCCGCGATGTGCTCGCGCAGCGGAAGCGGCATTTCCGGGGGACCGAAAAATCCCACCAGCCCGTCGAGCGCGAGGTCGGGATAGCCCGCCTCGGTGACCGTCGGCACATCCGGCAGGACAGGTGCGCGAGCGCCGTTGGTCACCGCCAGCAGTTTGAGCTTGCCGGCCTGCAACTGGGGGCGCACGATCGCATAGGCCGTCTCGTTGAACTGAATGCGTCCGGCGGCGAGGTCGTTCGCCGCCTCGACCTGATTGCGATACGGCACCTTCGAGAGGCTCAGGTTGGCTTTGCGCAGGAACGCTGCCACCAGAAAGTCGATGGCACCGGTCGTGCCGGCCCAATTGAGCTTGCCCGGCTGCGCGCGCGCCAGCGCGACCAGCTCGGCGAGCGATTGCACCGGCAAGTCCGCAGGCACTGCAATGACGATGATAGTGTTCGACACGCGGGCGATCGGTTGCAAATCCTCGGGCTTGTAGGGGACGTTCTTGTAGACGAAGGGGTGCGCGGTGAACGAGGAGGTCGGTGAGGCCAACAGCACGTGATCGTCGTGGGCGGCGACCATCGCGCTGATGGCAACGAGCCCATCGCCGCCTGGCCGATTCTCCACCACCACCGGCTGGCTCCATCGCTTGCTCAGCTGATCGGCGAGGAGTCTGGTTCCGATATCGATCCCGCTGCCGGGGCCGAGCGTGACCAGAAACTTCACCGGACGCTGCGGCCAGGTTTGCGCCAACGACGACGTCGACGAGGCAACGAGCGCCAGCGCGGCCGCCAGCATGACACCGCAAAGCAGTCTGTTGCGCATCGGCTTCCTCCGCATGCACCGTGACGCCGAAGGGCGGCGCGTTCAGATCGAATACACTGGCTGGTCCAAGCCGCCGGTCAAGTGGATCTTGGCCCATTCCTGCGGCTTCACGTCGCGGTTGAGCAGCATGCCGGCGGCGCGGACGCGCTGGGCGCCGGCGTTGAGCGCCGGCGGCTCGGCGCCGTCCTGCATGGCGAGCGCGGTTTCGTACAACATGCGGCGCGCCATCACGATCGCGCGGTCGGTGGGCAGCAGCTTCTCCTTCGCGTGATCCTGGATCGGCCCCATGCTCTCCTGCAGCGAGGCGTCCTGCATGGCGATGCCGAAAACGCCGCTATACGCGCGCTTCTCTTGCTGTGCCCGGCGATCGATCAGGTAGTCGTTGTCCTTGTTCGCCAGTGGCCGGAAGGTCCCGGGCACGTAAGGGCAATGGATGCCCTTTCCCTCCTGCATGTGGCACCGCTCCTCCTCCGACAGTGGACGGTCGGGGCGGAAATTGATGCTCCAGGCCCAGCAATGGTGATCGTCGATCGGCACCCACACGTGACCGCCGAGCGGGTGATCGCCGAACGGCGGGATCAGCGTGAACCATGGAAACAGCCACTGGGTCACTCGCCAGTAATATGAATCGGGGTCGCCGTTGCGCCGGCCGTAGAGCGTCAAGCCGAAAGGTGCGCTCTCGATTTCGAAGATCACATTGCCATCGGCCTTGATGTATTCGTTCGCCCTGGTGCCTTGGTGCATCGGATCTTCATCCACCTCGAAGCGGTGCACATAGGACACGTGGCTGGTATCGATGCCGCCTTCCATGGCCTGGAGATAATTGCACTCCTGCAGGCGTTTCGAGACGAAGACGTGGCTCGGCGGCAGATCGCACCACTCCACGGCGGGAGGCGGGGGTTGCTTGCCCTTCGGCCCCATATAGGCCCAGACCATGCCCGCGCGCTCGATGCAGGGATAACCCTTGATCCCCATGTGCTTGCAGGCCTGGGGCGCCGAGGGCACGTCGACGCATTGCCCGTCGATCGCGAACTTCAGGCCGTGGTAGGCGCAGCGGATCCCGTTCTCCTCGTTGCGGCCGAAGTAGAGGGACGCACCGCGGTGCGAGCAGAATTCATCGACCAGCCCGACCTTGCCATCGCTGTTGCGAAACGCGATGAGCTTCTCGCCGAGGATATGCGCGCGCACCGGCGGACCATCGGGCGTGGCGACTTCGCCCGAGAGCATGATCGGCGCCCAGTAGCGGCGCATCAGGTTGCCCATCGGCGTGCAGGGGCCGGTGCGCACGAGGGTCTCGGCCATCTCCTTGTTCATGGCTGGTGCGCCTTTCTTATCCTTGTCCACGCAGTGATACTATAATCCGCAAACTCGATTTCGATCCTAGAAAATACGCGCCCGGGCTCGTGCTGATCAAGGAGGGCGGTTTCGCGATCAGCATCGCGCTGGCGGCGAAATGGGACGCGGATTGGAAGACGGGAGAGGAAAATGACCGGGCTGCTCGAGCAACACATTGCGGTGGTCACCGGAGGCGGATCCGGCATCGGCCGGGCAATCGCGCTGGGCTATGCGAGGGAGGGAGCGCACGTTGCTGTCCTCGATGCCGACGCCGACGCGGCAGCCGCGACCGCCAAGGCCATCACGGGAGCCAGGGGCGAGGCCTCGAGCTTGCAGCTTGACGTCACCGAACGCGAAAAGTGCCGCGAGGTTGCCACACAGATCGGCGCGACGATGGGGAAGGTCTCGATCCTAGTCAACAATGCCGGCATCAACCGCCGCAACGCCTTCACCGCGGATCGCGAAGCGGTGATCAAGGACTGGCAGGACATCATGGCCGTCAACCTCAACGGCGTGTTCAACGTGACGCACGCTTTTCTGGAGCAACTGCGCGCAACGAGGGGCCGGATTGTCAACATCGGTTCGATCCAATCGTTCATGCACGTGCGCACGCCCAACTCGCCCGCCTATACCACCTCGAAGCACGGCGTGCTTGGCTTCACCCGCGCGCTGGCGGCAGAACTCGGCAAGGACGGGGTGCGGGTCAACGCCATCGGCCCAGGCTTCATCGAGACGCCGCTCAATGAGAAGGTGCGGGCTACCAATCCTGACCTGGTGAAAATGTTCATGGATCACACGCCGCTCGGCCGCACTGGAAAGCCCGAGGACATCGTCGGACCTGCGATCTTCCTCGCCTGCGACCTCTCGGCCTATGTGACTGGCTCGATCGTCATGGCCGATGGGGGCTACCGATCGATCTAGCGATGACGGCGCGCGAGACACGCGCGTGGAGCGAGCGTGCGGAGGGTCGCGTCGGCGTCCTTCCGCACCGATTCAATGAAGTCGCGGCAATGAGCGGATTGGGCGCGGCTTACTACCTACGCCCCCCTTCCCGTCAAGCCGATTTGCGCCATGGGAGCAGCATCGACACTCGTTGCTTGTAACGGCGGTAGTCCTCACCAAACAAATCGGTCAGATCGCGCTCTTCGAGAAAGATGCCGACGAAGATATAGGCCGTCGTGACGGCGGCGAACAGCAGATGTCCTACGGTCATCGTCGGGGCGGCCCAGAACGCAATGATGAACCCCAGGTAGATCGGGTGGCGCACGAACTTGTAAAGCGCAGGCGTCTTGAACCGCGGGGCTGGCATCCTGCGGCCGACGAGATTGTTGGCCACCTGATGCAGGCCGAACAACTCGAAATGGTTGATGAGAAAGGTCGACGTGAAGACCAAGAACCAGCCAAAGAAGGACAGGGCCATCACCGCCATGGCAATCCCGGGATCGGCGATCTGCCAAACCACGTCCGGCATGGGCCGCCACTGCCAGAACAACAAGATCAACGCGAGGCTCGCAAACAGAACGTAGGTGCTGCGTTCCACAGACTGCGGCACATACCGCGTCCACCACTGCTTGAACTGCGGGCGCGCCATGACGCTGTGCTGTACCGCGAAAAGCGCCATAAGCAAAAGGTTGGTGACGGCTGCTTCGCCCCACGCAACGACCGGCCCGCTGTCGATGGTCTTCGGCACGACGAGGCCGGCAACGAAACCGATGGCGTAGAGGACGGTGAAAAAGAATACGAGGTAAGCCGCAACACCGAACAGAAACGCCGCGGCTTTGCCGATCGTCCCCCGCTGAGCGTCTTTGGTCAAAATGGTCGCTTGTCCGGACATGGATCTCCTCCATCGCCCCCCCTCGCATGGCGAGATGCGGGCCGATGCAGGATGCCGATAGCCGGCCAAATTGCATTGAGCCGGCATTGATTTTTCCTTGAGAACGTCGTGATTTTTTCTGCGCGAGAGCGTCACCGCGCGCAAAGCGGCTACCACCCGATTGAACTTGCACCCGTGAAGGGCGCGCCGAGGCCTTTTGCGGCCGGATCGTTCCTTCTATGCTTCGTCTCCTCCGCGAAACGTCGAAGACTGCCCCGGCCGATGAGCGATTCAGACGCTTCTAAAGCCGCGCAACCGGCGCCTGCCGGCGCGGCGCAGGCGGCCAAGCAAGCTGTCGTCGTGATCCATGGCATGGGCGAGCAGCGCCCGATGGACACGATAAAAGCCTTCGTGCGGGCAGTCAGGGAGACGGACGCAGTCATCACCGCGAACAAGCTCCCGCATCCGAGCCAAATCTGGAGCAAGCCCGACCCTCGCACCGGATCGCTCGAGTTGCGCCGCATCACTACGCGCGAGAGCGTTGCCAGCGCCGCGTTTCCCCATGGCGTGCGCACGGATTTTTATGAGCTCTACTGGGCCGACCTCACCGCCGGCTCGAGCTGGGAGGAACTCACCGGCTGGGTTCGCGGGCTGCTCTTCCGACCGCTCAGCCGGGTACCTCCCGACGTGAGATCGGCATGGATCGTGTTATGGATCGCAACGCTGGTGGTCATTGCGATCGCGGCTCTTGCGGTCCTGCCGGCAGATGCGTGGCGCAAGATCGGAGCGCCTTGGCTCGCCGATTGGCATTGGCTGCTGGCGTTCGTCGCGCTCGCGTTCGGACGGTGGCTGCATAAAGCGGCCACCGCCTCTTTCGGGCGCGTCGTGCGTTACACCAGGGCCGACCCCAATAACATTGCCGCCCGGCAGGCGGTCCGCGAGCGCGGCCTTAAACTTTTGAGCGCGCTGCATGAGGGGGACCACTACAAGCGCATCATCATCGTCTCGCACAGCCTCGGCACCATGCTCGCCCACGATCTTCTGAGCTATTGCTGGGCCCAACGCGACGCACCGCGAAGGATTGCCGAAACCTCGCCGGAATTCGACGCGCTCTGCGAGCTGGAAAGCGCCGCAGCGGCCGTCGATCGACCGGATCCTCCAGCGGCAGCGCTCGACCAGTATTATGCTGCGCAGCGCCGCCTGCGCGTCGCCCTAGCCGCCCGAGCACCGAAGGATCCGCAGCACGCCTCCGATCCGCGTTGGCTGATCACGGATTTCGTCACGCTCGGAAGTCCGCTCGCGCACGCGGAATTCCTGATCGCGGCGAGTGCAGAGGATCTCGCCAGACGCAAATTCGAGCGCGAGCTTCCTCAATCGCCGCCCTTGCGCGAAGATCTCGACCCGAAGGTTTTCCAGCTCGCGCGGGCGACCCACAAGCTCCCGGTCGGACCGAGTTTCGAAACCAGCAAGCTGATCAGTTTTCCGCCGCCCTCCTCGCCGCATGTATGGGAACTGCATCACGCCGCACCGTTTGCGGTCGTGCGCTGGACCAACATTTACGATTCCGCCTCGCTGGTTTTTCGTGGCGACATCATCGGCGGACCAGTGGCGAGCGCGTTCGGTCCGGCCGTCATCGATATCGACTTGAAGTCTCTGCGCGGCCAGTCCCGCTCGTTCACGCATACCAAATATTGGGCGATCGACGCAGAGCCGATTCACATCGACGTCTTGCGCAGCGCGGTCAATCTGCTCGACAAGCCGCTGGGCGGGGTAAGATGATCCCGCGGTCGCAGCGGCCGGAGAGCGCAGCGATGGATCAATCGCCGTGTCGCACGGTCCTGATCCTCAGCAAACGTTGGTGGCGCCGGCAGTCGCGCGGTCACCGTTGCGGCGTCCGCCCTAGAGAGCGATCACGGTCTTGAAGCCGCCCCAGATCATGCGCTTGGCGTCGAAGGGCAACGCCTTGGGCTCCATCATCTTCGCAAGCCGCTTATCCTTCATCACCTTGGCGTTGATGCGGTCGCGGTCGGCGCGTGATTTGTAAACGATATAGGAGAAGATCACGGTCTCCCCGCTCTTTTGTTTGACGCTGCGCGGAAAGGAAGTTCGCTTTCCCCAACTGACGTCGTCGGCAATGCTTTCGCGGAATTCGAGCGCGCCGTGCTCGCGCCACACCTTGCCCGCCTGCTTTGCCATGCGCCGGTAGGCGGCAAGGTCGCGCTTGCGTACCGGCACGATAAATCCATCGACATAGCTCATCCGAATGCTCCTTCTTGAGTGCTGACGTTCCGCTCGGCGATCTCTCGTGTGCAACATGAGCGCGCACAAGCGCCGCCAGAGCCACGCGTTCACGCGGGACTCTGGCAGCTCGTGTCTTTCCTGGTACGACGCTCTCGTTGCCGCAGCGTTACGGCTCGACGATCACCATCCAGCCCACGCCGAAGCGGTCGGCGACCATGCCGAAGCGCTTGGCGAAGAACGTCTTGCCGAGCGGCATGCGCACTTCTCCACCATCAGAGAGCGCTTTGAACATGCGGTCGGCGTCGGCTTCGTCCTTGGCATTGACGGACAGCGAGAAGCCCTCGAATTTCGGCTTGCCTTGCGCGCAGCCGTCGGATGCCATCACTGGGGCATCGCCGACGCGAAAACACGAATGCATGATCTTGTTCTCGCTGCCGGGGGGAACCATGCCGGGCGGCGGCGGCTCCGGGCTTTCCTTGTAGCGCATCATCATCTCGACCTTGGCGCCAAGCGCCTTCTTGTAGAAGTCGAGCGCTTCCTCGCAGCGGCCGTCGAAGAACAAGTACGGTGTCACTGGCATGCTTCTCTCCTTTCGGTTTTCGATGTTGAAACGACCGGCGTTCAGGCGGCCTGCGCCCGCTTGAGTGCCGCAAGGTCGATCTTGCGCATCTGCAACATCGACCGCATGACCCGTTGCGACTTCTCGGAATTCTCATCCATGAGCATCTGCGGCAGCGCCGTCGGAATGACCTGCCACGAGAGGCCGAACTTGTCTTTGAGCCACCCGCAGGGCCCCTCCTCGCCGCCTTCGGCGAGACTGCTCCAGAAGTAATCGATTTCCTCCTGCGTTTCGCAGTGAACCTGGAACGACACCGCCTCGTTGAATTTGAATTGCGGGCCACCATTGAACGCCAGCAACTTCTGCCCGGCGATCTCGAAGGCAACGGTCATGACCGTGCCCGGCTGCTTGCCGTGCACCTCGACTCCCTCTTTTCCGTAGCGGCTGATCTTGCCGAGCTTGGAGTCTTTGAAGATGGAGGCGTAGAACTTGGCCGCCTGCTCGGCCTGCGTATCGAACCACAGGCACGGCGTGATTCCGTGTGCTGTCATCGGCACGATCTGCTCCTTTCACGTCTGCTGGTTTGTTTCGCGGGGGTTCGATATGCGCGGCTTTAAGCCGCACTCGTCCGCGCGTGCGGGTGACACTCGGATTGCGCGGCTTGCGCTTCGTACTCGTCGTTGCGCCTCACCCAATCCATGATTTCTCTCTCGTTGCGGCCTTTCGGCGTGAGGTCGAGGAAGTTGTAGGCGCCGAGCAGCAGGTCGCCGCCGCGCGCATAGGACGAGTAGGTATGGAATACCTCTCCGTTCCCATGCTTGTAGAAGACGCTGAAGCCCGGCAGTTCGTCGGACAAGTACTTCTCGTCTTCGATCGTGGCATAATTGTAGTAGATCCTCCCCCGAGCGAGTTCCTCCTTCGTGAATGACACGTGATAGTCATAATTGAAGTCGCTGCCGTAGGACGAGACGAGCTTGAAGCGCCATCCGAGCCGTTTTCGGTAGGCTTCGAGATCGGCGAGACGCCCGCGCGAAATCGCCACGAAGGTCACATCATGATTGGCGAGGTGAATGTTGGCACCGTCGACGTGATCGGCGAAGAACGAGCAGCTGGCGCAGCCCTGGCCCAGATCCCATCGCCACATGAAATGATAGACGATCAGCTGGCTGCGGCCCTCGAATAGCTGCGCCAGCGTCTTTTTGCCCTCAGGCGTGTCGAAGACATATTCCTTCTCAACCTTCACCCAAGGCAGCGCACGCCGCTCGGCGGCGACGAGATCGCGCAGTCGCGTGAGCGCCTTCTCGTTCTTGAGGTGCGCCTTGCGCGCGGCAAGCCACTCCTCCTGCGATACCACGCGCCCTATCGTTTGCTTTTGGCTCGAGTTTGTACTCATCGACGCTCCACCCGATTGCGGTACGTGAGCAGCGCCTGCGATCCCTGGTTGCGGCCGCCTTCGCTTGACATAATACATTGATATCAACATAATTGTGGCGTGTCAAAGGCAAACGAAGTTCCCTTCGAAACCACGCTGTTCGTTCGGGACACGTGCCTGTGCCTTCATCTGCAGCGCGCGGCTAGGGCGCTGGCCCGGCGGTTCGATGACGCGCTACGCCCGCTCGGGCTGACCAGCGGGCAGTACTCCATGATGATGGCGATGAACCAGCCGACGCCGCCGAGCATCGGGGCGGTCGCGTCAATTCTCTGCGTGGACCGCACGACGATGACCGCCGCCCTCAAGCCGCTCGAGCGGCGCGGGCTCGTCACCGTGAGCGTCGACAACAGCGACCGGCGCAGCCGCCGGCTCAAGCTCACCGCCGCCGGCCGCGCGCTGCTCGCGCGTGCCGTCCCGGTTTGGCGGCGCACCCATGCCGAGATCGACGGCCTCGTTCCCCACGCTGGCGCGGAACGCCTGCGGCGCGACCTGCGCGCGCTCACGTAGAGGCCGCGCGCCTCGCGCACGCAGTCATGCGCCTCTGCGGCAACCCGATCAGGACTCGGCGAAAGCTTGCACTTTCACCATTCGGCGCCGCGCGCCCCACTGTCCGTGGGCGGCGTCGAATACGCCGGCGCAAGGCGCGCCACAGTCGGCACAGCGGGCATCCGCGCTGAGCTTCCAACCGGTGAGATCGTACCAGTCGCGCCCGATCAGCGTGGCGCCGCAACCATGGCAATAGGTGCTCTGCCCGGCCCCGTCATGGATGTTGCCGGTGTAGACGTAACGCAACCCCGCCTCGATCGCGATGCGCCGCGCCAGCCTGAGCGTTTGCGGCGGCGTCGGCGGGGTATCCAGCATTTTCCAGTCCGGATGAAACGCGGTGAAATGCAGCGGTACGTCGGGCCCGAGCCGTTCCATGACCCAGCGGCTCTCCGCCTCGATTTCCTGCGGCGAATCGTTCGCGCCCGGAATGAGCAAGGTCGTGATCTCGAACCAGACCTGCGTCTCGTGCTTGAGATATTCGAGCGTCTCCAGCACGGGAGTTAGCTTGCCCGTGCATAGCGTCTTGTAGAAGCCGTCGGTGAATCCCTTCAGGTCGATATTGGCGGCGTCCATGTGGCGGAAGAATTCGATACGCGCTTGCGGCGCAATGTAGCCGGCGCTCACCGCGACGGTCTTGATCCCGCGCGCGCGGCAGGCCTGCGCCACATCGACGGCGTATTCGAGGAAGATTACGGGATCGTTGTAGGTAAACGCGACCGAGCGGCAGCCACTACGCACCGCCGCTTCGGCGATCGCCTCGGGCGAGGCGCGATCCTGCACGCGGTCGAGTGCGCGCGCTTTGGAGATGTCCCAGTTCTGGCAGAACTTGCAGGTCAAGTTGCAACCCGCGGTGCCGAATGAAAGCACGGGCGTGCCGGGAAGAAAGTGGTTGAGCGGCTTTTTCTCGATCGGATCGATGCAAAACCCCGAGGAGCGTCCGTAGGTGGTGAGCAAGATCTGATCGTGCTGGCGCGCGCGCACGAAGCACAGCCCCCGCTGGCCCTCGTGCAATTTGCAATAGCGCGGACAGACGTCGCACTGGATGCGGCCATCCTCCAGCCAGTGCCAGTAGCGGCCGGGCACGCCTTCGATGATCGATTGATCCATGCTCAAGCCAAGCCCAGTTCGGCGCGGTATTATATTCCAAATCTGGGAAGCGGAGGGCGGCGAGGCAACGGTGGAACCGAATTCGCAGCGCCCAAAGGTGCGACCACCGGCGGCGGCCGGGCTGTTCTATGCCAGCGATCCAGATCGGCTGCGGGCGAGCGTGGCGGAGCTTATCGGCGCGGTGGAAGCATCCGCCGGCGTCGCGTCCAAAGCGCTGATTGCCCCGCATGCGGGCTACGTCTATTCGGGGAGCGTGGCGGCGGAGGCATTTGCGCGGCTGCGCGTCGGCGCCCACGCGATCAAACGCGTGGTGCTGATCGGGCCGGCGCATTTTGTTCCCGTGCGCGGCATAGCCGCGCCGACGGTCGATGCCTTCGCAACCCCGCTCGGCCGCATTCCCGTCGACCGCCAGGCGCTCGCCGCCATCGCCGATCTTGTCGTCGAGGCCGACGCCCCGCATGCGCCCGAGCATTCACTCGAGGTCGAACTTCCCTTCCTGCAGGCACTCTTGCCGTCCTTCGCGCTAGTGCCGCTGGTGATCGGCGATGCGAGTGCGCAAGAGGTGGCCGAGGTACTGCGGCGGCTCTGGGGCGGGCCGGAAACGGCGATCGTCGTCAGCTCCGATCTTTCCCACTATCACGACTACGACACGGCGCGGCGGCTTGACGCCGCGACCGCCGCCGCCATCGAGCGCGGCGAATGGCAAGGCCTCGGCCCCAGGGAAGCCTGCGGCTTTCTCGCCGTGGCTGGGCTCATCGTGGAGACGAACCGGCGAGGCCTCGCGCCGCGGCGGCTCGCGCTACGCAATTCGGGAGATACGGCGGGAGGCCGCGAGCGCGTGGTTGGTTACGGCGCCTGGACGGTCGAGGAGATGGCGGCGCATTAGCGCGGTGGCAGCCGCTCATAGGTCGGTAGGCTCTCGGGGATGACGTGGAAGGGTTGTCGATCGACCGCGTAGATTGCCATTTGCGGGGCGCCGAATAGGCCCGGATCATCGAGCGTTCCGACTTTCAGGATTACCGCATTTAGGCCTGGACGCCGCGTGGCAATGTGAGTGCCGCATGCGTCACAGAATTCGCGCGTCACCGGTTGGTCTAGATCGCTGCGCGCAAAGGCTTTTGGCGTGCCGCTAACGTAGCGGAACCCTTCGGGCGGCATCAGCATAAACATGTTGGGTGCGCCGCCGCTGATGTATTGACATTCGCGGCAGAGGCATTGCGCTTTGAGGCGCGGTTCGCCTTGAGCAACGTATCTGATTTTCCCGCAATAGCATCCGCCTTCGAACGTCATTTGAAATCCTCCGCATGTGGTGAGACGCTAATTCCTAAAATGAAATCGCTCGTGCAGGCGGGGTGCACGTCTGCCGCCCCGGGCTGCGTCCAATTCTGGTCAAGAACGTTATTTGCTGCCGATGACGGCGTAGCCCTGAATCTCGACCTTTGCCTCGGGAACAGCCAAGGCAGTGACGGTGATGAGCGCGCTGCCGGGGAAATTGTCGCCGAATATCTCCCGTCGGAGCTGGGTCAGGCGATCGCCGTAGCGCACGTCGGTGATGAACACGGTCATTTGCACCATGTCGCTAAGCTTGCCGCCGGCCTTTTCGAGCGTCGCGTTGAGCAGCTTGAAGATTTGCCGCACTTGTCCGTCGAGGTCGCCGGCGAGCGATTTGCCGGAATCATCGACCACCGCGAGCACGCCGGCCAGCCACACGATCTTTCCGCCGTCGGTGATCACCGCCTGGGAATAGCCACGCTGCTGCGGACGTTCGCCTTTGATGAAGTCCTTCGCATGTAAAGGCGCCGTTAGGCCGAGCAGCAGCATAGCCGCGATGACGCCGATGAACCAGCGTGGGAATGCGATCGAAAACATGTTCGTCTCCCTGATTTGAGCAAGCTTTGCCGCAGTATCAGATCATTTCGCCGCGCTCACTTGCCGATGCGATCGGGGCCTTGCGCCAGCATGTCCAGGCGATAAAGACCTTCTCGCGCCGTGATGTAGAGCACGCGCTTGTCCGGCCCGGAAAAGGCCGCGTTCGCCGGCTGCCGCGCAACTTTGATCGTGCCGAGATATTTGCCCGCGGCGTCGAATACCTGAACGCCGGCGACAGTCGTAATGTAAACGCGATCCTCCCGATCGAGCGCCATGCCGTCGGCGCCGCTCTCCTTGCCTTCCGGGATATCGCGCAGCTGCGCGAACACGCGCTTGTTCTTCACGCTGCCATCGGGCTGCACGTCATAGGCGTAAACCGCGGGACCCAGCGTGTCGTCGACGATGAGGGTCCTGCCGTCGCGGATCAACGTCAGTCCGTTGGGCCGTGCGATTTGATCGTCGATGACGATGGGCTCTTTGGCGCCGGCCGGCAGGTAGTAGACATAGGCGGTGCGGCCCGGCACCACCGGCCGCGGGCCGGGATCGGTGATGTACATGCCGCCCTTGGTGTCGAGGATCAGATCGTTCGGAGCGAGGAACGGCTTGCCGGCGATGCCCTCGGTGACGGTCGTGAGTGTGCCGTCGCGGCTGCGTTTGCTGATTCGCTTGCCGTCGCCTTCCGCCGCCAGCAAATCCCCGTCACGCGTCAGCGCCAGGCCATTGGCGCCATTGCTCTGCTCGCGAACGAGAGCAATCTTTCCATTGGGCTCGAGGCGGTAGATCCGATTGGGCCGGATATCCGAGAAATAGAGGCCGCCGTCCGTCGTTCCTAGCGGCCCTTCCGTGAAGACGAATCCCTCCTGCACCAACTGCGGCTCTGCGCCCGCCGCTGTCACACCGGCGATGCCGCCCGGCGATTGCGCCACAGCCGGCAAGACGATGAGCCCGACCGCCGCCGCTGCGCCCGCAGCCGCACTTGTTCGCAGCGCGCCCATCGCAAAACGTCTCCGCCTCCGCATGTTTTCCTCCCGACTTTGATGCCCAACTCGTATTCATGCGATCGGATTCGATCTGTTTACAAGCAACCAGCAGAGTCGCCGTTAGAAGAGCCGAGCGTGCGCGACGGGCGGCTATTGCCGCATCAGCACCAAGGGATCGGCGCTTGCCGGGATTCGCTCCCAACTGGTGGCGTCGCTCTCGGAGAAGCGCCAGCTGCCGCCGCGGCCCGTCAGCAGCAGACCCTCGCTGTCGAGCTGCCAGGTCGAAAGCTCGACATCCGCCACGGAGGGATCGCAGCCCGGCTTCACCGTGATCTTGTAACTCTCTCCGCCGGCCGAGGCATTCGACAGCGTGAGCCTGCAAAGCGGCTTCTCGAATTCCTTGAGCAGGATCCATTCGCCGAAAACCTGCTCCGGCGTGACGGTCGCCGCCTTGATCGCAGCCTGGGTGCGCATGAAAAACAGTCCCTCCCCTTTGCGCTCGGCTTCGTACATGTGCGAC
>VAZM01000287.1:0-6112 GCA_005883135.1 Alphaproteobacteria bacterium
AATATGTCAACATGGCTGACCTAACGAGTCCCGTCGCATCCGATCGCTCGTTTCCCGACGCCGAGCGAACCGGCCGCGACCACGAACCTATATGGGATCTCATCGAGCTTTTGTTCTTCGCCTATCGGGACTTCATCGGCGATCCCGACGACGTGCTGGCGAAGCTGGGCTTCGGGCGCGCGCACCATCGGGTGCTGCATTTCGTCAACCGTAATCCCGGCATGAAGGTTGCGGAACTGCTCGATATCCTCAAAATCACCAAGCAATCGCTCGGCCGCGTGCTCAAGCAGCTCATCGATCAGGGCTACGTGGTGCAGAAGGAGGGCGCCAATGACCGGCGGCAGCGCCTGCTCTACGTGACGGCAAAAGGCGAGACCTTGGCGATGAAGCTCGCCGGCCTGCAAACCGCGCGTATTGCGCGCGCGCTCTCCCAGCTCGGTCCGAACGCACACGAGGCCGCCCGCCGATTTCTGACCGCCATGATCAACGTCGAACACCGCGACGCCGTGCTCCGCTTCATCGCGCGCGCCGATCGAGCGCGCCGGGCGCGCGGCTGAGTTGAGGGCCGCGATGCGAGGCGCAACCACGGCACCCGCCGCGCTCCCCGACGATGCCCCCCATTTGTTGGTCGTCGACGACGACCGCCGCATCCGTAATCTGCTCTCGCGCTTCCTGCTGGCCGAAGGCTACCGCGTCACGACGGCGGAGACGGCCGACGACGCGCGCGCCAAGCTCGCCGGATTGCGCTTCGATCTCTTGATCCTCGATGTCATGATGCCGGGGGAGACCGGTTTCGATCTCGCCCGCGATCTGCGCACGTCCTCGAGCGTGCCGATCATCATGCTGACTGCCCGGGACGAAGCGCAGAGTCGCATCGAAGGCCTGACCATCGGCGCCGACGACTACGTCGGCAAACCGTTCGAGCCGAGAGAGCTGTCATTGCGCGTTGCCAGCATCCTGCGGCGCGCCCGCCCCGCCGCGGCGCCGGCGTTGGAATCCGTGCGCTTCGGAGAGTTCCGCTTTCACCTCGCACGCGGCGAGCTCAAGCGCGGGGAGCAGATCGTGCGGCTCACTGACCGCGAGCGGGACATGTTGCGCCTGCTCGCCGCCACTCCCGGCGAGACCGTCCCGCGGCAAACCCTCGCCGGCAACGACGGGGCGATCGGCGAGCGCGCCGTCGACGTGCAGATCAATCGCCTGCGCCGCAAGATCGAGCACGATCCGGCCAATCCGCTTCTGGTGCAAACCGTGCGCGGCATCGGGTATCGCCTGGTAACGACGCCATGACCAGTCTCGACGTCGGCATGGCCGCGCTGCGCTCGAGCCTGAGCGCGCTGCGTTCGACGGTGGAGCGCGGCTACGACCTCTACGATCGCACCAGCTCCGTGCTCAAAGGGGTGATGCCGAAAGGCCTCTATGCGCGTGCGCTGCTGATCATCATCGCGCCCATGGTGGTCCTGCAATCGGTGGTCGCCTTCATGTTCATGGAGCGGCACTACAACCTAGTCACGCAGCGGCTCTCCGCCGGGGTGGTGCAGGACATCGCAACCCTGATCGAAATCGACAAGGCGTTTCCCCAGGAGCAGGCGCTGGTGCGCCGCATCGGCCAAGACAAGCTCGGTCTGGTCGTCGACTTTCTACCGGTCACCGAGTTGCCGCCGCCGGGGCCCAAGCCGTTCTTCTCGCTGGTCGACCAGGCGCTCTCGGAGGAGGTCAGAAAACAGATCGGGCGGCCGTTTTGGATCGACACCGTGGGGCGCTCGGCGCTGCTCGAGATCCGTGTCAAGCTCGACAATGCAGTCATGCGCGTGTTCGCGCCCCGCCGCGCCGCTTACGTCTCCAACTCGCATATCTTTCTCGCCTGGATGGTCGGCACCTCGCTCGTGCTGATCACAGTGGCGGTCCTGTTTCTGCGCAACCAGATCAGGCCGATTCTGCGGCTGGCCGATGCCGCAGAAAGTTTCGGCAAAGGGCGCGAAGTCCCTGATTTCCGGCCGCGCGGGGCGCGCGAGGTTCGACGCGCGGCGGTAGCCTTCATCGAAATGAAGCGCCGCATCGAGCGCGCGCTGGAGCAGCGTACCGCCATGTTGGCGGGAGTTTCGCACGACCTGCGCACTATCCTCACCCGGTTCAAGCTCGAACTTGCGCTGATCGGCGACAGCCCCGAGCTCGAAGCCATGAAGAAGGACGTCGACGAGATGGGCCGCATGCTGGAGGCCTATCTCGCCTTCGCGCGCGGGGATTTGGGCGAGCAGTCTGCGCCCACCGACATGGGTGCATTCCTGGAGGAGCTCAAGGCGGACGCCGAGCGCAACGGCCACAAGTCGAGTGTGAACTTTCACGGGCATCCGATCGTCACGGTGCGGCCAGCCGCATTCAAGCGCTGCCTGGGCAACCTCGTCTCCAACGCCGCGCGGCATGCGCCTTCGATCTCCATCACCGGTCATCGCGACCACCGCTGGCTCACCGTCACCGTGGACGACGACGGCCCGGGTATCGCGCCGCATCTGCGGGAGGAGGTCTTCAAGCCGTTCTTGCGGCTTGATGACGCGCGCAATCAGGACGAAGGCGGCACCGGCCTCGGGCTTGCCATCGCCCGCGATATCGCCCGTTCCCATGGCGGCGACATCAGCTTGTCGGATAGCCCGCTCGGAGGATTGCGGGCGACGGTGCGGGTGCCGATCTAAGCCGCAACCGTGTCCTCGTCGTCCGCGGCGCGCCGCCGGCGCGGGCGCGGGCGGCAAACGGCGCCAGGGATCCGCAGGAGATCGTCCAGAAAGCCCGACCAGCGCTGCCCGCGCGCGAGCGCGCGGTCCAGCGCTGCCATGGTGCGGGCAAGGCCGGGGTCCTCGTCGTCGACCCAGGTGCGCAGGACCGATGCGAACAACAGCGCCAGTCCTTGGGCGCGCAGCATGCCGCGCGGACCGGAGGCCGCGATGTCGGCGGCCGTCAGCATCCATTGCTGCGAGCGCACGCCGAGCGAGTTGAGGGCCAAGGCAAGCCCGGGATTTCGACTCGCCGAGCGCATCAGCGACCGCACCGCGGTTTTGTGCGGCGCGAGCACTTCGAGCCGGCGCATCAAGACGTCGAACAGCCGCTCGCGCGGCGGCTCCTCGGCCATGTCGGTATCGCCGCCGGCGAGCACTGCGCGGTCTGTCTCCCTTACCTGCGCGGCGAGGATCGCGAGCGCCGAAGGGAATGTGCCCCGCAGCTCGGAGAGCGAGACGTCGGCTGCTGCGGCGATGTCGGCAAACCCGATTCGCTCGAACGGTTTTTCGGCGAGCAGCGCCATAAAAGCGTCGACGATGCGATCGCGCTCGGGCTTGCTGCGCGAAGTGGGCCGGGGGGCTGACTTACGCCGCGCTTTGCGAGCCATGGCCAAGCTCCTGAACCGATCTCCCCCGTCCGACTCAATCTAGGCCGCCGCCGCGGAACGTTCCAGGGGAGCCACCGCGTCACCCCGCCAGATCGCGCGAGCGTTTGGTCGCGGCGGTGATCGCCGCGGTCATCAGCCGTTCGAGCCCGCTTTCGGCCATCAACACCTCGAGGGCGGCGGCGGTGGTGCCTCCGGGCGAGGTGACGTTTTCCCTTAACGTCGCGGGATCGAGCGGTGAGCGATGCAGCAGCTCGCCTGCGCCCGCGACCGTGACGCGCGCGAGCCTATCGGCCAGCGCCGGCGGCAGACCGGCGGCGGCGCCGCCGCGTGCCATGCTCTCGGCGAGCAAGAACACGTAAGCGGGTCCCGAGCCGGACAGGGCGGTCACGGCGTCCATGAGTGCTTCGTCCGTGATCCATTCCACCGCACCGACTGCGGACAGCAGTACGTCGACGAGCGCCCGCTGCTCCGGCGCCACGCGCGCGTTCGCGACCGCCACAGTGATGCCGCGGCCGATTGCGGCCGGCGTGTTTGGCATCGCGCGAACGAGCGCGGCGCGCGGCAAGCTGTCCGCGAGAAAGGCGAGCGTCCGCCCGGCCATGATCGAAACGACGACTGTGCCTGTGCCTACGAATGGCGCGAGCGCAGGTACGACCTCGGGCGCGATCTGCGGTTTCACCGCCAGCACCACGGCGGCGATCGGGCCGACGACATCGCGTGCCGGATTGAGGCGCAGGCCGTGCTTGCTCAACTCCGCAAGCTCAGGGCTAGGTTGCGGCTCGATGACCGCGACCTTGTCGGGTGAAAGGCCGAGCGCGAGCCAACCCTGCAACAAGGCGCCGCCCATCTTGCCTGCCCCGGCGAGAAGGATCGTGTGCGACAGATCGGCGAGGGGGCGTACCTCCACCGTGCTCGGTGTGCTCATGCCATGCTCCGTCATTCGGCCGAGCGGCGCAAACAAGTTTACGCGGTCTGCGCAGACTGCACTGTTGCGGGCAGCAGTCTCTGCCCGGCCTCTGAATGGGGCACGGCACGCCGGACATGGCAAGTTTCGCGGTTATGGCGTCCGGGCCGGCCTCACCGAGATCGGCCTGCCCGAACCTCCATCATGCCCGTCGCTCGGTGAAGCCCAGGTGGGGCGGCCCGACTCGACCGGACGTTGGGTTAGGCCTGCCCCTGCGTATCGAACATGGCGGCATCGAGCGCCGTGCGCGCCGGCTTGCCCGCCCACACCACGAACTGGAAGGCCGGGAAATACCGCTCGCAGGCGTCGAGCGCGGTGGCGAGCAATGCCTCGCATTGGCGGCCTGAAGCTTCGACGCCGCCTGTGAGCACGAGTGCGTGGCGGTACATGACGAGCCCATCCTGGGTCCAGAGATCGAAATGTCCGACCCACATCTGCTCGTTGATCATCGAGATGAGCTGCTGCACCTCGCCCCGGCGGCGCTCCGGCACTTTCAACTCGAAGGCGCAGGCGAGATGCAGCGCCTCGATGTCGAACATCCAGGTGTAGGACACCTGATAGTCGGTCCATTTTCCGGCGGCGAGGATCGTGATCTCGTCCTCGCCCGCCCGCTCGAACGACCAGCCGTTGCTGGAAGCCACCCGCTCGACGACCTCGAGCGGGTTGCCATCGGGCTGTTCGGTAAACTCGATGAGGGCCATGCTTGGTCTCCACCCTGGACATGGAATGCGCAAGTCAAGAGCACGCACACCACGCCGCCGCTGACGCAGTCCCCGGTGGAGCTGAGCGACCGCTCCGGGGCGAATCACTTGGTGAGTCGAATATAGCCTCATTGATTCCAGTGGCTAAAGCACAATCGGGCTGCGCCGCGGCGACTGTTTGGTGGATATCTCGCCGCGCGGAGTCGTTTCTCCACAGGTTCCCTCGCGGGCGCCCGGGAGTGAGGAATCAATATTGCGGGAGGCGAGAATCCACTCGCCGCATGCGCGAGGCGCAATTCCTGAGTCTTGTCAGTCGAATAGGCTCGATACCGATTCTTCCGCCGCGGTGCGGCCGATCGCCTCGCCGATCAGGCTCGCGACCGAGAGGGTGCGGATATTGCGCGCGACCTTGACCGCCTGGGTGGGCTGGATCGAGTCGGTGATGACCAGCTCCTTGAGCCGCGAGGCGGTGATGCGGGCGACCGCGCCGCCGGAGAGCACGCCGTGGGTGATGTAGGCGTAGACCTCGGTTGCGCCCTGGTCCAATAGCGCATCGGCGGCATTCACCACGGTGCCGCCCGAATCGATGATGTCGTCGACCAGGATGCAGGTGTAGCCCTCGACCTCGCCGATGACGTTCATCACTTCGGATTCGCCTGCACGTTCGCGCCGCTTGTCGACAATGGCGAGTGGCGCGTTGATGCGCTTTGCGAGCCCGCGGGCGCGGCCGACGCCGCCGACATCGGGCGACACCACCATCACCTTGCTCACGTCGAAACGCTCCCTGATGTCGCGCACCATCATCGGGGCGGCGTAGAGATTGTCGGTCGGGATGTCGAAGAATCCCTGGATCTGGCCGGCGTGAAGGTCGAGCGTCATGACCCTATCGGCGCCGGCGCGCGTGATCAGGTTGGACACGAGCTTGGCGGAGATCGGGGTGCGCGGTGCAGGCTTGCGGTCTTGCCGGGCGTAACCGAAATAGGGAATGACTGCGGTGACGCGCCGACCCGATGCGCGGCGCAGCGCGTCGATGATGATGAGCAATTCCATCAGATTGTCGTTGGCCGGAAA
>VAZM01000287.1:6127-8097 GCA_005883135.1 Alphaproteobacteria bacterium
GCACGTTTTCCTGGATCTCGACGAAGATTTCCATGTCGGCGAAGCGGCGCACCACCGCCTTGGTCAGCGGGGTCGCGAGGTAAGCGGCAATGGCATCGGCAAGCGCCGGATTGGAGTTGCCGGCCACAAGCTTGATCGCCCCGTTATTGGGCCGCATCGCTGTCTCCTGGCGGAAGCCTTCCGCCCTCGCGGCGCCCTGATAACAAGGAGGCGGCGAGGCTGGCAATATGACGAAAGCGTGAATACAGGCGTTCTCCCACGGATTCGCCGCCGTCGGCGAACGGACGACGCCCCACCGTTCCTTCCGGGCCTCCCGAGGAGTCGGTCCTGCCCGACTGCGTCACCCGGTCAGCGCGATGGCGTTGACGTGGCGGCCGTAGTCGCGCTCCTTGCGGTGGGTCGAGCGCCGATAACTGAAGAACCGCGCCGCATCCGCATAGGTGCAATGGCCGAGATCCTCAATGCTGCGCATGCCGGCAGCAGTGAGACGGGCGACGATATAGCCTGGAAGATCGAACAGGGCATGCTGCGGTGTCGCCGAGGGCGTCGCGTTCGCGACGAGGAAACGGGAGATGAATTCGGGGCCGACCTCGTAATTCCCCTGGCGGATCGTGGGGCCAAGCGCGACCGAGATCTCAGCTCGGTCCGCGCCGCAGCGCTCCATGGCGGCGATTGTCGCTTCGAGAACGCCGCTGGCCGCACCGCGCCAGCCGGCGTGGGCCGCGCCGATGATGCCAGCAGCTCCGTCGGCAAACAGGACGGGTGCACAGTCGGCGGTGGTCACGCCGATTGCGAGCCCCGGCGCGGCAGTCACGATGGCATCGGCGCGGGGTCGCTCGTGCGGCTGCCAAGGCCGCTCGATGATCACCACGTCGGGCGAATGGATCTGATACGCGGTGAGCAGGCGATCGGGCGCGACCCCCAACACCGCCGCCATACGCGCGCGATTCTCGGCAACCTTGGCAGGGGCATCTTCAGAGCCAGGCCCGCCGTTGAGGCTGGCATAGACTCCGTCCGATACGCCGCCCCCGCGGGTGAAGAAGGCATGGCGGACGCGCTGGAGCGCGCGGAGCGAGTTGGCCTCCAACATATTTGCCATTTTGCCTTCGCCGCCTTGGCGCTGGCGTGAATCTTCCACTGGCATCATGTGCCCATGCCCCGGTTGTTGCTCATGCCTCGAAGCCGGGCAGGCGCTCGAGCTTCGGGTTGGCGATCGCAATGGCCTTGAACAGACGGCCCATTCCGGTGCGGTCCTCGCTGGTGAGGCGCACCAACGCGGCGTCGATCGTGCCGGCATAATCGGGCGGAGCCGCCGCCTTGAGCGCCGCCGCGCGCTGCTCGATCCCGAGCCGGCGCAAGAACTCGCCCTGCGGCAGCGGCCCGTGCACCCGCGCGCCCATACCTTCAGCCGCCTCCCCCAGCGCTTGAAAATCCACGTGCGCGGTGAGGTCGACCAGGCCCGGGGCGAGCAGCGGCTCGGCGAATTGATGGCCGCCGACGGCTTGTAGGGTGTCGCCGATGGCGCTCTCGACATGGCCGTAGTCGACAATCAGCGCGGCGCCGCCGCGGCGCGCGACACGCCGGCCGATCTCGAGCGCGATGGCGTCGGCCCGCCACTCGAAGATCTCGCCGATCTTGGCTCCCCGTAGCGTGCTCGGCAAAAGCTTTTCGAACAACGGGATGGGATCGCGATCGATGCTGAAGTGAAGCTTGTCGCTCTCGCCGATCTTGATTACCCGCTCGTGCCAGCCATCGGCGCACATGACGGCCTGATGGACGGGCAGCGCGTCGAAGAACTCGTTGGCGAGCACGATCAGCGCCCCGTCCGGCACCTCCTCCACGGCGTGATGCCACGATAACGGCACGTCACGGCCGGTCAACGCGTTGCGCTGTAGGCGCTCGAGCGCCGGGCTGATCTCGATCAGATGGACATGGATGGCAGCGAGAAAATCCGGCATCACTCTGGCCGC
>VAZM01000633.1 GCA_005883135.1 Alphaproteobacteria bacterium
TGATGACCGGCTTGATCCCCTGCGGGACGACCCGGCCTTCGATCAGCGGCCGCGTGCGCTCGTTGTCGGAAAGCGCGATGCTCAACTCGAGCCGGGACTCGGTCATGAAGGAATGGTTCCGCGGAAGAGCGCGCGAGCCGCTCTCATCCTGAGGAGCGCGCGCAAGACATGAGGCCGTTGTCAGGCGGCCGGCGGGACGCTGACATAGACTCGGTTGTCGCGCACCTTCACGTCGACCGGCCGCAGACGATATTTCGGATCGCCGCAGTGGCGGCCCGTCTCGAGGTCGAATTCCCAACCGTGCCAGGGACAAACGATGTTGCGCCGCTTGGAGAAACGAAGGCCGCGGCTGGTCTGGTCCGCCGCAAGCTCCTCCTCGACGCGCGGGATCACCTTCCCCTGACAGACCGGGCCGCCGTCGTGCGGGCAATGATTCTCATAGGCGACGAGGCGGTCGCCCTCGCGGAAAATTCCGACCTCGAACGCGTCGACCCGCAGCACGCGATAGCCCCCTTCCACGAACTCGCTGAGCTCGCCCACCATGATCTCGTTCATCGCCTCACCCTTGCTTGCCCGATCACTCGCGCTCCCCGCGCCGGTACCACATTTGCAGATCGAAGAAGTTGAGATCGGCCGCGCGCATGAACGCGCAAATCGCCGTCACCGCCTCGGTCGCATTCACGGGCCGGTCGCCGAACGGGGCAAGCTCCCGCCCAGGCTCTTCGGATTTGGCGGCATAGAGCCGAACGGCGGCGGAGAGCACATGCTGCAGGTTTTCGTCCGACACCGCATCCGGCCGGCCGTTCTTGAGCGCCTCGTCGACCGATGCGCAAAACGCCGCGCCGCAATCGGCGCCGGCCGTATCGCCCCTGGCCGCGGATGAACTCATGCCGACCTCGGGCCGCCCGGCCGCGTGCTCATTCGGCCGGAACGGCGACCGGCTGCGGGGATTTCTTCACGCCCGACTTCGCCGCCGGCACTTCGAGATTGAACAGCTGCGCGGCGTTGAGCCCGAGGATGTTGCGCTTGGCGTCTTCCTTGAGGAACGGCAACTTGGTGATCGAGCTGGGCGCGTCGAAATCCCAATGCGGCCAGTCCGACGCATAGAGGAGCTGGGTCTCGGCCCTGATCGCTTCGAACGTCGCTTGCGTGAGCTTCATGTTGCTGCGCTCGAGCGGCTGGCTGGTGAAGTACATGTCCTGGATGTACTCGCTCGGCTTGCGCTTGAGCAGCGGGCACTCCGACGTGCGCATCATGTATTCGGAGTCGAGCCGCTGCATGACGAACGGAACCCAGGCAAGCCCGCTCTCGATCCAGATCACCTTGAGCTTGGGGAAGCGCTCCGGCAGGCCGTTGAGCACCCAATTGGTCATGTGGACCATGTTGTAGTGCGCGAACGACAGTGAGTGCATGCCGATAAAACGGTTGAGTTGCTGGAACGACGGATCAGCCCAGGTGAAGCCGGCGTGGAAGCCGAGCGGCTTGCCCGCGGCTTGCCCGCCTCCTCGAGCGCCGCGTAGAGCCGCATATAAGAATTGTGCCAAACCGGCTTGTGCCGGGTCGAGGTGACGGAGAAGCCGACCACGCCGGGCGCGTCGCCGAAGCGCTCGACCGTGTCCACGCAGGCGTCCGGATCATTGAACGGCAGGTAGAGCAACGCTTTTTGCCGCTTATCCTGCGGCAGGATTTCCTCGATCAACCAGCGATTATAGGCATTGCCGAGGGCCACTTCGACGTCGATCTGCGGATGCATGCCGAGCGACAGCATGGGCGTGGGAAACACCACCATGTAGTCGATGCCCAGCGCGTCCATCGCCCGCTGCGTGAGCTGCACCTGACGATGCAGCCCGGGCGGCGTCGGCTCGGCCAGCTTCTGCTGATGCATGATGCGGCCGGCCACGTCCTGGTAAAGCGGACCGTTGATGTTCAACAAGCCGGGCGCGGGGCCACGGTCGCGGAACGCCTCGGCGATGTAGCGCAGCACCTCGTTGTCGATGCGGTCGGTGACTTCCGACCAGAACGCGGTTTCGTTGACGTGGGCATCGACGTCGACGACGAGCCAGTCCTTGAGCTTCTCTTTGGTCGACGCAGCCTTGGCGAGATAATCGCGGGTGTCGGTGCGCGTGGAAATCTTCTCAAGCTCGGTGATCCGAGGCGCGGTTTCGCGGATATTCATGTTTCCAGCCCTGCTTTGATCTGATCCGGCCATTCCGAGCGCCGGCTGCGGCATTTGCCGCATAGTCTATGGGGCCAATGGACGCGGCGCAATGTCGTTCCACCCCTGCCCCGGACAACGCGGAGCGGGACATCGAGGCACGTTTCGACCACAGTTATTCGGTTGTTTACAGGCGCTTGCTGGACCGATGAGTGTAGCGCTGACCTCATCGGCATGCTTTAAGCGCTCTCGCCCGGAGGAATAAGCCATGCGCGTGAGTCGTCGTCTCGCATCGGCGCGCAAGTGCACCGCGGCGACAGCCGCCGTGGCGGCGTTCTTGGCCGGTATGGCGGCCAGCGCGGCGCCGGCGCAACAAGCGCCCGAAAGCCCGCCCGCCGCGTGGCGGGTCGAGTGCTCGGGCGACGGCAAGACCCTGGAGTGCCGCGCGGTCCAGCAAGTTTTCCATCGCGAAACGCGGCAGTTGGTCCTCTCCGTGGCGGTGCGGCCGGCAGCCGACGGCAAGAGCGGCGCGATGCTGATGACGCTGCCGCTCGGCCTCAATCTCACCGAGCCGGTGCTGGTCAAGGTCGATAACGGCGCCCCCGAACGCCAGGCGATCCAGACTTGCACCAATGTCGGCT
Source organism: Alphaproteobacteria bacterium (assembly GCA_005883135.1). Lineage (GTDB taxonomy): Bacteria > Pseudomonadota > Alphaproteobacteria > Rhizobiales > Xanthobacteraceae > VAZQ01. The sequence continues at coordinate 2,797 of VAZM01000633.1, forward strand.
GCTTCGTCGCCATGACACTCTCGGACAAGCTCATCGCCGCCATGCGCACCGGCACCGACCTGAAGATCACCGTGCAGGACGCCAACAAGAAACCGGTCGAAATGAGCTTGCCGCTGCTCGGCTTCGGCATCGCTTTCGACAAGGCCAAATGAATCAACAACAGAATGTGCGGCCCGTCATGCCCCACGTCTTATTTTCTCGCATGTGACAAAGACGTGGATGGCACCGGAACTCGGGCTTGCCCGAGTTCCGCAGTATTAAGCGCCGCAAGTCGGGTAAACCCGGACTTGCGGTGACGAGCCCGGCCATGCCGGAGAAAGACAGGAGGCACCAGATGCGCAGCTGCTTCTGCCCCTCGCCCTCGCCTTTGCTTTCGGCG
>VAZM01000288.1 GCA_005883135.1 Alphaproteobacteria bacterium
GAGGATCTCGCCGGTATCCTCCCATCGCGCGGCGCCCTGGCCCTTGTCGTAGACGTACTTCTTGAGATCGTCATGCAGCTTGAAGCGGCCGGAGGTGTGCTGCAGCGCGGCCGAATTGTATCCCTTGGCACCATCTTCGGCCGGCCGGACGTCCGGCTCGGCACCTGACCACCACACGCCGTACATCTTCTCGCGCGGATAACCGACAGCAACCGCCTCCTTGATGGCGGTCGAATTCATCACGCCCCAGCCCCAGAGCAGCACGTAGTCGGGACGGTTCTGCCGGATCTGCAACCAGGTCGCCTTCTGCTCGACGCCCGGATGGGTCACGGGGTAGAGCAGCAGCTCGAAGCCGTGCATCTGCGCGCGCTTCTGCAACAGCGCGATCGGCTCCTTGCCATAAGGCGAGTCATGATAGACCAGCGCGATCTTCTTGCCCTTGAGCTTGTCGAACCCGCCTTCCTTCTTGGCGATGTTCTGCAGGATGATGTCGGCAGCCGTCCAATAGGTGCCGAGCAGCGGGAAATTCCACTGGAATACCGACCCGTCGCGCGAGTCCGAGCGGCCGTAGCCCATGGAGATGATCGGGATCTTGTCGGCCGGCGCCTTCTCCGTCAGTGCAAACGTGATGCCGGTCGAGAGCGGGATGACGTAGGCGGCGCCGGTCACACCCTTGCCCTTGAGACGCTCGTAGCATTCCACGCCGCGGTCGGTGGCATATCCGGTGTCGCATTCCTCCCACGCGATCTTCACCCCGTTGATGCCGCCGTCGCGCTCGTTAATGAGCTTGTAATAATCTGCAATGCCATTAGCGAATGGAACGCCGTTTGGCGCGTAGGCGCCGGTCCGATAGACCAAGTGCGGGATGAACTGCTCGTTCCGCGCCAGCGCCGGCGCAGCCATCGTCGCCAACACCGCCGCGAGCGCAATCCCGGCGTATTTTCCAGCTATTGCCGTACGAGTCATGGGGATTCCTCCATCGACGGACCGGTCCGGGCCATTGCCGGCCGGCCATTTGCGGGGTTCTACCCCGCCTCTGGGCACAAGTGTGCCCGCGAATTGTCGCGGCCTCAATACGGGAACGGCCACAGACGAAGCTTCTCCTTGGCGATCGCCCACAGCCGCGCCAGCCCGTGCGGCTCGGCGATCAGAAACAACACGATGATCGCGCCGAACAACATGAATTCGATATGCGAGATCGTTGCGGTCGACATCGCGATGCCGAGCCATGTCGGCAGCTGGTTGAGAAAGATCGGGAGCAGCACGATGAAGGAGGCGCCGAGGAAGGACCCCAGGATGCTGCCGAGCCCGCCGATGATGATCATGAACAGCACCTGGAAGGAGCGATTCACGTCGAACGCCAGCGGCTCCCACGAACCCAGCCGCAGGAACCCCCACAACGCGCCTGCCACGCCGATATAGAACGACGACACAGCGAAGGCGGAGAGCTTGGCATGCAGCGGCCGGATGCCGATGATCTCGGCCGCGATGTCCATGTCGCGCATGGCCATCCACATGCGTCCCATCCGGCCGCGCACCAGGTTCTTGGCGCCCAGCGCGAGCACGACCGTCATCGCCAGCACGAAGATGTAGATCTTGGCCGGGGTATCGATCGTAATCCCGAATAGCTCGATCCGGCCGACCGCGACCGAGCCGGATGGCGCGTAGTTGGTGAACCATTTGACGCGCGCGAAGGCCCATTCGAGGAAGAATTGCGCGGCAAGCGTCGCGACCGCGAGGTAAAAGCCCTTGATGCGCAGCGAAGGAAGCCCGAACAGAATGCCCACCAGCATCGCCATGAAGCCGGCGAACAGAAACACCAGAATGATGTTGGTTTGCGGCAGCCGCAGCGCCAGATTGTAGGCCGCGTAGGCGCCGACGGCCATGAAGCCGCCGGAGCCGAGCGAGAGCTGGCCGCAATAACCGGTGAGAATGTTGAGCCCGATCGCCGCAATGGAGAGGATGAGCACCGGGATCAGCACCTCGGTGTAGAGATACTGGCCTGCGAACAGCGGCACCGCGAGAAACGCGAACGCGATGAGAGCGAATACGAACCAGCGATCCTGCGCGATCGGAAAGATCGCCTGATCGGCGCCGTACGAGGTCTTGAACTGGCCGACTTCGCGGTACAGCACGGCTCATACCCGTTCGATGATGCGCTCGCCGAACAAACCCTGCGGGCGAACGAGCAGGAACACGAGCGCGAGCACGTAAGCGAACCAGTTCTCGATCCCGCCGCCGGCGAGATCGAAGGTGCGGATAAGGACCGGGGCGAGCAGCACCTCGGCGAGCTTTTCGCCGGCGCCGATGATCAGCCCGCCAACGATCGCCCCCGGAATGGAGGTGAACCCGCCCAGGATGAGCACCGGCAGCGCCTTGAGCGCGATGAGCGAAAGCGAGAACTGCACGCCGAGTTTGGCCCCCCACATCATCCCGGCGACCAGCGCGACGAGCCCCGATACCGCCCAGACCATCAGCCAGATGTGATTGAGTGGGATGCCCACGGATTGCGCCGCTTGGTGATCGTCGGCGACGGCGCGCAATGCCCGGCCGATCCGCGTCACTTGAAAGAACACGGCCAGCACCAGCACCATGACGGCGCAGATGATCGCGGCAATGAGCTCAGCCGGATCGATCAACAGCCCGCCAGGAAAGACTGACTCCAAAATGAAGATCGGATTCGTCGGCAGTCCCAGCCCGATCTTGTAGATATCGCTGCCCCAAATGCTCTGCCCGAAGCCCTCTAGAAAATATGCAATCCCCAGCGTTGCCATGAATAGGATGATGCCTTCTTGATTGACCAGGCGGCGCAGCACCAGAAATTCGATCGCGTAGGCAAGCGCGATCATGATCAGAACGGAGAGGGCGAACGCGAGGACGAGCGGCATGGCCTCGGACAATCGTGCAAAGGACAGCGCGGCAAACAGCACCATCGCCCCTTGCGCGAAGTTGAACACCCCGGAGGCTTTGAAGATCAACACGAAGCCGAGCGCCACCAACGAGTAGAGCACTCCGGTCATCAGCCCGCCGATCAAGGTTTCGAGAACGGGGCCGAGCATCGCGTCCTCAATGGCTCAGGCCGAGATAGGCGTCGATCACCGCCTGATTGCTCTGCACCTCGGCCGGCACGCCGTCGGCGATCTTGACGCCGTGATCGAGCACGAGCACGCGATCGGACAGATCCATCACCACCCCCATATCGTGCTCGATCAGCGCGATGGTGGTGCCGTAATACGCATTGACGTCGAGGATGAAGCGGGACATGTCCTCCTTCTCCTCGAGATTCATCCCGGCCATCGGCTCGTCGAGCAGCAGCAGGTCGGGTTCCATGGCGAGAGCGCGGCCGAGCTCGACCCGCTTCTGCAGACCGTAGGGGAGCTTGCCGACCTGAATCTTGCGAACGTGCTGAATCTTTAGAAAGTCGATGATCTCCTCGACGCGGCGGCGTTGCTCGATCTCCTCCGCAAGCGCCGGCCCGATCCACAAGAGCTGCCAGAAGAAGCCGCGGCGCATCTTCAGCGCCCGGCCCGCCATGATATTGTCGAGCGCGGTCATGCCCTTGAACAGCGCCACGTTTTGAAAGGTGCGGGCGATCCCGCCGAGCGCCGCCTCATATGGCCGCATCGCCGATCGCGGCCGGCCCTTGAAAGTGATGCGGCCCCGCTGCGGCTGATAGAAGCCGTTGATGACGTTGAGCAGCGAAGTCTTTCCCGCACCGTTCGGACCGATGATGGCGCGGATCTCGCCTCTGCGAATGTCGAACGAAACGTCGCTGATCGCCTTGACGCCGCCGAAGGCGAGCGAAACATTCTCGACCGCGAGTAGCGCCTCGCCAGCCGCAATGTCGCGCCCGCTCGGCGCCCTCATGCGATGACCCTGACATTCGGGTGGGAAGAGCAAACACGCGGCGTTTGCTGCAGCTTCACGCCGCCTTCTCCATCGTGGGCACCGGCATCGTCTGCACGTCGCGGATTTTGACGCGCGCGGAGAGCATGCCCTTGCGGCCGTCCTCGAACGTCACCTCGGTCGAGATGTCGGCTTCCCGCGCGCCGCCGTACAGCGCCGCGATCAAAGGCGCATAGCGCTGGGCGACGAAGGCGCGGCGGACCTTCTGCGTGCGCGTGATTTCGCCGTCGTCGGCGTCGAGTTCCTTGTGCAAGACGAGAAAGCGCCGAATCTGTGCGCCGGCCATGCCTTCGTCCGCCAGCGACCGGTTCACCTCCTCCACATGCTCCGCGAGCATGTCGTAGACCTGCGGGTGCCCGGCCAGCTCCTGATACGAGCCGTAGACGATGTTGTTGCGCTCGGCCCAGTTTCCAACCGCGGTGAGGTCGATGTTCAGCATGGCGCAGACGAAGTCGCGCTTGTCGCCGTAGACCACGGCTTCGCGGATGTTGGGATAGAACTTGAGCTTGTTCTCGATGTACTTCGGCGCGAGCAAGGAGCCGTCGTTGAGCCGCCCGACATCCTTGGCCCGATCGATGATCTTGAGATGGCCGCTTTTGGTATCGATCAGGCCGGCGTCGCCGGTATGCACCCAGCCGTCGGGGGTCTTGGTCTCCGCCGTCTTCTCCGGGTCCTTGTAGTAGCCCGCGAACACGCCGGGCGACTTGAACAGCACCTCGCCATTGTCGTCGATCTTGATGTCGACGCCGATATTCGGCCTGCCGACGGTGTCGGCATAAATCTCGCCGTCCGGCTGGGCGGTGATGTACACTGATGCCTCGGTCTGCCCATAGAGCTGCTTGAGATTGACGCCGAGCGCGCGCCAGAAGCGGAAGATTTCCGGGCCGATCGCCTCGCCGGCGGTATAGGCGAGGCGGATGCGGGACACCCCGAGCCGATTCTTCAACGGACCGTACATCAGGCGCTCCCCAAACCAGTACAAGAGCCGCGCATGCAGCGGCACTTTCTCCCGGTTGAGAATTTTTTCGCCCCAGCGCCGCGCCACGGCGAGGAAGTAATGGAACATGTGGCGCTTGAAACGGCCGGCATCCTCCATGCGCACCATGGTCAGCGTGATGAGATTTTCGTAGATGCGCGGCGGGGCGAAGGCGTAGGTGGTGCCGATTTCGCGGCGGTCTTCACTCACGGTCTCCGGGCTCTCCGGACAGTTGACGCAAAAACCGGCGGTGAAGGGCTGGGCATAGGAAAATACGTGATCGCCGACCCAGGCGAGCGGAAGATAAGCGACGACCTCTTCGTCGGGCCCGAGGCTGTCGAAACGGTTGCCGTTGATCGCCGAGACGATGAGATTGTCGAACGTGAGCATCACGCCCTTGGGTCGTCCGGTCGTGCCGGAGGTGTAGAGCATGACGGCGAGATCCTCGCCTCGCCCGGCGGCAACAGCGGCTTCCCAGCGCTGCAGGCGGCCGGCGCCAGCGCTGAGGCGATCGCGGCCGACCTTCTGCACATCGTCGATCCATTTGAGCCGCTGGTGGTCGTAGTCGCGCAACCCGCGCGGCTCGTCGTAGACAATGAGCACAAGGCGCGGCAGACGCTCGACGATGGACAAGAGCTTGTCGACCTGCTCCTGGTCCTCGACCACCGCGATCGTCACCTCGGCATGGTCGAGGATGTAGGCCATCTCCTCGGCGACGGAGTCCGCGTAGATCGGCACCGGCACGCCGCCGAGCGCTTGCGCGGCGCACATTGCCCAGTACAGGCGCGGCCGGTTCGAGCCAATGATGGCAACCTTGTCGTTCCGCGCGAGCCCGAGCTCCTGCAGACCGACGGAAAAGGCGCGTACTTCGTCGAGCACTTGCGCCCAGGTCCACACCTGCCAAATGCCGAGATCCTTGTGCCGATAGGCGGGACGACCCGCAAACAAGCGGGCGTTGCGCATCAACAACTTGGGGAAGGTATCCGCGCACACGGCTTCGGTCGCCACGGCAATCCTCCCTTCACCGCGTCCAGTCCCGCGGGCCGCCAGGCCCTTGCCGCCGTTTGCCGGCAGATTGTTGTCGCGCATAAGAAAATGCGATCGAGCCCAGGTCAAGTCGGCACTTGGTATCAGACCGGCTGACCCGACGCGCGCCTGGAGCCCCCGCGGCTGGTCCGAAAAGGCGGCTATTCCGCCGCTTTGAGCAGCGGAGCGACCCCGGCGCGCAGCTGATCGAGGAGCGCAGCTTCGTCCGCCTTGGCTGCCTTGAGGTGGCGCATTTTGACGTGGCCGAAGCCGCGGATTTTTTCCGGAATGGCGGCAAGCCCCACCGCGATGTGGTGGTTCTCGCTATTGAGCCGCGCCAGCACCTCCTCGAGCATCGTCTCGTACTCGCGCACGAGGGCGCGTTGGGTCCTGCGCTCA
>VAZM01000289.1 GCA_005883135.1 Alphaproteobacteria bacterium
CGCGAGCGTGGTTTGGACGCGCTGCGTCGTGCCGTCCTGGAAGCGGATGAGCGTGTCGATGTCGATCTCCGGCCTGCCGGCATAGATCGCCGTGACGATGTCGCCGTATTTTTCGCCGATGACGCTGCGGCGCACCTTGCGGGTGCGGGTCAATTCGCCGTCGTCGGCGTCGAGCTCCTTGTAGAGCAGCAGGAACTTGGCGATGCGCTGCCCGGGCGGCAGCGTCGCATTCACGCCCTCGATCTCCTTGCGGATGAGCGCATAGACCTCCGGTCGCGACGCGAGATCGGTATAGGTCGTGAACGAGATGCGCTTCTTCTCGGCCCAGCGCGAGACGATGGAGAAACGGATGCAGATCATCGCCGCCAGGTAGTCGCGGCCGGCGCCCAATATGACCGCCTCGGCGACATAAGGCGAGAACTTGAGCTTGTTCTCGATGTATTGCGGCGAGAAGCGCGCGCCGCGGGCGGTGGCCGCGAGATCGCGGATACGGTCGATGATGACGAGATGCCCCCGTGCGTTGACATAGCCGGCATCGCCGGTGTGCAGCCAACCCTCGCGCAGGTCGGCGGCGGTCGCCTCGGGATTCTTGTAGTAACCGAGGAACATGTTGGGATGGCGGGTGACGACCTCGCCCACGCCGTTCACGTCGGGAGCCTCTATGCGCATCTCGATGTCTGCATCGAAGCCTATACCCACGGAGTCGAAATCGACGTCATCGCCGCGGTGCAGCGTGTAGGCGCCGATGAGCTCGGTCTGGCCGTAGAGCTGGCGCAGCGGCACGCCGAGCGCGCGGAAGAGCCGGAACGTGTCGGGCCCTAGCGCCGCGCCGCCGGTCGCCGCCGAACGCAGCCGAGTAAACCCGAGGCGGTCGCGTAACGCATGGAAAAGCAGGACCTCCGCCAGCTTCGAGCGGCGCCCGCGCCTGAGCGCCGCCAGACCGACCTTCATCCCCAGCTCGTAAAGGCGCTGCTTGGCCGGCGAGGCATCCATGACCCGGGCACGAACATCTGCGGCGATGGCCTCCCAGATGCGCGGGGCGAACAGCACGAAAGTCGGGGCGATCTCCCGAAAATCGTGCATCATGGTGTCCGGTTCCTCGACGAAATTGACCTTCATCCGGCACAGCAACGCTTTGCCGAGCGCGTAGACCTGCTCCATGATCCACGGCAGCGGCAGCACCGAGACGTATTCGTCGTCCGGGCCCTTGGGGTCGAAAGTCAGGTAAGCGGCGCAGTGCCGCAACAGGCGTTCCGCCGGCAGCCTCGCGATCTTCGGGTGCGCGGTGGTGCCGGACGTCGTACACAGCATGGCGACCGCACCGCCCTCCGTCGCATCCACGAGGCGATCGTAGAGATCGGGCTCGCGCGCCGCGCGCTCGCGGCCCATGCGGGCCAGGTCGTCGGCCAGGATCAGACGCGGGTCGGAATACTTGCGTATGCCGCGCGGGTCCGAATAAACGATATGCCGCAAGTCCGGCGTCCGCGCGCCCAGGCCCAGCAGCTTCTCCACCTGCTCCTCATCCTCGGCGAACACGATCCTGGCGCCGCCGGCAGTGAGCAGATAGGCCACCTCCTCATCGAGCGCGTCGCGATACATGCCGAGGCTCATGGCGCCGATTGCATGCGCCGCGATCTCTCCCGCAACCCAGTCCGGCCGATTGTCGCCGATCAGCGCGACGACATCACCCTTCCCGAGCCCGAGCTCGACGAGTCCGAGCGCGAAGTCGCGTACCCGCGCCTGATAGTCGGCCCAGCTGTATTCGCGCCAGACGCCCAGGTCCTTCTCGCGAAATGCAATCTCCGCCGCGTGCTCGCCTGCATTGAGCCGCAGCAGCTTCGGGAACGTATCGGCGCTGGCAGCGCGCGCGGCATAGTCCATCATGGGCGCGCCTCGACGGGGCGGCGCGGCTGGTCGTCCAGATCGACCAGCGCATCATCTTCCTCGCCCAGGTAGGCGCTCTTGACGTGCGGGTCGGCGAGGATTGCAGCGGGCTCGCCCTCCGCGATCTTGCGCCCGAAATCGAGCACCATGACCCGATGCGAAATATCCATGACCACGCCCATGTCGTGCTCGATCATGACCACTGTCATTCCGAACTCTTCGTTCAGGTCGATGACGTAGCGCGTCATGTCCTCCTTCTCTTCGAGGTTCATGCCGGCCATCGGCTCATCGAGCAGGATCAGCCTCGGCTCGAGCGCCATCGCGCGGGCGAGCTCGACGCGCTTGCGCAGCCCATACGACAACGTGCCAGCCACGGCCTTTCGCACCGGCTGCAGGTCGAGAAATTCGATGACGTCCTCGACCTTGCGCCGATGCGCGAGCTCCTCGCGCCGGGCGCCGGTCAGCCAATAGAGCGAACCGGTGATGAAGTTGTTTCGCAGCAGATGATGCCGCCCCACCATGATGTTATCGAGCACCGTCATGTGATGGAACAAGGCGAGATTCTGAAACGTGCGGCCGATGCCAAGCGTCGCGCGCGCATTGGGCCTGAGCCGCGTGATGTCTTGCCCACGGTAGAGGATCTTCCCCACGGTGGGCCGGTATCGTCCCGAGATGCAGTTGACGATCGAGGTCTTGCCGGCACCGTTCGGCCCGATGATCGAGAACAACTCGCGCTCGCGGATTGAAAAGCTGACGTCGGTCAGCGCCTTGACGCCGCCGAACGGCAACGTGACGCGTGCGGCCTCCAGAATGGGAGCCGCGATCGAGCCTTGCGGGTTCGAGCCTTGCGGGTTCGAGCCTTGGGACGTCATTTCGGTAACGTACCCGATCCGGCGGGCAAACTCACGCCGCGGGCCGCCGCTCGGATGTCCGACGATGCCCCCCTGGCGACGGCCTCGCGATGCCGCCGCAACGCTCGAAGCTTTGATCAAGGCCGGACTCGCCGACGAGGACGGGCAGGCGCTGGACAAGGCCATCGCCGGGCTTGATGCCACCGAGTCCATGAGCAAGGCTAGCTCTATGCTTCCGCGCGTGTGCGGTTAGTGCTCCCTCTCCACAGAACTCGGGCTCGCGCGAGCGCGGCTGCGATGTCGCGGCCTCGTCCGTCATGCCCGCGCATAGCGCGTCGGAAGACGCGCGCAAACGCGCTTATGTCGCGGGCATCCACGTCTTGTTTTATAGCAAGATCAAGACGTGGATCGCCGCTACGGCATCTTCTTCGGCGCCCACCAGATCGCCAACATTGACTTGACCAGCAAGGAAGGTGTCGGTGATGTCTCCGAACAGGCGTCGGTCATGTCCCCGGACTAAACAACAAGCCCGGCCATGACGCCGGTTGGTCCCTGAATATCAACGAAAACGCCTAGCGCCCGCCGCCGCGATGCGCGAAGCTAGCGCCATTCGCCCCAAGGAGGCAGCCATGGCTTATGACCTCGATCAATTCGTGTCCGATTGTCGCGCCATTCTCAAGCGCGACGGCGGACCCAATGGCCGCGAGCAGGTTCGCCAAAAGCTTGAGCAGCTGCTCTCGAACCGCGACTTTGTTGAGGAGTACTGCGGCGACCAGGTGCCGCGCGGCTTGAAGCTGCTCTATGAGGACCCGGAGCTCGGGTTCCAGGTCCTCGCCCATATCAACGACAAGGCGCGGGTATCGCCGCCGCACGATCACGGCGCATCGTGGGCGATCTACGGACAGGCGAGCCACTACACCGACATGGTCGAGTGGGAGCGCGAAGACAACGGCGCCGATCCCGCCAAGGCCAAGCTCAAGCCGGTCAAGAAGTATCGCCTGCTGCCCGGACATGCCGGCATCTATCAGGACGGCACCATCCATTCGATCGACTATCCGGACCATGCTCGATTCGTGCGCGTGACCGGCACCAACCTCGACAAGATCAACCGCGTGCGCTTCGATCTTGCCTCCGGGAAAGTCGAGCAGATGACGCCGCAACAAGCGACGTGAGCCTGCCCACGACCAAGGACCTGTCAATCGATACGCGCGCCACAATCGCAGTCGGCTCCCCTCCCCCTTGTGGGGAGGGGTTGGGGGTGGGGGTCGTTGTGTGAGGCACGGACCGAGAAACACCGCATCACCCCCCTCCCCACCCCTCCCCCGCAAGGGGGGAGGGAGCAGACCCAGTCCCGTGCCCGCTCCAACTCAACAATTCCGCGACAGTCGAAAATGACGCTGTCTCTGCAGCCGCTGAGCGCGTCCGCCCTGAAGGCGGTGCTCGCCGACGGGGAAGAGCTGGCGCTGATCGATGTGCGCGAGGAGCTGCTCTTCTCGCAAAACCATCTGCTGTTCGCGCGCTCGTTGCCGCTGAGCCGGCTCGAGCTCACCTTCGCCGGCCTGGTGCCGCGGCGAGGCACGCGCATCGTGCTGTGCGACGACGCCGATGGGTTGGCCGAACGCGCGGCCGATATCCTCGCACGCGCCGGCTACACCGACCTGCATGCGCTCGAGGGCGGGATTGCGGGCTGGGCGCGAGCCGGTTTCGAACTGTTCTCCGGCGTCAACGTGCCGAGAAAGGCGTTCGGTGAATTCGTCGAGCACGCGAGCTCAACCCCGAGCATTTCCGCGCAAGAGCTGGAAGCACTGATGCGCGCGCGCACCGACGTCGTCGTGCTCGACAGCCGGCCATTCGACGAATACCACCGCGTCTCCATTCCGAGCGCCGTCAACGTGCCGGGCGCGGAGCTGGTGCTGCGCATTCGCGACCTCGCGCCTTCGGCGGACACGATGGTGGTGGTCAATTGCGCCGGCCGCACCCGCAGCATCATCGGCGCGCAGTCGCTGATCAACGCGGGGGTGCCCAACAAGGTAGTGGCGCTGCGCAATGGCACCATGGGCTGGACGCTTGCCGGCCTTGCCTGCGAGAGCGGCAAGGCTGCGCGCGCGCCTGAGGTCTCGCACGCGGCGCTCGGCTGGGCCAAGGCCGCCGCCGAGCGCGTGGCCCGCCGCTTCGGCATCTCGCGCATCGACGCCGCGACGTTGGCGCGCTGGCGCGCCGAGGAGGCGCGCACGCTTTATCTCTTGGACGTGCGCGATCCGCACGAATACGCGGCCGGGCACGTGGCGGGCGCCGTTTCCGCTCCCGGCGGCCAGCTGGTGCAGGCAACGGACCAGTATGTCGGCACGCTCGGGGCGCGCATCGTGCTGATCGACCCGGCCGAAGTCCGCGCGGTGATGACCGCGTCTTGGCTGCGCCAAATGGGCTGGCGCGACGTTTTCGTGCTGGCAGAGGAAGGGCGCGACACCGCTCCGCCGGCGGTACCGGTCCTGGGCGAGCCGCCGCCGCCCGAGCTGCGCGTCGATTGCGCCGGCCTCGCCGCGCTCATCGCGCGCGATGCGGCGACCGTCGTCGACCTTTCGTCGAGCCGCGACTATCTCGAGGCGCACATTCCCGGCGCGTGGTTTGCGATCCGCTCGCGCCTTGCGCGGGCGCTCGCGAACGTGCCGCTGCGCGGCACGCTGGTGCTCACGTCGGCGGACGGCGTGCTTGCCGGCCGCGCGGCGAACGAGGCGCGGACGCTCGCGAATGGCTCCGTGCGCGCGCTGGACGGCGGCAATGCCGCCTGGCTCGACTCTGGCCGCGCGCTCACGGCCGACGATCCGAAAATGGCGGATGAGGCGATCGACGTCTGGCTCAAGCCCTATGAGCGGCCGAGCGACCGCGCCGCCGCGATGCGCGACTACTTGGCATGGGAGATCGATCTCCCCGCGCGCATCGCCCGCGACGGCTCCGCGAATTTCGTGCAGTTCCGGGCTTAGCGCTGATCGACGCGACACTTGTGTGTGGCGCTATGGCAACACGCGCGGGCCAAAAGCGAACCGCGCCGCATGCTTAACCCAACCTTAACCCCGGCCAAGCAATGCTCGCCCGCCAAAGCGAGGAGCGGCGCCATGCTGGACGCGAAAGCCTATAAGGCGCATTTTCCGGATGATCCGGCCTACGCGCTCCCGACCGGCGTCCCCCGGCAGCTCAATTCCGCCGCGTTGATGGAAGCGCTCGCCGCGCTCGAAGCCGAGTTCCGCGACATTCTGCGCCAGAGCACGCCGGAATAGCGCCCTCGCGCGCGCCGCGTTTT
>VAZM01000290.1:0-3127 GCA_005883135.1 Alphaproteobacteria bacterium
CGGCTCCACACCGGCGACGGCGATCTCATCGGGCCGCTCCCATTGGCTCACGAGCCGGCGGTAGATCGCATCGGGCTCGGGATTGTCGAGGAGCGTCGTGATCTTGTGCAGCTTGTCGCCGGGGAGCGCCGGCCGCCATGCTGCGGGCACGAAGGCAAATAATCGGTTCCAGGTCTGCGGCGCGAGCGCGCGTAACAGGGCGGCGGAAGCGCCGCGCAATGGAGGCGGCACGAGCCTCACCGCGCCGGCGAGCCGCTCCGCCCAGAGGTAGCGGTTATAGCCGGCGAAAAGCTCGTCTCCGCCGTCCCCCGACAACGCGACGGTCACGTGCTTGCGGGTCAATTCGGAGACGAGATAGGTCGGGATTTGGGAAGGGTCGGCGAACGGCTCGTCGAACCAGTCCGCCAGATGTGGAATGACGTCGAGCGCATGTCGCGGCTCGACGTAGAATTCAGTGTGGTCGGTGCCGAGATGGGCGGCGACCTGCTTGGCGCAGTGCGCTTCGTCATACCCAGCCTCATGAAAGCCGATAGAGAACGTCTTTACCGGCCGGGAGCTCTGCGCCTGCATCAGCGCGACGACGGTCGAGGAATCGATCCCGCCGGACAGGAATGCGCCGAGCGGCACGTCTGCAATCATTCGCAGGCCGACGGCATCGCGCAGCAGCGCATCGAGACGGTCGACGGCCTCCTCTGTGTCCGGTGCCGGATCGTTGCGCCGCTGCCCGGCGATCGCAATGCCGCGCAGATCCCAGAAGCATTTTGGCGCCGGCGCCACGCCTTGGCGCAGCGTCAGGATGTGGCCGGGCGGGAGTTTTCGCGCTTCACGGTAGATGGTGCGCGGCTGGGCCACGTAGGCGTGACGCAGATAGCCAACGACGGCGTCGTCGTCGATGCTCGGCGTCCACCCCGGCGTGGCGCGAAATGCCTTGAGCTGCGAGGCGAAGATCACCCGCTCTGGCGTCGCCGCGTAATAGAGCGGCTTGATGCCGAGCCGGTCGCGCGCCAGCACCAGGGTGCGGGTCTTGCGGTCCCATAGCGCGAAGGCAAACATGCCCACCGCGCGGTCGATCGCGGCTTCCACTCCCCACAATGCGCAGGCTTCGAGCAGAACCTCGGTGTCGGACTCGCTGCGCATCGAGCGGCCGGCCGCCTGCAGCTCGCGGCGGATGTCGCGGTAATTGTAAATCTCACCGTTGAAAGTGATGACGTAGCGCCGATCGGCTGAGTGCATCGGCTGGGCCCCGCCGGGGCTGAGATCGATGATGGCGAGCCGACGCTGACCCAGCGCCACGCCGCCTTCGGCTTCGACCCAAACATCTCCCGCATCCGGCCCGCGATGCCGCACGCTCTCGATCATCGCTTCGCCGATCGAGCGCAGCGCATCGGCCGGAGTGGCCGCGCGCCAATCGATCATGCCGGCAATGCCGCACATCGCGTTTCCTCGGAGACTGATAGCCGTTCGAGCTTGTTGGTAACGCGCTTTCCGCTCATGTCCTCACAGGTTGCTTGAACGAGGAGAGAGCTGCCTCTCCTCGACGTTGCTATGCGGCGGGTCGCGTTGGATCATGGGCTCATCCCCTTAATTTCTAACGGCGGGCGATTACGATCAAGTGCGCGGCGAACGGTCGAAATGCTCGGTAATCGGAAAGGCGCGCCTCGTGCGGCATGGTAATCCTCGAGGCGGCGGCGCCAACGCGCGGTGAAATCTTGTGAAGGATACGCAGCGGCGCAAACATGGCGCCATGCGTGGTGATCCGGGAAAATCCTGCCGCCCTGAGCTTTTCCCGCAGGGACGATGGCGTTTCGAATTCGACGTGGTAGCGCCGCGGAGTTCCACTCAAGCCTCCCGCGAGCTTGCGAACCTGCGAAAGCTGCCGGAAGCCGTCCAGAGCCCACTTGTTGACGTAGGTGCCGAAATAAATCCCGCCCGGCTTTAGAACGCGGACGATCTCGCGGTGCCCTTGCGCATTGTCGCGCGTATCAAGGTATCTGAAAACCTCGATGGCGTAGACGAAATCCAGCGACGAGTCGGGTACCGGCAATTGCAGCACCGAGCCGTCGCGAACGAGGTCGGCGGGTATGGTTTGTGCTGCCAATCGCCGCATCTCCGCGCTCGGCTCGATACCGACTACTCGGAAGCCTCGATCAAGCAGACGCGCCATATAGGCGCCGACGCCGCATCCGACATCGAGGCACGCCGCCTCAGCCGGCAACCCCGATACGCAGCGCTCCCACGCGCGATCGATCAGATGGCGCCCGTACCGGAACGGAGAATCGAAGATATTGTCGCCACGATATTCGGCGAAAAATCCGTCTGCGGTTTCATCGTGAACTTCGACGGCTCTCCGGCGTGACCAGTTTTCGTCAGGATTCATGTCCGCAGACATCGCTCGGCTCGCATTGTGCGTTTGCTCGATAAACACCCGCGGCGAATTTGACAACCGATCCGTGTTGGCGTTCTCGCGTTCACAGCGCAGCGCCAGCCTTCGGTCGGTGCGCATGCAGGACCTCATCCGCGACCGCCGCCATGGTCATGGAGCGCATGTCGTAACGCTCTTGTAAGGTGCGGAAATGATCGAGAATGGCGCGCAGAAAGGCGAGGTTTGCCTGCAAGTCGGCACCGAAGTTGTGCGGATGCCACCAGAGGTGAAAGAGTTTTCGGCGCTGGGCCGCCGTTTGCATGGCCGAGGTGATCCGCCACAAGCGCAAGCGCTCCAACGCGGCGCTTTTTGTCGCCGGTCGAAGAAAGCGGCTGGCCGGAATGTCGACGAGGCCATCGACAAGCGCCGGCTCATGATCGTGTGGACCCCCGATCGGCAGATAGCTGTCGGCCAAGCGGCATGCGCGCATGGGAAGGCTCTGCTCCGAGCGGCTTCGCGCACGGTGGAACCAAACACGTTCGTTGCCGCGAAAGGCCCGCAAGCCAAAGTCGCGACAGACCGATAGATGCGCCGGATCGACTTGGTTGCGGGGAAAAACAATACTTGCAAGCTTGATCCCGAGACGCGCGGCGGCCGCGCCCGCCGCCTCGAGGTCGGCGCGAAATGCCTCGATGTCGCCCCCCTCCTCCAGGCAATAGAAATGCGAGAAGGTATGCGTTCCGATTTCCTGGGCCGGGTGGTCGA
>VAZM01000290.1:3134-7434 GCA_005883135.1 Alphaproteobacteria bacterium
GGGAGAAGCCGTAATAATACGGGTCGCGCTCCTCGTCTGGGCCGACCTCGTCGAGGTAATTGTAGGAGGAAAGTCGCGCGTCGCTGTAGCGCGGCTTGCGCGCGGGGAGTGCGGCGCGCATCGCCGCGTTGGTGGAGAAGAACAGAAGCCCGACGGTCGCCCACGTGCAGGCGATGCTGCGCTCGGCGAAGAGGTCGAGCAGGGCGGGAATGACCTCGCGGACGCCGAGAATGTTCGCGCCGTAATCCGCAATCGTGCGGTTGTCACGAACGCCCCACAACAGTTCGAAATCCAGCGAAATAACAAACGCGCCATACTGCACTGCGCGCCTCCTCGACGGTAGCGAACGGTGACCATAGGTCGGGACCGAGCGCACGAACAAGCACGGATGCCGAGCATAGCATGTCTGCCGCCGGCGGCTTTCGGCCTTGCGATTGGCCGCCGATCCACGCTTATTGGTTGGAATGAAGGTCCTATTTTTAATCCGCGACCTCGCCGTGGGCGGCAGCCAGCGCCAACTCGGCTTGCTTGCTGCCGGACTGGCGCGGCGGGGGCACGATGTAGCGGTCGTCATGCTTTATGCTGGGGGCGCGCTCGAAGCGTTGCTCGAAGGGAGTGGCGCGCGCTGTCTCTCGATCGGCAAGTCGGGCCGCTGGGATGCGCTCGCTCCGCTCGCGCGCCTGCGGCGGGTATTTCTGAGTGAGCATCCCGATCTGGTCTATGCCTTTCTCCCAACCCAAACGACGCTGGCGACGCTGCTGCTGCCGTCGCGGCTAAATAGCAAACTCGTCTTCGGGCTGCGGGCGGGCGGAGTGCAGCTCGATCAGTATGACGCGTTGAACGCCCTCACCTATCGCGCCGAAGCTTGGCTTTCCCGGCGCGCCGATCTCGCCGTCGCCAACGCGCGTGCGGTGCGCGCCGACGCGATCCGACGCGGATTTGCTGGCGACCGTATCGCTGTCGTCATGAACGGCATCGACGTCGATGCGATGCGCACGGACGCGGATGCGGGCCGCCGGATGCGTCAGGCATGGGGCCTCTCCGGGAATCATTTCGTCATCGGCTGTGCGGCCCGGCTCGACCCGATGAAGGATCACACCAACCTGCTCCAGGCTGCCGCGAGCTTTGCGCGCGAGAATTCCGACGCCCGCTTCGTGTGTGTTGGCGATGGGCCGCCAGCTTATCGGCTGCGACTCACGGCCCTCGCCGATTCGCTTGGGCTTGGAGACCGCGTGCTGTGGGTCGGCAAGATCGACGATATGAAATCGGCCTACAACGCTTTCGACATCGCCACCTTGTCATCGGCTTTCGGCGAAGGCTTCCCCAACACGGTCGGCGAGGCGATGGCGTGCGGCGTTCCCGTCGCCGCCACCGACATCGGCGACGTGCGCGCCATCATCGGCGAGCTCGGCGAAGTGGTCGCGCCGAAACATCCAGACCTGCTTTACGCCGCATGGCAGCGCCTGCGCCAGCGCGCGCGAGAGCCAGGCCTGCGCAAGGAGGCGCGCGAAGCGATCGTGGCAAATTACGGTCTCGATACCATGGTGCGCAGGACCGAGGACATCCTCACTCAGCTCACGGCCGGGCGGCGGGCCCAGGACATCGCCCGCGAGTTCGCGTGAGCGGCGCTAATCGACGGACGCGGCAGGTTGCAGCACCGGTGCGAGCTTGAAGTAATGGCAGGAACTGCCGAGCAGGCGCGCCAAGCGTTTACGCTTGGCGAGTCCCAGGCGTAGTCCCAACAGGACCTCGCCGGTATAGAACAGGCCAACAGGGCCTTCGGCGACGACGGCAAAGCCGTTCTCCGCGAAATTCCGCCGCCACCAGCGGGGATGGAACAACCATAGTTCCGAGATGACGTTTCCGCGCGCCCCGTGCCGCCGCGGAAGGCAGAGCCCGACCGTGTGCCGCGCAGTGCGGTACCAAGCATCGCGCAATCGCCGCACCTCCATCGCTCCTGGCGCCGAGCGCGGCACGAGTTGCGGCGTCGACGAGACAAAGAACGAGACCGCCTCGAGATAGGAGGTCAGCGTGGTCCAAAACCGCCACGTGTGCGTCGGAAGGACGTGAATGCAGTGCCCATCCGGCGCGAGCACGCGACGGATTTCGGCATGCATGCGCGAAAGATCCGGTACGTGCTCGAGGACGTTCGACGAGAACACGACATCGATGCTGGCATCCGGCAAAGGGATGGACCGGCCGTCGTAATCCTTGATCGGAAAAACCCGGTGGGTTGCATAGTTCGAATCCGCTAGCTCGATCGCGCTGACCTCAAACCCGCGTCGTTGCAGTTCCAACGCCTGCTTACCGGTGCCGGCTCCGATTTCGAGAACACGTCCGCCAGCTGGAAATAATGACGCGATCTTCTCCAGTTCCGCGACTCTAATGGCGTCGAGGTGATCAAGGGACAACACAGCGATACAAAAGACCTGATTGGCGGCGGAGGGAGGCGACAGTCTACCCGAGCATCGCCGGCACGGCCAAGCACCCACGCCGATCCGCGCTCGACGGCAACCCGCATTCGCGGGTTCTGATCCGTTCAACCGAACCGACGATAGAGGTACTCATCGCAACCCGATCCGAAGATGCCGGTCGTCAAAGGGGTGCCGGTCGCGTAGATGCGTGCGAACCCGAGCGGTTGCATCAATGCGTCCACTTCCGGCGCGAGAATCGACTCGTAGGGATAGCCGCCCATCCAGTCATGTACGTCATGGACGAAGTCCATTCCTCGAACGCTGTGATAATTAGCGACATAGGATTGAAAGTCGCGCCGGGTGACAAAAAACGCTGCCCGAAAAAGGGCGACATAGATAGCACGCGCGCGCCGCTGCGCTTCCAACGAGGCGCCGCTGTACCAGCGCTTTTCCCATCGCCAGAACCCGCACATCAGCGTGCGATGGTAGAGTGCGAACGCCAACAGCCCGCCCGGGCTCACCAGGCGAGCGGCGGCGCGCAATGCATCGTGCATGGCTCCGGTGTGATGCAGCACTCCCCAGGTGTAAACGACGTCGAATGTGCCGAGCTTGCGCACATATTCGCCATCCAGGATCGAGCCTTGCTCGACCGTCCATTCACCGTCGCCGGCGAAATATCGCTCGCGCAATCGAGCAGTGCACAGTACGGAATTCTGATCGAAATCGAACGAATGTACGCGTGCGCCGAGCTTGCGCGCCGCGAGCGAAAACAGGCCGCTCCCCGAACCAATGTCGAGAAGGCTCAACCCGGCAAGGCTATCGCGTTGGAGCAAGCGTCGAAGGGAAAGCTCCGCTTCGGCAAGCTGATGCGCGTCGAGCGTGCGAGCAAAGTCGAGCCAGTTCTCGCCAAACCGGAAGCGGCGCTCCTGAACTTCGGTGTTCGACATGCTGACCCGCTCCCGCGCCTGCGCGACAAGATAGCGGGTCAGACCACGCGCTGGCAAATGCGACGGCCGGAGCTCGCAGAGCCTTGACGTGCGCGCTTGACCGGAATGCTATCGTGTCCTTCGTCGGATCGGGCCGAACAGCCAAACAATGACCGCACAAGTCACTGAGCGTCTGTGGGTCCTCGGATCGATCGCGCTTGTCGCGCTTCTCATAAGTCTGGGGCTGATGGTGCTGCTGCGGCCTTGGCTGGCGCGCTATGCAATGGTGCAGCCAAACGCCCGTTCCTCGCATCTGCGCCCAACGCCGCAAGGGGGCGGCATCGCGGTGGTGATCGCGACGCTGCTCGTCGCTTCGGGCGCCATCTTGGTCTCACCCGCACTTCTAGAGAACCAAGGCGGCCAGTTCCTGGCAACCGCGCTGCTCGCATTGGTCGGCGTCATGGACGACATGCGCTCCTTGCCGGCCGCGGCGCGGCTGGCGATGCAATGCATCGCCGTCGGCGCCGTGATCGCGGCGCTCCCGACCGAGTTGAAAATCGTCCCGCAACTGCCGTGGTCGATCGAACGCGCCGGCCTTTTTCTCGGTGGCGTATGGTTCGTCAACCTGGTCAATTTCATGGACGGGATCGACTGGATGACCGTCGCGGAAGTCGTACCGGTGACTGGCGCGATTCTGGTGCTTGGCCTTCTCGGTACGCTCGGAGCGTTGCCCGCCGTCGTCGCGGCCGCCCTGCTTGGCGCGACTGCCGGTTTCGCGCCGTTCAACCGGCCGGTGGCGCAGGTCTTTCTCGGCGACGTGGGTAGCCTGCCGATCGGGCTTCTGCTTGGCTGGCTTCTGCTGCAGCTTGCCGCAACGGATCATCTCGCCGCAGCACTCATCCTGCCGCTCTATTATCTCGCCGACGCCACCATCACGCTTGGCCGGCGCCTCATCAGGGG
>VAZM01000290.1:7470-13753 GCA_005883135.1 Alphaproteobacteria bacterium
GGCCCATCGCACGCATTTCTATCAGCGCGCCACAGACCACGCGTTCACCGTGCCGCAGATCGTCGCCCGCGTGTTCGCAGCCAATCTAGCGCTCGCCGTCCTCGCGTTTATCGCCGTCGCGACGCACACGCTTGTCGTGTCGTTGGCGATGCTGAGCGCCGCCGCCGCAATGATCTTGTGGCTGCTGGCCACGTTTGCGACGGGCAAACCCCGCGGCTAGCAGAACTTTGGCCTTGCAAGCCGCGGGCGCCGGATCACGCAGCTTCGCCGCTGAAGTCCGGCACTGCGTCATGCAGCACGCCGAAGATCACCGAGCGATCTTCACGCGCGAGCCCTTGCTCGAGCGCCGCCAACCAGCCGCGCATCGCGTCAAGCGAGGGACTGACCGGCTTGGCGGCGACGATGCCCTCGATGCCGATCGGCGCGGTCGGCTCCTCGCGTGCGAACAGGATCTCTTGCAGGCGCTCGCCCGGCCTGATCCCGGTGAAGGTGATGTCGATGTCGCGGCCGGGCTCGAGACCGGAGAGCCGGATCAACCGCTCGGCGAGTTCAACGATCTTGACCGGCTGGCCCATGTTGAGAACGTAGACCGCCACGTCCGTCTGCGTCTGTTCGAGAGCGTGACTTGCCGCCGTGACCACCAGGTCGCAGGCCTCGCGGATGGTCATGAAGTACCGCACCATCTCCGGATGCGTCACCGTCAGCGGGCCCCCCGCTTCGATCTGCGCCTTGAATTTCGGGACGACGGACCCGTTCGAGGCGAGCACATTGCCGAAGCGTACGGCGATCAGGCGCATGGGGCGCTCATGTCCGGCGCTGCGGCGCGCGAACTCATTGTCGAGCGCCTGGCAATACATTTCGGCAAAGCGCTTCGAGGCGCCGAGCACGGATACCGGCTCGATCGCCTTGTCGGTCGAGATCATCACCATGGCCGCGGCCCCTGCCGCGGCGGCAGCATCGGCGACATTGACGGAACCGAAGACGTTGGTCTTGACGCCCTCCTCCCAGTCCTGCTCCAGAAGCGGCACGTGCTTGAGCGCTGCCGCGTGGAACACAATGCTCGGCCGGAAGGTCTTCATCAGACGGAACATGCGGGCGCGATCACGCACGTCGGCAAGACGGCCCTCGATCTTCGCCCGCGACTGTTTGGCGGCGAGCGCCTCCAGCACGGCGTGCAGGGCAGGCTCCGAGTTTTCGATCACCAGAACGCGCCTCGCGCCGAAGGTTACGATGCGGTCGCAGATCTCGGCTCCGATCGAGCCGCCGCCGCCGGTGACGATGATCGATTTGTCGCGCACAAATGCTTCGAGACGACGGTAATCGATTCTCACCTTGGGCCGCAGCAGCAGATCCTCGACGTTCACCGGCGCAAGCCGCAACGCCTCGCCGCCGTCATCGAGCGAGGGAAGCCGGCTGGTGACCAGTCCCAAGCGCCTGGCCCGCATCAGGATCGTTTCGGGCTTTGCATCCGGCGCGAGCGCGGTTGGCGTCAGCACGAGTCGCGTCACATCTGTGCCGCTCTTGCTGAGCTCGCCGACGACGGCTTCAATGTCATCGGGGCCGCCGAGCACGGAAATGCCGCGTATGGCTTGGCCCCGGTCGGCCAAGGACGGCGACAGAATGCCCACGGGCCGGATTCTCTTCACCGCTCCGCTTTCGATCGCGCGGAGCAGCACGTCGGCATCGGCGGTGCGGCCGACCACGAGAATTGGCATCGAATCGCCGGTCTTGGCGTGCCGCAGTGTGCGGGTGTAGCGGAAATAGCGATAGGCAATGCGTGGCCCGGACAGAAAAGCGATTTGCAGCAGCCAATAGAGGACAATCGTGATCTTGCCGAAAAAGAAGGTACCGTAAACATTCGGCGCCACGAGCACGTAGTCGAGCGCTAGCAGCGTCAGCGCCAGCACGGTCGCAGCACGCACGATGTTGAAAAGGTCGGGAAGTGAGGTAAAGCGCCACTTCGCCTTATACAGGCCGGAGAAGACGTAGACGAAACCGGAATAGACGACAAAGGCAGGCAGCAAAATCGCCAAGAAGCGCCAGCGGTCGGTCAGCCCCGTCTCCTCGAAACGAATAAAGAAGCTCGCGACCACCGCCGCCGCCGTGGCGAGGAGATCGTGCGCCAGAATGAGCCACATCCGTGGGGTAAAAGTCGAAAGCCGGATCATCGTCCCGATATTGCCGCGCAATTACGGCGCCCAAACCATCAATACCGACCTTTGCCTGCGCGCGCTACCTCGCGGAGGTATGGCCCGGCGGCGCGCCCATCAATCAATCGCCGCATTCCGCAGCTATATGGTTAACGGCAACGGTGGCCTCGCCGGCGCTTGTGCGTGTGAGATCATACCGTATCCCTCTGAGTGGCTCGCTCCGTCCCGACGGACAGTATCTTGTAGTCAGAGGCGACCGGAACAATTTGGCGCGATTGTCGCGCAGGAAGCATAGCCAGGTCAACTTGCCGTGCGTGCGTATCTGATGGCATTGCTAGTGGCCCTGGGCGGTTGCTCGGCGAGCGACGTGATTCAGGATTGGACGCCCACCGCCGCCACAAACGCCCCTTCTGGTCTCGCCGAGCTGTCGCAGCCGAACTATCGCCGGATCGTCGCCGACAACATCAGAACGGTTTTGCCGAATATCGACAGTTCGGGTGACTTGGAAATTTCCGGCGCGCGACTGGTCGATCATCTCAAGGGGCCTGCCTGGTTGACGTGTCTCAAGGTCGATGCGCACGGAAAACCGCAGAACCAGGCTTTGTTCATTCAAGGGGAGAAAATCATTGACTCGCGCGTCGGCATCGTCGTCGATCAATGCTACAAGCAGACATACGAGCGTTTCGACTTGCCGAAAAAAACTGCACCCTGATCGGCGGCGCGGCTAGCTTAGTGGACTAGATCTTGCGACCGACCGCGCACCAGAACGGCACCGCCTCGCGAAAGCGTATGTCGCGCAGCCCGGCATCTTGCATCAACGTCCTGATCTGGGCTTGCGTCATGCGATGCTCGATGCGCGTGCCGAAGCGGTCGAGTGCGTCTGTGCGCATGCCATAATAGCTGCGCCGGCGGTAGGCGGCGAGCGGCCAATTAGCGACGTTGCCGCCGAGCCGCTCAACGAGCTGCGCGCCGCGTGCCAATGGCCAGTAGACGCAAGCGGTGACAACTTCGGCGATTGCCGATTTCAACCGAAACGGAGCGCGCGAAAGAAGCCGGCGGAAAAGGTCGCTCGCTCGCCACAGCAGACGAAACCACGCAGGCCGGTTGTCGAACGCGTAGTAGATATAGACGAGCATCGGCGCGCCGCGTTTGAGCTTTCTCACGCACGCGGCAACGCCTCCCGCCGGATCGGGCAAATGGTGCAGGACACCCAAGCTGTAGCCGAAATCCATGCTGTTGTCGTTCAAAGGCATGGCGTCGAGAGAAGCTGCGTGAAAATTGATATTGTCCAAGCCCGCCAAGCTTTTTTGCGCGACGGCTAATGCGCCGGTGCTTGCGTCGATGCAGTGCAGCCGGCCGACGCGCGGCGCGACGAGCCCGGCCCATCGCCCGCTTCCGCAACCGGCATCGAAGCCCACGGCATCGGGGGGGAGACTGTCCCAGGGAAAGATCGCGAAGTACTCGCCGAAGCTGCGCTGCAGTTCCGCACCGGACACCGCGCTCTGATCGAAGCGCCGCCATTCGCGGCCGAAATCGTCGACGGTGGCCCGGTCTAGATTAAGGGGATTGCTCTCCATCGCCGCACGTTCTGCGAGAATTCTGCTCTCTGCCTGCATGAATTCGATGCGTCAGATTTATGTCGCGTGCATCGACCCAGGCTTCGCTAGTGCCGGAGAACGGTTACCGGTTCCCAGCGCTTGATCGACTGCGCTCAAAACCAAGCGGACCGGTAGCTCGTCGAGACAGCGGCTGTAGCTATCAAGGTGACCTTCGCAGCCGAGCTTCTCGCATGGCAAGCAAGGTAGCGGGTTCTGTAGCACCCACACATTGGCACGGCGCTGAATCGTGCCGGCATGATCCCAGGGTTCGGCCAGTCCGCCCGGCGGCCACGGCCCGATCAGCCGTGGGCTGGTCGGACCGAAAATCGCAATGGTCGGGCAGCCGCTTGCGGCCGCGAGATGGGTCATAGAGGTGTCCGGGCCGATATAGATTGCCGCGCCCTTGAGCAACGCGCTCAGGCTCGCCCAATCGAGACGTCCACGCACGCGCGTCACGCCGGGATCGGTCGGCCCCCACAGGCCGTCGACATAGGCTTGCTCGGCGGGGTCGCGGCCTTCAGTCGCCACCAGCGCAAGTCCGCGCTCGGAAAGTCCACGCGCCAAGGCGCGCCAGCCCTCGTCGGTCCAACGCTTGTAGCGATAGAACGGGCTGGGATGCACGACGGCATAAGGGGTGCAAGGGGTGAACTCCTCGGCCGTGCCACCCTGGGGACAGACGATATCGGGCGCCTGCTGGAGGCCGAGGGCGCTGGCGAGCCCCAATAATTGCGTCACCCGATGACAATCGGGCTCCGCCGCGACCGGAATGTGATGCGCGTAGCGCTTCCACCATGCCCCGGTTTGGCCGGCACGAGGCACGAGGCCGACCCGACGGCGCGCCGCTATTAGGCCCAAGAAGGTAGGCCGGTCGCCGGCTTGGGTCGAAACGGCGAGGTCGTAGCCGCGCCACAAGCGCCGGACAAGAGCCGCCGTCTCTGCCGGCCGCGGGCGCTCTGAGGTCGCCAGCACCTCGTCAACATCGGGATTGCCGGCAAGCATGCCTTCGGTGCCACGGAAGACCAGCACGGTGACCGAACTGCCCGCCCACCCTCGCTTCAAGGTGCGGATGAGCGGGGTCGTAAGCAGCACGTCGCCCAGCCGCCGCAGGGTGATCACCAGGATGCGCGGCTGTTCGGGTAGATCGAGCTTCGTCATTGCGATGTCCAACGGTGCGGCCGGCTTCCGATCAGAGATCGCAGTCTTCACGTTGAAACGATCTATAGGACTTCTCCTCGACGATCCGCGATCCGGACGCAAGATTGATCGCCTTCTTGAGCCGCGAGCGCTCGTCATTGAGCCGGTAGACCATGCGCGCGAGCTCGATAAAAGGCTCGCCAAAGTCAGACCGCGCCTCGCAATCGCGGATGGCATCCTCTACGTCCCAGAGCTTTGCATTCACCCGTTTGAGTTCGGCGCTGAGCTTGTCGAGCATGACGCGCTCTATTTCCTGCAGCCGGACCGCGCGCAGCGCCTCAAGCTCGCGCAAGATGTTCTCGAGCTGGCTCGGGTTCTTGATGCGCTCGGACTTTATTTCGAGGATGGTGATCTTGTCCATCAGTTCGCCGACCGAGATGGGCACCAGGATGTCTTGTGGCGGGACGTCGCGCGGAGCACTCATGTTTTCTCCTCGGCTTTGTCTGCCGCATCCGCCGCGTGCAGAACCATTCCACCGGTGATGCCGACGCCAAGAACATAAAGCCAGCCTTGGCCGAAATCGAACAGATGCGAGTTGAACAGCGATGAAATGACGTTGTAACTCACTACGAGCAGACCGAACCACGCGACCAGTGAAGCGCCGCGAAACAGCGCGAGATGCGCCAGCCACATGGCGAGGAGCACAATGACGCCCACGAGGCCGAGCTCGATCGCCACCGCGAGCGTCTGATTGTGGGGGTTTGTGGTGATGAGCTCCGGAAGGGTGCCGGCAGTTGCGTCTCGTTGGAACAACTTTGGAATGGTCCCGGTGCCATGGCCGAGGAGAGGCGCCTCGGCGATGAAGGCGAGCGATTTCTTCCAGTATTCGATGCGAAGCCCTGTCGGGCTGTTGACCTGCCCGCTCTCATAAGTCTGCATTTCCTTCATAGAACCCGAGATGCGCTCGCGCAGATAGGGCGAGGACGCCCACACCGCACCCGCGAGAATAATGCCGATCAGCGCGGCGACGAGCCCCCCCTTCCAACCAAATTGCCGCAACCCCCACAGCAGCAGCATTACCGCCAGCACCACGAGCGTCGTCCGCGCGGTCGAGACGTAGACGATATTGGCGACGAACGCCGCCGCCAGCAGAAGCAGTCCCAGCGAAAGCCGCGCCCGCGTGCGCCATAGCGCGGCCGCTTCTCCGATCAACCCGAAGGCGCAAATCGCAAAGATCGCGCTCTGCATGATGTAATCCTTGACCGGCACGCCGGGCGAGCGGATGCCGCGCCAGTACAGAGCGGGGAAGAATACGAGCACCCAGGAGACGGCGAGCAGTACCACCGCGGACGCGAGAAACCCGATTATCGCCCACCTCGCGTGACCCGAGAGACGGAATTG
>VAZM01000290.1:13786-15481 GCA_005883135.1 Alphaproteobacteria bacterium
GTTCGCTCCAGCTCACGTCTGCCCACAGCATGCCGATCGCGCCGAGCACCCACAGGAATACCGGCAGGGCACCCGCCGCCGACAGCACTTCCCGCCGCACCGCGGCACCGTCGAGAACGGGAACGAGCGTGATGAGCCAAAGCACGACCAAGATCCCGGTCGCGGAGGTCGACCACGGCAGTGAAGCCGCGACCGCGGTGGCGAGGCCATCGGCAATGGGAGCGAGGCGCACACGGTTGGCTGGGGTGGCCGGTAGTGCTCTGATCATGGTGCGAGACAGACTTTCCGTCAGCCCATTGCGAGGCGCTTGCCTAGGCAGCGAGTTAGCAGCCCTCGAGCGCGAGAGACCGCCGCAGCATCACATTCTGTCGACTGCGGGACCCCACGCTGTAACCCTTCGCAGCGAGAAGGGAAAACAGATCGGTATTCCATACGGCACGAGCGTCCTCAACCAAGATCAAGCGCGGCCAAAGCCGTTGCGGGGCATCGCGGAAGAACGAGGATAGAATGCTGTCCTCCATGCCCTCAACGTCGATTTTGAGGGCGTCGACCGACTCCACGGCTTCTTGCGCCAGCAGCTGCAGTAATGTCTTAGCCTCCACCGTGACTTCCCCGCCTTGGACGCATTTATGCACGCGGGTACCGCCGCGATCGCGCCGATCAGGTTCGACGGCAAGCATGCCCGCCTCGCCGGCGAGCGCCGCCGAGACAACACGGATCGGCAGTCCCGGGTTGGCCCGCATGTTGAAGAAGAAGCGCTCCAGGTTTCCCTTCTCCGGTTCGACAGCCAAGATGCGAGCACTCGGTCCGGCGCAGGCCGCTACGAAAAAAGAGAACAAGCCAACGTTGGCACCGACGTCGATGAACATAAAACCAGCGCCGTGCCGCTTGGAGCGGGCGATCTCGGCCATGAGCTCAGCGAGCTCGGTGGTCTCGTACATCTGCGGCGTAAATAGCAGATTCTTCTCGCACCCGTTGTCGCGCGGATGCAGGCGCAGGCACAAGCCCCAACGCACGACGTCGAGCGCTCCGTCTGGATAGGCGAGCCGGACAGTCACGAACCGGCGCAGCAAGATGGCAAGCCGCAATCCCAGCCAATTGTTTGGCAACCGGCTCGTGAATACGATGACCGCACGGTCGAACGGTCCGGGAGCCAGTGCGCCGAAGGTTGCGGTTTCGATCGAGGCGGCCATCGTTCAGACACCAATCGCGGCAGCACAAGGCCCGCAATTATTCCGACGCCTGCGTCGGCTGGGCGCCAGACTCTGCAAGCGTCTCGGTCCGCAGCGCGGAGAGACCGCGCTGCGCACGCGTGCGGTCGCTTTGCAATACGGTATCAAGGCGCGCGTCATTGGCAGGCAATTGCGCGCGGTCGAGCGGCGGATGCCAGAGATGAATGACGCCGGTCGCGAAACGTCCGTCCTTGCGGCGCAGGCCGCAGCGCAACAACCGGATCAGCAGATCGGAATCTTCACGTCCCCAGCCGGTGAAACAGGCATCGAAGCCGTCGATCCGCTCGAGATCGGAACGCCAAACCGCGAGGTTGCAGGAGCGCGCACCGCGCCACTGCCGCGGCCGCAGCTTACGCAAGGGGCCGAGCGGCAACCGCAGCAGTGCCGCCAACCGATTGACGCTGCCCTCCAAGCGGTGCCGTATCCACCGCCACGCGCTCCACGCCTGGGGTCGCAGCTTCTC
>VAZM01000291.1 GCA_005883135.1 Alphaproteobacteria bacterium
CTCCAGCCAATCCCAGCTTTCTGCGGTTCTCAACCGACGAACTGCCGGAGCGCGAGCGATTGCCTGCGTTTCAGGACGTCTTCGGTCGGGCGATCGCGAAAGTGGACTTCGAGCCACTGGCAGGCACCCACCTCCGCATACAAGCGACGGTACGAGCCCTGCCGGGACTGGGCGCGGCGATTGGTGCATTTTCCCCAATCCAGGGGCGGCGAACCCGCGAGCTCATCGCGACGGCAATGACGACATTACTCTGTTCACGTGCCCGGAAGGTGGGAGCATTGTCTCCCAGTGCGGTCGGGAATTGACCCACCATGGCGGCGATGCCGTGCTCGTTTCCAACTCGGACATGCTCTCGACGAGGATGGTGCGGCGGTCCCACCACGTTAGCCTCAGCCTGCCGCGCAAAGTGATGCTGACGATGGTTCCCGATCTCGAGGACGCCTTCGTGCGGCCGGTCCCCAATCGTTTCGAGCCGCTACGCCTCCTCAAGAGCTACGTTGGCATGCTCGAGGAGGATGTCAGCCTGGCGACGCCTGAGTTGTGCCACCTGTTTGTGAGCCATGTGTACGAGCTGGCCGCGGTCGCGCTCGGCGCGAGCGGAGATGTGGCAAGGGTCGCGGAAAGCCATGGCGTGCGTGCTGCACGGCTGCGCGCGATTAAAACGGATGTCCTGCAAGCACTCGGCGACCACGACTTGACGGTTGCCGGGATTGCAGCGCGCCACCACGTCACCCCCCGCTACGTGCAGATGTTGTTCGAGAGCGAGGGCACCACATTCTCGCGATTCCTACTCTTGCAGAGGTTAGCGGTTGCGCATCGCACGTTGTGCGATCCCCGCCTCGCGGAGAAGACGGTGACCGCAATCGCCTTCGAGGCCGGCTTCGGGGATCTTTCCCATTTCAATCGCGATTTCCGCCGCCGCTACGGCGGGTCTCCCTCGGATGTGCGGACGGCCGCCCTGCGCAGCAACGCGTCTTGAACCAGTCCGAGACGACCGCGGGTACCTCCTTTCGCAAAAGATCTCACTCCCTGTGATCATGCAGCAATAGGCTTGGCGGCACTACCGTGCCGGCGATCCATCGACGACGCCACGCACCTCACCGGCGAGACGCCTGCTGCGATACGGGACAGCAGCTCGGCGGCGGCAAGAACGCGGATATCATGCTTCGGCGCGCGGGTAATGATGGAGGCCCTGCGCTCTCGAGGGAACCGATCCGGCCAAAACGGACGCTACGGCACGCCGCAGGCGGAATAGCAAACGCAGAGCGCGAGGCTCGCCCAGACCGCCGCGCTGAAATAAAGCGACATCCAGGCAATCTCATCCTTCCACTCGGCGATGTCGTGGGTCACGACCCAACGAAAGCTCGCGTCGCGCAGACCCTCCAGAGGGCTGAGAGGTCTGCTGCCGTTTGCAAGTTCGGCGCGCCATCGCGCCAGATACATCGGCACGTCGATGGTCGCGAGAAACGCGAGATAGCCGGCGATGCCGATGATCGCCACGACGAGGGCCGCGCAAATCGCGCCGTCAAACTCCGGCAGCAACCGGCAAAGGCCAACCGCGACGATGAAGAAGGTCAACGCCCCTTCTTGGTCAGCACCGCGTGCCACGAGAAGCATTCCGCGATCAGGATCAACGGCACGATCAGCCACGCGGCGTTCAAGGTCGTGTCCGCTCCCCGCATGGCGCCCAGCTGATGCAGGATAATGGCCCACTGGGCCGCGAAACAGAGCTCGGCCACCGTGGCCACCGACCGGCCCACGATCACGCTCGACAGCCAGGTATCGAACAGGCAGATGCGCTGAACATCCGCGCGCGGAAGGAACGACCTGAACGCGCAGCCGAAGACGTATGCCGCGCAGAGAAAGAGCATCAGCTCGACGCCGGACGCGCCGCCGAGACCGCCGGCCCGCGGTGTCTCCAGGACGTGGTACAGCGAAAACCAGGCCGCGATATTGATGGCGCTCACGAGCGTCAATAAAGACCACCACCAGGCAAGGGGATTCGACCAAGCCAAGGACCTTGACCGCGCCGGGTATTGCAAACCCATGGATCGCTCCGCGTGTAACCCAACTGACATTTTGCCGTAGCAATTCTGTCACACAGCCTGCGGCCAGGCCAAGACAAAAGAGGGGGGTGTGTGTGCTGGCGTGCGGGAAGCGCAGCTTATGAAGGCAAAGCGGACAGGGTTTGCGAACGACCCGACAAGTCCGCTAATGACCCACAGCCGACATTGGCCCGAAACGGACGTTCTAGGCGTGCCGACGAATGACTGTTCTTGGTGGCAAAACGGTCATGCCGAAGAAGAATATCTCAAGGCCGGGCTTACGAGCAGTATTGCCATCGGCAGAAGGTATTTTTGAGCAACGCAGCAAATTAGGACCGATCTCCGCAGCTATTTTGCGTCTTGTTTAGCTTGCGCGCCGCTGCCACGGCAGACGCACCGTGAGCCATCGTCCGTTCAGCTAGTGTTCAGTCCAGGGATAGCAGTATTCTCCTGAAGGACAGGAGCTATCGCCGAATCTTGGTGACGGAAGGGATCAGGCGGCAGCGATTTGAGTTTGCGACAACCTGACGAAGGCGGAGAAAGGCTGGCTAGTCCCAGGACGAAATCCGTTTGGACTCTATCTTTATGTTGAAGATGTGGATGGTTTGGCTGCTGCGTTGCAGGACTTACGCTCTGGGAGACGCGGACCAGAAGACAAGCCCTGGGGAATGTATGAATTTGCAATTCCAGGCCCGGATGAAGAGCTTGTGCGTATCGGCTGGCCGAGCGGACTTCGCAACCGCGCCCACGGCTGAGTAAGTCAGGCCGATGAACGAGGAACTCCATGCAGAATGAACGCAAATACTGGTTTTCTGCCAAGCGCTATGGTTGGGGTTGGGGTATTCCCAGTTCTTGGCAAGGCTGGCTAGTCTTGACTGTCTTCGTTGCGCTGGTCGTCGTCGGTTCGTTCCTTTTTCCTCCCAACGCAAAGCTAGGTGCTTATCTTGCCTACGTCGCCGTCCTTTGCGTCCTACTCGTCGGAACGTGTTGGCTGAAAGGCGAACCGCTGCGCTGGCGC
The DNA here is from genome assembly GCA_005883135.1 of Alphaproteobacteria bacterium. Classification (GTDB taxonomy): domain Bacteria; phylum Pseudomonadota; class Alphaproteobacteria; order Rhizobiales; family Xanthobacteraceae; genus VAZQ01. The sequence goes on from VAZM01000291.1 coordinate 3,064, forward strand.
TGGGGTAACGATGAACGCGCTTAAGACCTTATTGGGTGGACCAGGCCTTATCTAAATGCCGTGCTTCGCTGCGGTGCACGCATCCGGTTTTGGCACCTCTGAGACATCACGACGTGACCGGCTAAGTCCGCGCTGCTCGCACGCGCCGACGAGGCGATCGCGTAAGCGTGTCTCTTATTGCGTCTGCTCAGTGCCGCTCGTGGCACAAAGCGCACCTCGCGAGGCAAAGCCGCGATGTCCGCGTTCGGGGCAAAGCGGGCGCGCATCAGCAGGTGGAGTTCTCCTCGGCGGCGGTTGGCCCAACGCCGGCATCGATGCTGTTCACTTGACGTGGACAGCATTGGTCTTATGACGCAGTAGCAATAATGTGGTTCGGATATCTGAACCAATCGCCCGAGCAATCGAGAGGTGGAGCATGTACCGACATATTCTCATTCCAACAGATGGGTCGGAGGTGGCGGAGCATGCGGTGACAAATGGATTGGCATTGGCGAAATCCGTGGGAGCCAAGGTAACCGTAATGATCGTCGAGGACCCGTTCGACTGGCTCAGCGTTCCAGAAACGAGAGCGTCGCAGCGCCAATCACTTGAAGCACTCGCCAAACATAACGAACAGGTCCAGAAGCACGCCGCGAACGTGCTCAGTCAGGCGGCCGATGCAGCTAAGCAGGCCGGTGTGCCCTGCGACACGATGCAGGTGGCGAACGCGCGACCCTATCAAGCCATTATTGCAGCAGCCTCGGACCGGGGCAGCGATCTCATCGTCATGGGATCGCACGGGCGCGGTGGGCTGTCCGCGGTCGTGCTCGGCAGTGTGACCAACAAGGTGCTAACGCACACGAAAACCCCCGTTTTGGTGTATCGACGAATCCGCGGGCCGTCATCCTGACGTAGGCAAGCAATATTTTGTAAAGATCAGCTTGAGGGCGTCTTTAGTTCGTTCGATGTCGCCCCGAATCGAGATTGAATTCTTACTATCTTTTTCAACTTTCGGCAGTCCCTCGAAAGTATGTTCTACTATCGTGTTATCACCTTCAAACGATATCTTGCGGTTGTGCTCGTCAATCACAACGGAGTTTGGTTTTATTTCCTTCAATAATACACCCAAGAATTGCCAGGTGTCTCTACCGATATGATGCAGTTATTTTCGTCAAGGATTGAGGATAGCAATTGAGGAGTCCTTCCCTCGGTGTTTCCGGAAAAAGCGTAGTTTATGGCTTGCTTGAATTCGTCGTTTTCAGACATCGCTGCGTCAACGCATGTCGTCGCAGCCATCAAAATGGCCAAGCAGAATCGCCGCATGTCCGACGCCTCCATCCCATCGACCTGCGTTTTTGCCTTCCCTTCCACCCCGACTCTTATCCATCTCGAGGGAGAAATACGATGTGAGGGGAATAATGGCACTCTTTTGTCAAGCTGCGACGAGGCGCGAGGCCGGCGCTGACCGCCTAAGACGCAAATCACCTAAACCGGACATAGGCGGACCGGACCGATCGCAAGTCCGATCTCAGCAAGGGTACGACTGAGCGATTGGCCTACGCCGAAAAAGCCCACTAACATGTCAACGAGCTGAGCATCGACGCTCCACTCTCAATAAGGCATTGCTTGAAAGCGCCTTCCCATCGGCCGTTCTCCGAACTGCAACTCGCGTTAGAGCCCGCGCGAGGCGAACTCGTGCGCGCCTTCGTCCGAGAGGCATCCCTCGCCGAGGACGTGCCCGCGTCCGTTGCGAGCCTTATGGCGAATGACACCGCCCAGGCCTGGCTGGCAATCTGCACGCAGGGATCCCATCTCGACCGTGCTCGCGTCGCGGTGATGCGCTCGCACCGAGACGTCAAGACGAGGATCTTGCTGCAGGGCCATTCTCGGATCTCCAATATTGCGGCGTCGCTTGCCGGCCGCATCCGTTGCGGCGCCGGCATCGCCTGCCGCGCGCACGGTATCGATGGATGGGAGATCAGCCTTCACCGTAGCCTGACGGGGAACGGCGAGCCTCACGTTTCGGCCGTTGAGGCGCCGTTGTCCACGCCGGCCCCACCGGCGGCAGCGCGCGACTATGTCATCGATCTGCCGCAGAAAAGCGATGCGGCGGCAATCGCGCGCTGCTTCCTCGAGGTCTACGGCCATCACTATGTGCACTCGGAGGTTTTCTCGCCGCACCGTTACTGGGAGAAGGTGGAGAGCGGCGAGCTCATTCCCGTGGTGGCCCGAGACGACCAGGGCGAAGTGATCGGCCATGTCGCACTTGAGCGGGAGCCTGGCGCGCTAGTGGCTGAACGGGGCGAAGCCGTCGTGCTTCCCGCTTACCGGGGCCATCATCTGCTCGAACGCATGACCGAGCGCCTCCGCGAGGAAGCGCCAAAGCGCGGTCTGCACGGAGTCTATGCCGAGCCTCTCACGATTCATACCTTCTCGCAGCGCAACGACGAGCGCGCCGGCATGCCGGTCTGCGCCGTGCTGCTTGGCGCTAATCCCGAGAGTTTCCGACCCAAAGGTGTGGCTTGCCCCACCGCGGGCCAACGCCAGAGCTATCTTCGCACCTTCCGTTTCGTGCAGCAGCCCGCCGCGCGCACGATTTACGCACCCGCGCCCTATCGCGAGATGCTGCTCAAGATCTACGCGGGCCTCGGCGTGACCGCGTCGGTTGCGGCGCCATCGGCCGTCATCGCCCGCGAGTCGCGCACCGGCATCAAGGTCAACGATCGCGGCTACGGTATGATCCATTTCGAACGGATCGGTCCGAATGTCGCGATCGAACTTAGCCAGGCCTTGCGTGACGTCCAGGGGCTGGGCGCGAGCTCCATGCAACTCTCCGGACCGGTCGGCGATCCCGGTCTTCCGCTCCTGACGGATGCCGCCCGGACTCTCGGATTTTTCTTTTGCGGGCTTGGACCAGCCTTTGCTGAGGGCGCGGACATTTTCCTGCTTCAGCTCCTAAGCGAGCCGCTCGACACCGGAAAACTCCAACTGTTCACCGATATCGCGAAAGAGCTGGTCGCTTTCATCGATCGGGATAGATCGGCAGCAGCGGGACTGTCTGGGGTGCGAAGAATCTGAGATCACGGGAGGCGGCTTTGGAGGATGCTTTAGTTTCGACCGTCGCGGTCGCAATGAAACGGCGCGCGTTCATCACGCTGCTCGGCGGCGCGGCGGCCGCGTGGCCGCTCGCCACCCACGCGCAGGCGCCCCGCAGCATGTGGGGGCTATTGGGGATGAGGACAACCGCAGGCATCGCTGGATGCGTGCTCTGGGCCGGAGCATTCGCAGTCCCGGTCAATGCAATAACCGTAACCATTGACGGAAGATCGCTTACGGCCAAGGAAGTATGCGATGCCCGCTTCGTCAGAGATACTCCGCCATATTATCGGACAACACCGACGGCCGTTCCAGGCGATGAAAGAACGAGATGGGCGCCTCTTTCCAACAAACGGATTGTTCAAAAAGGAGACCTGAAAGAGTGGTGCGTACCGAGCTTTGAGTATTTTGTTTTTTGTCTCAAGGATAACGAGTATTACCCGCGAGACGCTGTCGAACTGCTAAACTGCCGACGTTAACTTTTCCAATTTGAACGGTCCATCAACTCTCCGCATTTGGCACTAAGCGGACACGCCCGTTGCGTTGGTCCATGTCCGCTCATTGGGGCAAACCGGACATACCCTAAGGATGGCGTATGTCTGCTCATGACCCACACTGGGCATAGAGGGGACTCGCATCCGCGGTGCAGCGGTCTTCTGCGCCCCGATGACAAGCGAGCCGGCTGTCCTGCACGAACTGTGAGCCAAATCACACACCGGGAATTAGAGATTGCGCTAGCTTGCCGCGCAGCTTCGTTCTTTTGATCGCCGGATGCGTCGCCTTGTTAACCGTGGGCCATCATTTCGGTCGAAACCAGCTCTCGAGCATGTCGAACCAGGGCCCAAGAACGCCAAAACCAGATAAAATCCGTTGCAGCGGAGAATGCAGTTCTTAGGCAACAGCGCGAAAACCCAAACCCGAATCCTAAAGCCCCGTTGCTGGGATGGAGCATCGCGATGGCAGAGGACTCCAAGTTCCCGAACCTCGGAGGCAACGGCTTCATCTGGATCCTGCTCGTCGCCGCCGGAACGTACCTCGTGGCGCAGCAGCAGGCGTCGCTCCAGGGCAGCCGCCCAGCGAGCACGGAGCGATCCATCGCCGAACGGGTCGGGGAGCAGCACGTCGACGCGCGACTGTGGCAGGATCCCTTTGCGACCGTTGCCGACTATCTTGCAAAGTCACCGAGCCTCAAGCGGGAGAACTGCGGCGGCGACAACGGCAGATCCAAAGGCATCGAAACGTACTGTCGTCCGCCGTTGAAGCCGCCGGCAACCGTAGAGGCATCTGGGAAACCAGCAGCGGAGGCGCTGCCTGACCTCACGCTGGTCGTATCGGCTTCCGGATCGTCCTATTCCGAGGATCAGGAAGCCAGGCGACGCAAGCGCTATGCAGTCCTGGCGGGACTGAATGCCGAGGGCTTCGTGCCGGATGATTCGCAGCATATCGGATTCTTCTGGCCCGGCGCGGGCGCTTGTTGGTGGCACGGTCATCGCATGGCCGCTCACGGCCGGTGCGCAGCCGGCAAGGCTGCAGTCAGCGGGTCCGCCCCCATCGATTTGTCAGCCGCGCCGCCGCCCAGCGTGACCTTGCCTAAGATCGTCCCATACGAATGGTTCAGGCCGGACCCCGAGCAGCTCAGGGAGCCTGCGCGTGTCAAAGAGTCTGCCCCCGAGGCCAAGAAGGGATACCGAGTTCTCTTGCTTTGGTTGGACGAAGACGCGCTGGCCGCGAACGCGCCAGGTACGTCGGACCCGGCTCCATTGCGACAGTTTGCCAAACTTTTGTGTCCTTACCTTCCGGCCAAGGGGACCTCACCTGAGAAGGTCAACGTCAAGATTCTCGGTCCGCAGCTCTCAACGACGCTGAATGGGCTGGTGGACCAGGTCAACGGCAAGGCCTGGTCGAAAGACGACTGGTCGGACGGGGCCTGCCGAGATTCGGCCCCTCCCCAGTTCTACGTCTCCGACGCGACCGTCAGCGATGCAGCCTTGATACCTGGTTACATCGGTTCAAACGCGTCGTGTCTCGCCTCGCACACTTGCCTCAAAGATTTCTTTCGCGAAAAACACATCGCACTCTACCGACTGATCGCCACGGACGAAGCGCTTGCGCGCACGATCAGGAACGAACTGGCGCTGCGCGGTGTCGATCAACAGATCGATCAACAGATCGATAAACAGAACCTCCCCAGCAAAATCCCTCTGATCGCGAAGTTGCATGCGATTTGGTCGACGTTGGCGCAGCCTGTCCGGCAGTATCTGGGTCTGGCCGCCGACGGCAACCACCACATTGCCCTCATCTCCGAGTGGGACACGCTGTACGGGCGGGCACTTCCCGACACGATGGCGCGCTGTTTGGGAGAGGCCAGGTGCAAGCAACTCGACAAAGGTGATCCCGAGTGGCTGCATCGCTACAAATACCTGCGCGGCCTGGACGGCCAGATGCCGAACGTCGCCGGCTTGGACTCTGGCAGCGGCGGCAAGGACAGCGACAACAAGCCAAACAAGGACGGCAAGGAGGGCAAGGATAACAAGGACAGCAGCAAGACCCGACCTGATCCGAGCGCGAGGGACCGTGCCGAGGGCCAGGTGGATGCGGAGCTGCGCAGCCGAGATAAAGGAGGCATTGAGGCCGTCGGCGTTCTCGGCTCCGATGTCTACGACAAATTGCTCGTGCTGCAAGCCTTGCGGCCGCTGTTTCCGGAGGCCTGGTTCTTCACCACCGATCTCGACGCCCTGCTGCTTCATCCGGCCGGCCAGAGCCCCACGCGCAACCTCCTGATCGCATCGGGCTTCGGCTTGCAGCTGCGGCCCGACATTCAGGGAGAAATTCCGCCGTTCAGGAGCAGCTACCAGGCAGCCGAATTCCTCGCTGCACGCGTCGCGGTCCACAGCAATCAGCCGCCCCCTCCGTGTTGGTCGAACGCTCCGCTGCTATTCGAGATCGGCAGCTCGCAGGAATTCCAGTTTGCCGGCGCAGCCCTGCCGGAGTCCGATGCATGCAAGGCAACTTTGCTCGACTGCGAGAAGAACACGCCTGGAACTCAACCGTCCGGATCATGCACGGCCGCTCGCAGCGAATTCTTCCGCGCCGACCACCCCGAATGCAAGGATGAGTTGACCAAATGCCGCCTCGTCCAGCCTGTCGCCACGGCGATGCTGCCCCAGCTCAGCACGCGCACGACGCGAGGTCTCGCGGGGGTTGGGCTCCTCGTCGGGCTCAGCCTTGTGTGCATTCCGAGCGTTAGATTGTTCAGGCGCCGAGACCAGGGTGGCACGCAAAGCGGCCCGCCGTTCGCGCTCTCCACGGCGGGCCTCGTCGGTCTCGGCGTCGTCACCATTCTGGGGGTTGTGCTTGTCATGGCCGCGCCGGTCGGCACCTGGCTGACGCAGGGCGGCCAGCCGATCATGCTGCTGGAAGGCATCAGCCTTTGGCCGACGATCTTCCTGCGCGTGGCGACGCTGCTGCTGTGCTTGTGGCTGCTTTTGTACAGCCTGGACGCGCTAGCCGACAACATGAAGCAGATCGAGGACGAATTGCACCTGAAGGAAACGCGCAAAGTTCTCGAGGACGAGGAAACTGCACTCTTTGCGTCTGGCCGGCGCTTGACCTGGCTGGCGCGCCGTTTCGGATATCGACTGCCGGAGGTCCCGGGGGATGTCGTGTTGACCTTCTGGCGCAAGTACTTCTACCAAGGACGGCTGGAGGCCCGCATTGCCCGTGTCGTTGTCGGCGTGCTGGCCATGTTAGTGCTCTGGTGCATTCTTGTTCTGATCTTCCGCAATCCGCACGCCCCGACCAGGGGCGACATAAGTGCCGTATCTTACGCTGCCGTCACCGTCCCGCTGTTCGTGGCCACCCTTGCCCTGATCTTTTTCGTTGCGGATGCGACTTGGCTGGGTTGGGGGCTGACCCGGGAAATCCGCACGCCAACGATAGTTTGGCCGGAGAAAACGCTGCAGGAATTCAGCACCCGATACGGTCTGCCGAAGGATGCCGTTGCCGACTGCATCGATCTCCTCTTCGTCGCCAGGCGCAGCAAGTGCATCAACGCGCTGTTGTATGGCCCGTTCCTGATCATCGCCTTAATCATCGTCTCGCACAGCCCGGTGCTGGCCAACTATGGGCGCAGCATTCCGGACCTCATCACGATGGCAGTCGCCATCCTCATCATCACCGCCTGCGGGGTGGCGCTTCGCTTGTCGGCCGAGACCACGCGCGCCGAGGCACGCCGCCGGCTCACCGAGCGGCTCATCATTGCCAAGGGCCAGAGCAATGGCGCGCAGCCCGCGAGCCAGATGGAACTGCTCTTGCGTCGAATCGAAGAGCTGCGCGAGGGCGCGTTCAGTCCGTTCTCGCAGCAGCCCCTGGTCCGCGCCATGTTGTTGCCGCTTGGCAGTTTTGGCGGCACGGCACTGCTGGGATATGTGCTGGGCCCCGCCTTCGGCTAATGTGCCAACAGCTGCGCAATGCGCCGCAGAAAAATCACAGGTGCCATCTCCTTTGCGACCAATAAAGCCAACCTGATCGAAATGCTCACATATTGCCGTGCCCGCGCTTGATGGTCTGGCGGATCACCGGCGCCGTGACCTGGTCGGAGATTTGGATGTTCCACATTTCGCTTTCGCCCTGCGCGGCGAAGTCGGCGAACAGCTTCGGGATTACCGACACATCGCGGATCTCGTGGCCGCGCAGGTCGAAGCCGCGCGCGATTTTTTCGAGCGCGGGCCGGCCGAACACAGCCAAGCTATCGTCGAGGCCGTCGGCGCGCAGCTTGTGAAACTCGGAGCCGTATCCGCCGTCGTTCATCGCGCAGATCAGGATGCGAAATCCTTGACGCTTGAGCGTCTCGAGCTCCTGGATATGGAACAAGAGGCCGCCGTCTCCTTCAAACAGCACGATCTTGCCCTCGCGGCCCTGCCGGCGCGCAGCCGCAACCCCGAGTGCGTAGCACAGGCCGTTGCCGACCGCGCCAAATTCACGGACCGTCGTGTAGCGCTCTGCCGGCCGACCACGCATCTGGGCGTTGAAATAGGCCTGATGGCCGCCGCCGACGACGATGTCCCAGTCCTTTGGCACGACTGCGTCGATAGCCCGGATCGCCTCGCGTGGATCCAGCAGCCCGGGCGCGATGTCGAACTCCATCGAGTCCGCAGGCTCGGTCGCGATGCGATGCGCCAGCTCCTTCGAGCGTATAGCGGCCGCCGTCGGTTTGCCGACGCCCAGCTTCTTGTCGAGGCCGGCAAGGATTGCCTCGATGCCGATGAGCGCATCTGATCTGACGTAGAGGTCGGCGGCCTTCAGGCCATCGCGCAAGCCGCGTGGTGCATCGTCCAGCTGGATCTTGTAGGCCTTTGGCCAGAAATGGCCGCCACCGACGTAGTAGGACAGGCTCGTGCCGACGGCGAGCACGACGTCAGCGGACTCGTACATCTCCCGGCCCAGCGCCGTGAAGTAGCTGCCGGTGATGCCGAGCCCGAACGGATGGTCGTGGAAGAGACCGCGCGCGGGCAGCGTGTTGGAGAGCAAGGCGCCGCAGCGATCGGCAAGCTTGATCACTGCATCCCGTGCGCCGGACCACAACACGCCGCGGCCGCCGAGGACGATCGGCCGCTTGGCCGCGGCCAGCCGCTCGACCGCCTCCGCCACGACCTCGGGATCGGGGTGCATGCGCCCGACTTTGGGCCGGTACATCGCCGAGGTCTCGTAGGGCTGGTTGGTCATGTGCTCGACCTTCTGCAGGTCGTAGGGAATGCCCAGCACCACCGGCCGCCGCTCGTCCTTGGCGAAGTGGAAGGCCTCGCGCACGTAGTCCATCATGCGCGGCACGCTATGCGCGGCGATGTAATGCGCTCCCGTCGCCGTCACCAGGGGCGCCTGATCGATGTGCTGATTGTAGAATTTGGCGTTGATAGGCGACTCGCCGGCGAACACCACCATCGGCAGGCGGGCGCGAACCGCGGCCGGCAGCGCCGTCATCACCTGGGTCACGCCAGGGCCGCACGTGACGGAGGCAACGGCGACCTTGCCGGTGGCTACGTTGTAGGCTGTCGCCGCCGCAACGGTGCCGTGCTCGTGCCTGACGTGGACGGTATGTACGCCCGGCAGTTTGGCAAAGGCGGTGGACCAGTGCATGTTGCCGTCGCCCAT
>VAZM01000292.1 GCA_005883135.1 Alphaproteobacteria bacterium
CGAGGTTCCCACCACCGCCGAGGCCGGTTTCCCGACGCTGGTCGCCGACAACTCGTATGCCCTATTCGCGCCCGCGGGCACGCCGGCGCCCATTCTGAGGCAGCTGCACGACGCCACGGTCGGGGCGCTCGCGTTGCCGGAGGTCCGCGACCAACTGCGCGAGCAGGGCGCCGAGGTGGTTGGCAACAGCACGGCCGAGCTAGCCACTTACGTGGCGAGCGAGATACCGAAATGGGCGGCGCTGGCACGCCAAGCCGGTGTAAAGCCGCTATGACAGGAGGCGTTGAGACATGAGCGAGGTGATCATTCGTGACGAGACCGAGTACCACGCGCGCACCAGCGAGCAGATGGAGCGCCACCTATCACTGCCGCCGTGGTCTCTGCGCCAGAAGATGGCACTGACATGTCGGATTCTCGCCGCGGAGGGCCACGAGTCCGCGCTCGCCGGCCAGATCACCGCGCGTGGCGACCGCCCTGGCACCTACTGGATGCTGAGCTTCGGTCTTGGCTTCGACGAAGCGCGCGCCAGCAACATTGTGCTGGTCGACGACGATCTAAATCTGATCGAGGGCGACGGCATGGTAAATCCCTCGAACCGCTTTCATCTTTGGATCTATCGCCATCGCCCCGACGTGACTGCGATCGTGCACACCCATCCGCCCTACTGCTCGGCGCTGTCGGTGACAGGCCAGCCATTGGTCGCTGCTCACATGGACACTGCGATGTTCTACGACGACTGCGCCTACCTTGCCGAATGGCCCGGACCACCAATCGGCGACGAGGAAGGCCGCATCATTCACGACGCGCTGGGTGACAAGCGAGCCATCCTGCTGGCTCACCACGGGCAACTGGTCGCGACCTCAACGATCGAGGAGGCGGCTGTCCTAGCGGTGTTCATTGAGCGCGCCGCGCGCATGCAGGTGCTCGCGCAATCGATCGGGAAGGTCAAGCCGATCGATCCGGCCATGGCCCGCGAGGCGCACGACTATCGGCTCAAGCCGCGCGCGATTGCTGCAACGTTCCACTACTTCGCTCGCCGCGCGCTCAAGCTGGAGCATGACGTGCTGAATTAGCCGGCATTATTAATCGTGACCCCCGTCGGATAGACTCGACAGGCATCGTTACGGAACTACCGCCGATCGCAGCGGACGGCGCACGCCGCGTCAATCCGCGGCGCGGCATCAATCCGGTAGCCGCCGCAAATCAGGTCCTATCGTTCTCGCTGGCCGCTACTGGTTGAGCAGGGGAATGTCCTTGTAGTCCGCCCGCTTGGGGATCGCCTGCAGGTAAGCGTGGATATCGGCGAGATCCTCGTTCGAGAGCACCGCCTCCGGATACGGCGGCATGGTGCGATTACTGGTGCGCACGAACGCGGTGAATGTCTCAAGCGGCATCGGCTCCGGCGCAAGCCGGGCGCCGGCCTGCCCGCCTTGGCCCTCGGTGCCGTGACACTGCCAGCAGCCGTGCTGGATAAAGGCTGCCTTACCCTTTTCCGCCGAGGCAGCAATAGCACCGCCGCTGCTCAGGAGGAGGCCGGCGGCGAGCACCGCCGGCCCTAATCCAAGAACACCACGCATTGGGTGACCTCCTAGCGCGGCTGCGTCCAGACGTTGAGCAGCGCGGGCTGGCCGGATTTCACCACCGCGACCGCCTCCTTGATCGCTGGTCCGAGCTCCGCCGGATCCTTAATCGGCCCCTTCGCCCACCAGCCCATGGACTCCGCGAGCTTATGGTACTCGATGTCGGGATTCTGGATGCTGGTGCCGATCGGCCCCATGTCGTTGCCGAGATTAGCCACGCGATTGCGGAAGTTGGACAGCCGCTGGACGTGCATTACCTCTTGATGATAGCCGCGGTTGTTGAACATCACGGCCAGCTGCGGAATGTTGTGCCGCGCGGCGGTCCACAGCACGCCCGGTGCGTACATGAGATCCCCGTCGGCCTGGATGTTGACGGAGAAGCGGCCGAGATCGCGATTGGCAAGCGCGGCGCCGACCGAGGCCGGCGCGCCGTAGCCCACGCCATAGCCGCCGGATGCCCCGAGATAACGGTAATACTTCTCCATCGGCCACAACCGGTTCGGCCAGTTGAAGCCAACGCCGGATACCGACACCAGCGACCAATCCAGATCCTTGATCTGCGCCCAGATTTCCATCGACATACGCGCCGTGGAGATCGGGCTCGCATCCCAGGCCAGCGCCGCAGCCTGCCTGGTGCGCTCGCGCCCGTCGGCAAACGCTTTCTTGGCGGCCTCGCCGCGTTTTTCAATCGCCGCCTTGCGGTCGTTGGCGATCGCCGCCTTGACCGCCTCGATCAACGCGGGAAGCGTCGCTTCGGCATCCGCAGGCATCGACACGTCGACGGACTGGAAGCGCTGGAAGTCCTGATAGTTCGACTTGGTCAACAGCTCCGAGGCGTTGATGCTGACGAGCTTGGTCTCGGGTTTGACCCTGCTCGTATTGATCCCGATGCCGTGCTCGCCGTTGTCGATATAGGCGTTCACGGTCGCCCAGAAGTCGGTCAGCTCGAGGCCGAGGACGACGTCGGCGTTGCCGACCGCCGTGGGCGGACGGTGTAGATGATGCGTGTTGGGGAAGTTCATCCGGCCGCCCTGGTCGATGACTTGCGCCTGCAGAAGCTCGGCCAACTCGACCAAGAGCCGCATGCCGTTCTCGCTGCGCGCGGCACGATCGGCGACGATCACCGGGTTCTGCGCATTGGCGAGAAGCCGCGCCGCCTCTTTCACGGCGCCGCTGTCGCCCTGCGGTGGCGAGGAGGGCACGTAGCGGGGGATGTAGAGCTTTTCGCCGTTGTTGCGTATCGGCTCCTGTTGCAGGCCGGCATCGAGCGAGATGGCGACCGGTCCATAGGGCGGCGTCATCGCGATCTTGTACGCACGCACGAAGGACTGCGCGAAATGCTGCAGCGAGACTGGCGTGTCGTCCCACTTGGTGAAATCTCGCACCAGCGCGTTGATGTCTTGCGCGGAGTGGATGGTCGGCACCCCCGGCGGCCGATGCGCGGCATCGAGATCGTTGCCGCCGACCACGATCAAGGGTACGCGATCGCACCAGGCGTTGTAGACGGCCATCGCTGCATGCTGCAGGCCGACCGTGCCGTGACAGAGCGTCATCAGCGGCTTGCCGGCGACCTTGAAGTAGCCGTGCGCCATGGCGACCGCGGATTCCTCGTGCGCGCAGGTGAGAAATTCCGGCATCTTGTTGCCGCCGTAGTTGATCAGCGACTCGTGGATGGCGCGGAAGCTCGAAGCCGGGTTCGACGGCAGATATTTGATATCGAGGGTCTTGATGACGTCGACCATGAAGTCGGAGCCGGCAACGCCGCCGATCCGCGCTCCCGCCAAGTCCTTCGGCGTTCCGCTCTCGGCCGCCGCCACGTGCATCGTAGGCGGCAACGCGGAAGGCCTTCGCGCGGCGGCGGTCGTGGACGCCGTGGTCGCAGCTTGCGCCGGCGGCACCGCGCTCGCCGCGCCCGCCACCGCGACTCCGGCCAGGAACTTGCGCCGACTCACCTGCGGACGCGGATGTTTTCGTGCCATGGCGTTTCTCCCTTGATGGTCATGCGCGGCGGGGCTGCGGTCACCCCGGCTCAATAAAGCTGTGGGGCAATATTATCGCCGCGGTGACACGCGGGGAAGCCATCCAACCGCCCAGCTGCCTCACAGTCTTGCATCAGTCGTTCGGCGCAGTCGGCTCACCCTGCGTCCGCAGAGCCGACAGATCACGCATCATCGGCGGCGGGAAGCGGCGGCTTCCCGCGGATCATGTCGGCGGCCTTCTCCGCGATCATCAGCACGCAGGCATTGATGTGGGCCGACACAAGATCGGGCATGACCGAGGCATCGACCACGCGTAGGCCCTCGATCCCGTTCACGCGCAGCTGCGGGTCGGTAACCGTATCCGGTCCCGTTCCCATGGCGCAGGTGCCGCACGGATGATGCGCGGTGATCGCAGTGCTCCTGATCCACGCTTCGATTTCGGCGTCGCTCTTCACGCTCTCGCCGGGCGACGTTTCGCCACCGCGATAGGGCGCCATCGGCTTCTGATAGGCGACGTGGCGGGCGAGCTTGACCCCTTCGCGCAGGCGCGGGAGGTCGTTCGGAGCGGAAAAGAATTTGTAGATGATGCGCGGAAGCTCGCCCGGATCGGCCGAGCGCAGCAGGATTTCGCCGCGGCTGTCCGGATGCAAGATCGTCGGGCGAATGCCGTAGCCGTCGGCGTAGGCGGGGCGGATGAGCGGAAACCACAGATGCGCTGCCGCCGGCGCGCCGCGGAACATGAACTCGATGTCGGGCACCGCGATCTCGGGCCGCGTCTTGATGAAGGCGTGCAATCCGCCGGGCACCACCGTCCCTGGGCCGGTGCCGAAAAAATAGGCGCGGACCATGGCAAGGGCCATGCGGTCGAAACGCATCTGCTTGAGGAACGTGCTGTCGTCCAAGCGGCGGAAAAACACGATCACCGCCACGTGGTCCTGCAGATTCTTGCCGACCGGCAAATCCGCGACCGGCTCGATGCCCAGTGCGCGCAGATGCGCCGCCGGCCCGATGCCTGAGAGCATGAGCAGCGGCGGGCTATTGAACGCGCCGCCGCAGAGGATCACTTCCCGCGCCGCTTCGACCTGCACCACGCGGCCGCCCATGCGGTATTCGACGCCGGTTGCGCGCGTGCCCCGCATCAACACGCGCGTCGCATGCGCCCGCGTCGCCACGTCCAGATTCGGCCGCCTCTTCGCCGGACGCAGATACGCGCTCGCGGCCGAGGAGCGATAGCCGTCGCGGATGGTGTATTGGCCGCGCCCAAAGCCTTCCTGCTGCTTGCCGTTGTAGTCGTCGGTCACCGGCAATCCCGCCGCCAACGCCGCTTGCATCCAGGCGTCGTAGAGCGGGTCGGCGGTTTTTGCGTATTCGGTACCGACCGGCCCTGCGCCGCCGCGCCAGCGATTCTCGCCGCCTTCCCATCGCTCGCAGCGCTTGAAGTAGGGCAGCACGTCGGCATAGGACCAGCCGCGCGCGCCCTTCTGCGCCCAGCGGTCATAGTCGCCGCGATGGCCGCGCGTGTAAGCCATGACGTTGATCGAGGACGAGCCGCCCAACACTTTGCCGCGCATCGCCTCGATCTTGCGGCCGTTCATGTTCGGCTCGGGCTCGGTGTGGTAGCCCCAGTTGAACATGTCGTACTCGTGCATCTTGCCCATGCCGAGCGGGATGTGGATCAGCGGATTAAGATCGCGCCCGCCCGCTTCGAGCAGGAGCACGCGCGCGGCGTCATCCTCGCTCAGCCGATTGGCCAACACGCAGCCGGCCGACCCGCCGCCGACGATCACGTAGTCATAGCCTTTGCGCACGCTTGACAGCTCCACGTTGCTCGCCAGTGGCCGCGCGGCGAACCTGGTCTGCTCCCTCTCCCACCGAACTCGGGTTTACCCGAGTTCGGCACTTTAAGTCGGCCGAAGTCGGATAGATCCGACTTCGGCTGGGAGAGGGGTGGGGTGAGGGGCCCTCACCCCGACCCTCTCCCCGAATGGGGAGAGTGAGCCACCGAAAGCGCCGCATCAGCGACGCATCACCTGACGCCCTCACATGTCGAGCGTACTGGCGACGAACACTTCCTCGAGCTTGACGCGGCGCTCGCTCAGCCCCTGCTCGTGCACGTATTGGGCGATCGTCTCGAGCACCGCGCGGGATGCCTTGAAGCCGTACGCCAGCGGATCCTGGGCGGTCAACGCGCGGTTGACGCTCTCGTCCAGCAACCCGGTTTCGAAATACCAGTGCAGATAAGACTGGCCGTAGCGCGCGATCTCCTCCTTCGCCGCGACGAACGCCGCATAAAGGTTCAGCGCAACCCAGGGATGGCGCTCGAGCAGCGAGCGTCGCACCACGACCGTGTGATTGATCGGAAACAGCCCGGTCTTGGCGTAGAAGCGGCGGCCTTCGGCGGCGGGGTCGGGAAAGAGATGACGCGTCACCCCCGACACATCGAGTGTGCTGCGGTCGATCAAATTCGGATGGACGAGATAGAGCAACGCGCCGTCGA
>VAZM01000205.1 GCA_005883135.1 Alphaproteobacteria bacterium
AGGAGCGTCGCAGCCCAGTATTTGTCGGTGATGCCGAGCCACACGTTCGTCGCGGTGAAGGACATCTCCTTCTGCTTCTCGATGTTGGCGTAGGTCTCCTCCTGCAACCCCTTGTCGCCGAACACGCCGATCAGGCCCTCGTGCAGGATGTAGTAGCCGAGCGTCTGCGGCGTTCCGTGCCGCGAGATCAGCGCAAACGGGTAGAGCGTGACCGGCGCCGCGCCCTTGTTGCTGACTTCGTCCTTGAGGGTGAAGAGATAGTTCTCGTCGACCGCGATGGTGCGCCGGAACTGGAGTCCCTCGCCGTTATCATGGACGAGCGTCACCGGCCGACCGACCGAAAGCGCGCCGGTGCCCTCCTGCTGCCAGACCGTATCCGGCCCCGGCAGTTTTGCCGCCGTGCCGCTCAGCGCGGACCAGCCGAATTCGGCGTAAAACGGATTTGGGCTGCCGGACGGCGCGAGCAGGATGATCGGCGGCGAGTTCGGATCCACGGTCTCGCGATATTTGACCAGCGACAGATCGTCGATGCGTCCGCCCTTGAGCGCAATCGAGCCGGAGAGGCTCGGCGTCTCGATGCGCACGCGCGGCGAGGCTGAGAGCGCCGCGTCCCGCGTCATCGGTTGCGCGGCGACGCCGCCCGGCTGCGTCACTTGCGGCGCGGCGCCCGGTGCCGAGGGGGCTTGCGTCGTGCCGCCTTGCTGGGGAAGGGGGGGCGGCTGCGAACGGTCCTGCGCCTGCTGCTGCTGGATCTGCTTCTGCTTCTCCATCTGCGGCAGGCCGAAATAGATCTGCCACGCGATCAGGATGAGCGCAGAGAGCACGATGGCGATAATGGTGTTCTTCTGGTCGGTCATTTGCAAACTCGCCGCAGCGCGCGCTCGAAATCTTGCGTCATTTGCTCGAACGGCAGCGAGAGGGCGGCGCGCCGTCCGATCAGCACATAATCATGGCCGCGGGAAAGACCAGTCGCGGCTGATAGCCTCACTACTTCCTTGAGCCGGCGCCGTACCCGATTGCGCTCGACGGCGGTTCCGATCTTTCTCGATGCGGTGAAGCCGACACGGATCGGACCGTCGTCGCCGCGTTTGCGCGCCTGCAACACAAAAGCCGCCGTCGGGACCTTCACTGCGGTCGCGGCGGCCAGGAAATCGGCGCGATGCCTGAGCCGCTGCATGGCACGGGCGCGCGGCGGCGGGCGGTCAGGCGCTGAGCCGCTTGCGTCCGCGCGCGCCGCGCGCGGCAACCACCTTGCGCCCGCCCTTGGTCGCCATGCGGGCGCGGAAGCCGTGGCGCCGCTTGCGCACCAGATTGCTCGGTTGAAAGGTCCGCTTCACGGCTCGTTCTCCGCTGGAATCGCCCGCCCGCGCGGCGTTGGGACTGGCTCTCGCATTCGCCCCGGATTTGGCGGGATTCGCCGGGTGCAGAAACTCGCGGGCTTATACGGGAGGGCGGCCGTATTCGTCAATGCGACCGCCGCCGGCACGGCACAAGCGCGTGAGCGCGCCTCACAAGGCGGTGAAACCGCCGTTTCGAGGCTCGCGGTCGGCTAAGATCGCTCCCACTTGCGCCGGGCCTGCCGCCGAATGTCGCCGGCCGGATCGCGTCCTGGAACCGACCATGAGCGACGACAAGCATCCGTCACCCGCGGCCGCGAGCGCAGGACAGTCGAAATTTCCGCTGCGGCGGTTCGTGCCGCTGGTCATCGTCGTTGCCGCCTCGGCGCTCGTGTTGGCGATGGGCTGGCAGCGCCAGCTCTCGTTCGGGTCGCTCGTGCGTCATTACGAGGCGCTGCACGCGTTCGTCGCCGCGCATGAAGTTTCAGCGGTCGCTGCCTACGTCGCGCTCTATATCGCGGCGGCCGCGCTGTCGATTCCGGTCGGCGTCTATCTCACCCTGGCCGGCGGAATTCTCTTCGGTGCCGTTCTCGGCGGGACCGCGTCGGTCGTGGGCGCGACGATCGGCGCGATTTGCATCTTCCTCATCGCCAAGAGCGCGATCGGCGACTATCTCGTGCGCCGCGCCGGTCCATTGGCGCAAAAGCTGGCGCGAGGCTTTCGCGCCGATGCATTCAGCTATCTCCTGTTTCTGCGGCTGGTGCCGATCTTCCCATTCTGGATCGTCAACCTGGTTCCAGCGCTGGCCGGGGTCAAGCTCAGGACGTTCGCCGCCGCGACTGCGATCGGCATCATTCCCGCCACCTTCGTATTCGCCTTCGTCGGCGCAGGACTCGACAGCGTCATCGCTGCGCAGCAGGCGGCCTACCAATCCTGTCTCGCAGCGGCGCGCCCCGATTGCCGGCTCGCGTTCCACATCGACACGGCACTCACGCCCCAGCTTCTCGCGGCGTTGGCGGGGCTCGGCGTGCTCGCGCTCGTCCCCGTGCTGATGCGACGGCTGCGCGCGCGTTCGCCTGCGGCCGCCTGCGAACGCGCCGATCATGCGTGATCGTTGCCCCGCGTCCATGTCCGACTCCATCCGCCGCCGTCATGGCCGGGTCCATCCCCCCGCCGTCATGGCCGGGCTTGTCATCGCAAGTCGGGTTCACCCGACTTGCGGCATCTAAGTGTACGGACCTTAAGTGTACGGAACTCAGGCAAGCCCGAGTTCCGGTGCCATCCACGTCTTTCCTTCATGAACAAGACGTGGATGCCCCGCAGCGCAGACAAGTTTACGCAGTCTGCGCAAGCTTGACTGCGTGCCGGGCATGACGACTGAAGAACTGTGAGCGATAGTAAACAGCATGGCGGAACGTCTCACCCCTGACATCTGCGTGATCGGCGCGGGCTCGGGTGGCCTCTCGGTTGCCGCCGCCGCGGCCGCGTTCGGCGTGCCGGTCGTGCTCATCGAGCGGGGCAAGATGGGGGGCGAGTGCCTCAATACCGGCTGCGTTCCCTCCAAATCGCTGATCGCGGCCGGCAAGCGTGCGCGCGCCATTGCCGATGCCGCCGCGTTCGGCGTGTCGACGGAAGCGGCGGAGATCGACTTCGCCAAGGTTCACCGGCACGTGCACGGCGTCATCGCCGCGATCGCGCCGAACGATTCGAAGGCGCGTTTCAACGGCCTCGGGGTGCGGGTGATCGAAGGCGCCGCGCGCTTCAAGGATCGCGAAACCGTCGTCGTCGGCGCAACCGAGGTCGCGGCGCGGCGCTTCGTCATTGCCACCGGCTCTGCGCCGGCGCTCCCCCCGATCGCCGGGCTCGACGGCGTCCCCTATCTCACCAACGAGACCATCTTCGATCTCGCCACGCGGCCGGAGCACCTCATCGTCATCGGCGCGGGTGCGATTGGCCTCGAGCTCGCGCAGGCGTTTCGCCGCCTCGGCAGCGCGGTCACGGTCCTTGAAGCGGCGCAGCCGCTCGCGCGCGAAGACAACGAGTGCGCGGCGATCGTGCTCGACGCGCTCACGCGCGAGGGCGTCACCATTCGCAGCCATGTCGCGGTCGCGCGCCTGGAAGCGGCGGCCGGAAAGATCAAGGTCGTCTTCGGCGACGGCGCGCCGGCCATCGAAGGGAGCCATCTTCTGATCGCGACCGGGCGCAAAGCGAACACGGAGGGCCTTGCGCTCGAGGCCGCCGGCATCACCTGCGATCGCAACGGCATCGTGGTCGACAACGGCCTCAAGACGTCGAACCGGCGCGTCTATGCCATCGGCGACGTCGCCGGCCGCGGCCAGTTCACCCATCTCGCGAGTTATCAGGCCGGGCTGGTCATCCGCAACGCGCTGTTTCGCCTGCCGGTGAAGGTGAACGCGGATCTCGTGCCGCGGGTGACCTTCACCGACCCCGAGCTGGCCCATGTCGGCCTGACCGAGAGCGAGATGCGCTCGCGTGGGATCACGCTCCGCGTGCTGCGCTGGCCGTATCATGAGAACGACCGCGCCCAGACCGAGCGCGAGACGGTGGGGCACATCAAGGTCTTGACCGACGGACGCGGGAAGATCCTCGGCGCCACCATCGTCGGCGCGGCCGCCGGGGAACTGATCACCACCTGGACGTTGGCGATCGGTCGGGGACTGAATATCCGGGCGCTGGCGGGTATGATAGTGCCATATCCGACTTTGGCGGAGATTGGAAAACGCGCCGCGGTTACATATTTCCTCCCCAGTGTGACTAGCGTTTGGGTGCGGCGCATCATCGCTTTCCTGCGCCGCTTCGGCTGAGCCGGGGCACGAGGGTTTCATGGACATGATCCGTCGACCTGTTGCGGCGGACGCACCGGGCCGCCCGCGCGCGCGCATGGGCCTCTCGGGCAAGCTCCTCGTGCTCACGCTGTTGTTCGTGATGATCGCGGAAGTGCTGATCTACGTGCCGTCGATCGCGAACTTCCGCCTCAACTGGCTGCAAGATCGGCTGTCGGCCGCCTACACCGCGGCGCTCGTGTTCGGGACCGCGCCCAGCGGGGAGGTGCCCGAGCCGGTCGCGCGGCAGATCCTCGAGAGCATCCGCGCGCACGCGGTCGCCCTGAAATTCGGGCAGCAGCGCCGGCTGCTCGCAGCCGGGAAAATGCCGGGCGCGGTCACTCACGAGATCGACATGCGCGACATGCCGTGGCACCGCGCCATCATCGAGGCCTTCGACACGCTCATCTGCACCGACGCCGACGTGATGCGGGTGGTCGGGCCGGCGCCAATGGGCGGCGACTTCGTGGAGATCGTGCTCGACGAGGCTCCGCTGCGCAAGGCGATGGTGGACTTCTCCGTCCGCATTCTGATCCTGTCGCTGATCATCTCCGCGATCACGGCTACGCTCGTCTATTTTGCGCTACACCGCATGCTGGTGCGGCCGATGCGGCGCATGACCGCCAACATGGTGGCGTTCCGCGCCGATCCGGAGAATCCTGCGCGCATCATGGCGGCCTCCCAGCGCAGCGACGAAATCGGCACCGCCGAGCGCGAGCTCGCCGCCATGCAGCTCGACCTCGCCACCTTGCTGCAGCAGAAGAACCATCTCGCCGCGCTCGGGCTAGCGGTCTCCAAGATCAACCACGACCTGCGCAACCTTCTCTCCTCGGCGCAGCTCTTCTCCGAGCGGCTGGCGAAGATTTCCGACCCGCACGTGCAGCGCTTTGCGCCCAAGCTCATGGTGGCGCTCGAGCGCGCCATCGCCTTCTGCCAGTCCACTTTGTCCTATGGCCGCGTGCAGGAGGCGCCGCCCGAGCGTCGGCTCATCTCACTCGAGCTCTTGGTCGAGGACATGCGCGAGACGCTGGGGCTCGACGCCACCTCGCGCGTGCGCTGGGTCACGGCGATCGAGCGCGGCGTCACGGTCGATGCCGATCCGGACCAACTCTTCCGCATCCTGCTCAATCTTGCACGCAACGCGCTGCAAGCGCTCGAGACCCGCGAGCCGAAGGATCCCGGGCACGATCAGATCCGCGTCACCGGGCGCCGCGAGGGCGCGGTGGTGGTGATCGAGGTCTCCGACACCGGCCCGGGGCTCTCGGAGAAGGCGCGCGAACATCTGTTCGAAGCCTTCCAGGGCTCGACCCGCACTGGCAGCGTCGGGCTCGGGCTTGCCATCGTCGCCGAACTGGTGCGTGCGCACGGCGGCGAGGTCCGCCTGGTCGAGGGCACCATCGGCGCGACCTTCCGTGTCTCCATTCCCGACCGTGCGGTCGATCTCGACACGCGGCGCGAGCGCGCAAGCGCGTGAGGAGGTAGGTCGGGAAGCGGGCGCTTGATCCTCGGCAGAATGGTGCGCGCCGGAGTGCGTGCGATCCCGTCCGCGCTGCGTCATTGCCGGGCTTGACCCGGCAATCCATCTTCTTCGCGAAATTCTTGCGAAGCAGGATGGACCACCCGAAATCGGGTTTACCCGATTTCGGGCACTTCAAGTGCGCAAGTCGGATATATCCGACTTGCGCGGTCAAGCCCGCGGGTGACGGTCGAGAGTCACGTGCAACCCGCGAACAAACGCCGCCGGCCAACTTGCCAATGCCGGCCGAAGCCTATAGCTAGAGCCCGTTCCCGGCGGATTTACCCGGCTCGGGAATACTTCCCGCGCGAATGCGCAAGACGCGCCCGTAGCTCAGCTGGATAGAGCACCAGACTACGAATCTGGGGGTCAGGAGTTCGAATCTCTTCGGGCGCGCCAACCAGTCAAAGGCTTATCGCTACTAGAATTAACAGGGGCTGAGCCTCGGGTAACAACACGGGTAACAGCAACCGAAGAATCGGCCACGAACACGATTTAAGCCGCTACCGC
>VAZM01000206.1 GCA_005883135.1 Alphaproteobacteria bacterium
TTGCACCACCGGCGCCTGACGCGGTCCGCTTCCGATCTCGCCGCGAACGATCAGCCCGTCCTCGGTGATCTTGACGGTGGTGAAGGTCGCGGAGGCCGATTCATCAAAGACCTTCAAACCGCCGATGAGCTTCTGCCTGGCGCCGGCGAAAATCCCGTTGACCGCGTCGTTCACCGGCACGGCACCACCCGACAACGCGTCGTCCCGCTTCTCCTTGACCGCATTCTCGAACGCCTCGTGCAGGAAATTGAACGGCAGATCCGTGTTCACGGAGGGATTGCCGTCGGCTTCCAGCGTCACCTGCTGGGTCGAGGCATTGAGTGCGAGCTTGAATTTCTGGGTAAACTTGAAGGACACGTCGGGGCCGGGCCGCACTACGAGCTTGAGATGCGCCGAGAGCTTGATCTTGCCGGATTCCCATTCGAGCGAGGGACCGGACTTGAGCTGAAGCGTGAATTTGATGGTCTGCTTCAAGGGAATGCCAAAGACCGTCACCCCGATGATGATTTCCTTCTTGAAGTCGCGGACCACGTTCGACACCGCGTCGAAGAGCGGCTCCAGCAAGTCCTCGATATATTCCTTGCTGGCGGCGAACGCGAAACCGCTCGAATCTGCGAAGTTTTCGTCGAGGTTTTGGATGCGGCCTGAGGGCAATGGAGAGTCCGACACCTGGATCGGCAGGGCGATGACCTGGTTCGCGCCGCTGCCGACGACTTTGAATTCGGAGAAGGGAAAATCCGGCGGAAGATCGACCGGCGGCGGCGTGAATTTCTCGCGCACGATGTCGCGCAGCTCGCCGGAGATCCGCGACACTTCGGCGCCCGTGAGGCCCGTGCCCGAGGCGGCGATGAACTGAATCTTGCTGTCCTTCGACGAGGGGCGCACGGACAATTTCCGGCCGGATGCGCTCGAGAGAACCGAAAGTTCGAACGCGGCGCGCACCTCGCCATGCAGCGGATGGTCTGCGGCGGCAATTTCCCCGGCTCCGGAATCCGGATCGTAATGGGCTCGGACATCCGTCAGCAGCGTCGCTTCGGAGGTGGCGCCGTCGGCCAGGATGATGGTGGGCGAGGAAAGTTGCAGCTGCACGCGGCCGCGCGGTTTCTTTGACGGCTGTCTTCCCGGCCGGCCCTTCTCCAATTTGGAGAATTCCTCCTCCATCATCTTGGCGGCCCCCGGGGGCGCATGGACCGCGAGACGGGCGCGGAAGTCATCCAGGTTCGAAGGGCCGCCCGCCGACTGGAAATTGCGAATCCAATTGCCGAAACGAAGCCGGACGAACTCGGGCCTGGTTGGCTTTGGGTCGCCGACTCGGAGCACCCCATTGTGCCCGAGCCGCAGCGGCGGCTGGTCGCTTGCGCCGTTCTGGTGCAGGGACGCGAGCAGACCGTTGAGTTGCCGCCGGCTGATCTGCGCCACGGCGTTGTAGGAGCCGGTGAGTTTGTTGGCCATGCTACAAGACCTGGATGATCTCGATGAGAAAGAGGTTGTCCGGGGCGACGCCCGGGTAACCTGTCGTCCGGTCCCGCACGCCCGCTTCGGCCGTCGCCGACTTGATGAAGGAGTCGGCGCCCGTCAGCGCGCCGAACCGCACGTTGCCTTCGCCGGGCGTGTTGCTGATGTCGAAGGCGACGAGCAGGTCCTTGGCGGGATCGAGCGTGTAATTCACCGGTCCGACAGTCACCGCAGTGTTCGGTGGGATGGGCACGGCCGATGCGACCTCGGTGAGATCCGCCTCGGCGTCATAGGGATCGCCGGTCGCGGCGGGCTGGGAGATGGTGACCTTGTCGAGCGTGAGGTTGAGCGTAGTTGAGCCGCGCAGGAGGATGCGCACCTGGCTGCCGCCGGCGACCAGGAGCGTTTGGCTCAATCGCTGGACCACGCAAAATCCCTCGATGCTCGCCTCGGTCGTCAGCGTCCCGGGCGGCGCCGTGAACGCCGCGGTGAACACGATCGTTGCCGGTGCCCTCGCCGACGCCGCCGATATGACGTCCCGAGGCTGGTTATTCTCGACCCCCCCATGATCGGCTGCGACGATGGCGAAGACGCGGTATTGATACGGCGTTCCCTCAACGAGGCTGGGATCGGAATCGGAATACGTGGTGGCAGCGTCGCGGACGCGGAAGATTTCCGCGAACGCGCCCCCGGGCGGGCGACGTTCTAGGCTGAACTCGGTCGCAGTCGCGGAAGCATTGGTCCAAGAAAGGTCGATCTGGTTGACGCTCACGGGAGTGGCGACCAAGTTCACTGGGGCTGCGGGAAAGACCGTGGCCAAGGATTCGTTCGAGGGGTCGGAGACTTGCTCTCCCAGCACCGCCCGAACGCGGTATATGAATGTGACGCCCTCCTCCAAGCTAAACGCATCCGTCGCGCTGGCCGCGCCGGTGGGGGAAAGATTCGCCTGGACGGGTGTCGCCACGGGCTCGCCGTTCTCCCGTGCGCGCTCGATTTGAAAAGAGATATCGGTGGCCCTGGGATCGGTGTTGTTCCACGTCAGCGACACCCTATGATCATCGAGCGCTATCGCCGCCAGATTCTCCGGGGCCGAAGGAGGAGAGTCGTCGACGGCAATACACAATCCCTCGACGCATTGCGTCCCGACCGGGCAGTCCGAGTCATCAGCACACAGGCCCGGCGCCTGCGCCGTGCATCCGGCGAATCCGAAAAGCAGCACCAGCGGAATGAGGATCGCCGGAACGCCGAGAATGAGGATGAGCCAGTCCATGGGAATCAGGATGCAGACTGTTGCGGGGAAGCGTCGGGTTTGCCGGGATGGGAATGGGCCGCGCCACCGACAAAGGTGATGAATTCCCGCCGCCTCATGGGACCCCCCAAGGCCAAGGATCACGACCTAATCATAACACCGCGCATCGCAGCAAGAAGCGGTCACTTATGTCCGCTGAGGGTCATTCACGTCATTCCTGCCATCCCCGGCATGTCCGGTTAGCCGCCAAGAGCGGACATTTCGACCAAGGGCCGCGTTTATGAGTCCACGCCTTAGTTACCCAGCCGACGCGTCGCCTTCATGCGCTGCACGCTGTCGCCGGCGAGATGGCTCCAGATGATGGCGTCGCGCACGAGCTTCTCGGCGCGCCGATCGGGCACGCCAGCGCCGGCGTGGAGATCGAGGTTGAGCTCGGTCACCTCTTGGATCACCTCGGTCGAGAAGTTCATGCACAGGCCGGCGTTCGCCGAGTGCAGCTTGCGGTCGTGCTCCCAGGCGATCCGCATCACGAACGCGCGCAGCGCCTCGGTGAGCAGGTGCATCTAGTTGAGCTTGAGCTGGATCAGTTGTTGCTCGAACAGGGCGCGGCCGGCCTGGGTCTTCGTTCGCGCCAGCGTGAGCGCCATGACGCAGGCATCGTCGCATACGCCGAGCGCATTGGCCGCAAGCTCGAGGTCGCCGAACAGGTCGCCGCCCGTGCGGTCGCCGGCCGCGTGCGTCTTCATGTCCGAGCCGTTCACGGGACCCACGACGTTGGCGTGCGGCACCCGCGCATTCTCGAAGATCATCTCGCCGTTCTGGTAGAAGCGCCAGCCGCTCTTGTTGAACACCTTGCCGATGCGCAGGCCGGGCGTGTCGTGCGGCACCAGGAACATGGTGGTGCCTTGCCGAAGCGGCGCATTCGGATCGGTGCGCGCATCGATGAAGAACAGCTTGCCGACGCTGGCATTGGCGATGAAGCACTTCTCGCCGTTGAGGATCCATTCCTCGCCGTGGCGCTCCGCCTTGAGCTTGAGGCCCGCCTTGGGGTCCTCCGGCGGCAGCCGATTGTCGGACCCCGCGCTCGGCTCGCTGATCCCCTTGCCGAGCAGGAAGGTGTCGTCCTCCAGGAACGGCTTGAGGAACCGCCGCTTCTGCTCCTCGCTGCAGGTGGCCGCGATCAGATGGCTCCACTTCCAGCATTGGCTGAAGGTCTTGGAGATGGCGCTGTCGCCCTTGGCGAGCTCCGCCATCACCAGCGCCTGGGTGACGAAATCGGTGCCGTGCCCGCCCCATTCCTTGGGCACGGCCATGGTGCGAAAGCCGAGCTTGGAGCCTTTCTTGATGATCTGCCAGTCGAAGGCCGCGCGCGGATCGTCGATGTCGTCGCGCTCGAGCGAGATCGGGCGGATTTCCTCTTCCGCGAATTTGCGCGCGGTCATCTGCCAGGCGCGCTGCTCGTTGCTCAGGGTAAAATCCATGGAAACGCCCTTTCGTCATTCCGCTGCAAGGACGGCGGCGGGAGCCGCCGGCCGGCGATAGCGCGCCAGCGCCTCGGCGATGCGCAACTTCGCCTCGCTCACCCCCACGCCGGAGTGAAGACAGGCGCGGGCATCGTGCACGTATTTGTGCGGTGGCATGTCGCGCATGACGCCCATGGCGCCGAAACATTCCGCTGCGTCCTTGACCGCGCGGTAGATCGCCTCGGCCGCGAATACGCCGGCGATAGTGGTGAGCGGCAGATCGGGCAGGCTGCGATCGGCGACGGCGTCGGGATGGTCCGACGCCCACGCCGCCTGCCAAATGGCGGCGCGTGCAACCTCGAGCCGCACAGCGATCTCGGCGAGCTTTGCCCCGATCGCCTGATGTTCGATGATGCGACGCCCGCCCTGCACGCGCAGTTGCGCGTAGTCGAGCGCGGCCTCGTAGGCGGCGCGGCCGATGCCGAGATTGATTGCCGCGTCTTGCGGGATGTCTCGGCCCGCGCGGTCGAAGAGCGCAGCGTCCGCGGCGAGACAGTTCTCGGCCGGCACGCGGCAATCCTGGAGCACCAGCGCGCCGCAGGCGCCGTGCTGCCAGCGCGCGTCCGCCGCCGACGGCATCACGGTCAAGCCGGGCGTATCGCGCGGCACGAGCAGCGTGCCGGCGCCCTTGTCGCCGAGGCTTGCGCGGACCGCGAATAGCGCCGCCTGCGAAGCGCCGATGACGCGATCCTTGCGGCCGTTGATGATCCAGGCATCGCCCGAGCGCACCGCGACCGTCGCAAAGCGCGCGTCGTTTGCCTGCGGCCGGTGATAATTGATGCCAAGCGCAGTGTCGCGATGCGCC
>VAZM01000635.1:0-1502 GCA_005883135.1 Alphaproteobacteria bacterium
AGCGCTGCAAGCAATATCCCTTGCAGGATTCCGAGGAGCAGCACCGCGCCCAGCGCGACCGCTGCCGCGTAAAAATCCATCCGGCTGATGCGCCACATGCGAACCATGGCCGGAAAATCGATCAATCCATACACGGCGGTGAGCACCACGGCGGCCAGCACCGCCTTTGGGAGGTTTTCCAAGAGATCCGTGAAAAGCAGCAGACACAGCGCCAGCGTCGCTGAGGCAAAGACAAGGGCGAGCGGCGTTCGCGCTCCGGCCTTGTCGTTGACCACCGATTGCGACAAGCCGCCGGCCACGGGATAACCGTGACCCAGCGCGGCCGCGAGATTGGCCGCGCCGATCCCGAGAAATTCCTGCCGGGTGTCGATGGCGTAGTCGTGCTTCTCGGCAAATGTGCGCGCGGCGGAAACACTTTCCACATAGGCAAGCAGCAGACAGCCGGCCGCGAGGGGGAAAATTCCCTCGACGTCGCGCAGGCGCAGCGCCGGAAGGCCGATAGCGGGAAGGCCGGCAGGGATTTCTCCGGTCACGGGCACGCCAAGGGCTGGAAGACCGAATACCGTGGCCACCAGAATCGCGAGCGCGACGACCGCGAGCCCAACCGGCTTTGCCGGCAAAATGCGCTCGCCCAGCACCAGCAGCAGGATGGCCACGGCGCCCACCGTAAGCACGAGGTAATGCATTTGCCCGAGCTGCCCGGCCAGCAGCACCGCGCGTTCAAAGAAATTGTGGCCCCCGCTGATAACGCCGAACAGGCTCGGCAGCTGCGTCATCGCGATCGTCAATCCGGCGCCGGCCTTGAAACCCACCAGGATGCTGCCGCTGATCAATCGCACGAGCACGCTCAAGCGCAGCAGCCATGATAAGACGCACAGCAGACCAACGGTGAAGCCTGCCAGACTGGCGATCTGGGCATAGCGGGTTGCGTCGCCTTCGGCCATCACGCCGACGGTCCCCGCGATCATCAACGAGATGGCGACGTCGGTCCGATCGCCAGCTGGGGCGATGAGCCGAGCAGCGCATAACCGAGCCCACCGAGCAGATAACCATAAATGCCGACCTGAGGCGGCAGCCCGGCCAGCGCGGCATACGCGAGCGAAACTGGAATTGCATAAGCCGCCAAGGTAACCCCTGCCACCATGTCGTGCGGCAGCCAGCCGATTTGGTAGGAGCGCAGCCAGCGAAGCAGCGGCACGTGCCGTGCCCACCCTGAGCCACCCCGGTGCTGGGCGGGATCTGCAGCAGGTCGTCCGATTGCCATTCGTCCAACCTAAGCAATCGCGGCTCGGAGCCAAAGGTGGATCATGTCTGGATCAATGGCTGTACCGCACATCCGACAACATTGTTCTACGCAGCACCTGGAAAATGACGGCGGTCGACCAACCGAACAGCAGCACCCCGTTCATTGCGGTCATCGGCCCAAGCAGGCGCCAGCGCGCCACCGGCGTTACATCGCCATAGCCGAGGGTGGTGTAGTTGACGAATGCGAAGTACACGCG
>VAZM01000635.1:1590-3422 GCA_005883135.1 Alphaproteobacteria bacterium
AGGCGCACCGCGGGGCGCGAGGTCTTTCTTGCGCTCACAGTTTGCAACACCCGGACCAGGGCGGTCATGACCAGGGCATGGATCACGATGTTGCAAATACTGACGCCAGAACCGACAAGAAGTTGACGCAACATGCCCGTCCCCCCGCGACCTTTTACGCAATCAGTGTTTTTCGAGAATGAAATTCCTTCCCTTCAGCGATGCCTGATCGTCATATTCGCCCTTGTCCGACCGCTTGGGCAGTTTGACTTTTGCCCGTTGCACCTTCTTGTACGGGATTGACCTCAAAGTCTGATCGAAAATGTATGCGAGTCATTTCAATTGGTTGCAGGTATCGTTCCGCAGAACGTCATTATCAAGTACCGGGTTTGAAAGCCGCAAGGGAGAGCGCTTTCCGAGGGCACAGGGTCGCCTCCCGGTCTCTGCATCTATACTCCTGTATTTTGAATCGCTTATTTTGAATCCGACTCTCAGGATATGGGCGATGCAGTTGAGCCGGGCGCGGCGCTTGTCGTCCGATCGCACGATATGCCAGGGCGCGTGCTTGCTGTCGGTTTTGTCGAGCATCATGTCGCGGGCGCGCGAGTAATCGTACCAGCGGCCGTACGATTCGAGATCCATTGGACTCAATTTCCACTGTCTCAACGGGTCATTGATGCGAGCGGAAAACCGTCGTTCCTGCTCGTCCTTGCCGACCTCCAGCCATATTTTGATCAACTTGATCCCGGCATCGACCACATATTTTTCGATCTGGGGAGCCAACTCCAGAAACCGCCGGTGGTCCCCTTCGCTGCAAAATCCCATAACGTATTCGACGCCGGCGCGATTGTACCAACTGCGATCGAAGATGATGATCTCGCCCGCCGCAGGGAATTGCTGCATGTAACGCTGCATAAACATCTGCGTTTTTTGGCGATCTGAAGGAGCCGGAAGCGCCACAACGCGGAACGTGCGCGGGCTCACCCGCTCGGTGAGCGCCTTGATGGTGCCGCCCTTGCCGGCCGCGTCGCGTCCCTCGAACAGGATGATGATCCGCGCGCCCTTTTCTTTCACCCAATCCTGCAAATGGCAAAGCTCGACCTGAAGCCGGTGCAGCTCCTTTTCGTAAGCTTTGCGTTTCATCTTGGTCTTGTTGTCGGCTCTCTGTTTCAATGCCATGCGATGATCCATTTCAAAGAAAGACAATCCGGACCTTAGCGCTTCGCCTCCCGCGCGTTAGTCCATGATGTGGTAGCCGCCATCGATATAAAGCGTTTCGCCGGTGATGAGACGCGCGGCGTCATGTGCGAGGAAAGCGGTGGCAATGCCCACGTCCTCGATGCTGACCAGGCTTCGTGCAGGCGCCTTTGCCTTCGCCTTGTCCAGCAACTCGTCGAATTCGGGAATTCCGGAAGCAGCACGCGTTGCGAGCGGCCCGGGAGAGATGGCATGGACCCGGATCCCCTTCGGGCCGAGCTCGGCTGCGATATAGCGCACCGCACTCTCGAGCGCCGCCTTGGCCACGCCCATGATGTTTAGGTCATCGTGAAGAGGGTGCCGCCTTTGCGCATCAGCGGCTCCGCCAGATGCGCCATGCGGATGAACGTCCAGCACGACACATCCATTGTCGTGAGAAAGCCGTCCCGCGACACGTCGACGACGCGACCCTGCAGCGCGTCCTTCGGTGAAAAGGCGATGGAGTGAACGGCGAAATCGAGCGTGCCCCAGTGCTTGCTGATGCGTTCGAACACCGCCTCCATCTGGCCGGGCGAGCGAACATCGAGCGGCATCACGATTGGGGACTCGAGCTCGCGGGCGAGCGGTTCGACGTGTTTCTTCGCCTTCTCGTTGAG
>VAZM01000636.1 GCA_005883135.1 Alphaproteobacteria bacterium
GTTCCCGCGAAGCTTCCGAGCGCGCACGCGATGGCCAAACGCAAGGCGCGGCGCGCGTCCGACGTTTGCCGTTCGGCCGTCATTCACAAGCGCTCTGGTGACAGGATGGGCGGCACTTTGCCCGCGGATTTGGACGGCTGTATAGATACGGCTGTATAGATATCGAGCATTTCAGGGTATGGAGATCGGCATGGCCCGCACCGGCGGCGACGAAGCATCGAAACAGCGAATGCAATACCGCGGGTTGCGCGGCTGGCTCGAACAAGTCGACAAGATGGGGGAGCTGCGCAAAGTCGATGGCGCGCACTGGGACGTCGAGATGGGCGCCATCACCCACATGCTCACGGAAAAGAGCCGCGGCAGCGCGCCGGCGCTGCTGTTCGACAATGTCCCCGGCTATCCCAGGGGCTTCCGCACGCTCTACGGGCAGCTATCCTCCGTGCGCCGCATCGCTTTGACGCTGGGCCTGCCGCTCGAATACGAGCGCAAGGTCGATGTCGTGGGCGCCTATCATGCCCGCATGCAGGACCTCAAGCCGCTGCCGCCGCGCTTCGTGAATGACGGCCCCGTGCTCGAGAACCTGGTCGAAGGCGACGACGTCGACGTGCTGAAGTTTCCCGTGCCGCGGCACCACGAGCTGGACAAGGCGCGCTTCATCGGTACCGCCGACTGCGTGATGACGCAGGATCCCGATTCGGGCTGGTTCAACCTCGGCGCCTATCGCAGCCAGGTTTACGACGGCAAGACCGTCGGCTGCCAGATCACCGAGGGCAAGCACGGCCGAATTCATCGCGATAAATATTTCGAACGCGGGCAGCCGATGAAGGTCGTGATCCTGTGCGGACAGGACCCGCTACTCTTTATGCTGTCCTCGAGCCCGCTGCCCGAGATCGGGGAGATGGACATCGCCGGCGGCCTGCGCGGCGAGCCGATCGATGTCGTGCGCGGACCGTATACGGGTTTTCCGATACCCGCCGACTGCGAGATCGCAATCGAAGGCGAAACCGTGCCCGGCCAGGTGCTGTCGGAAGGGCCGTTCGGCGAATGGATGGGCTACTACTCCGACGACACGCAGAACCGGCCCTACGTTAACGTGAAGACGATCCTTCACCGCAATGACCCGATCCTCTGCTGCGCGCCGCAGCACAAGCCGGTCGACGAGACCGGGCTGCTCAAGGGCATCGCCGGCGCGGCGCAGATCTGGCACGCGCTCGATGCGTGTGGCGTTCCTGAAGTGTTAGGCGTGTGGAACCACGAGGCCGGGCCGGCGACGCGCTTCACCGCGATCCAGCTCAAGCAGCGCTACCCCGGTCATGCGCGCCAGGCGCTGCACATCGCGGCTTCCTGCCAGGGCGGCGCCTATGCGGGCAAATGGACCGTGGTGGTGGATGAGGACGTCGACGCCGGCGAACTCGACCAGGTGCTGTGGGCGATGTGCACGCGGTTCGATCCGAAGATCGACATCGACCTGATCCAGAAGGCCTGGGCCTCCAAGCGCGATCCGCTCTATTTGCCCGGTAACTTCAACAACCGCATCCTGATCGACGCCTGCATTCCGTACGACATGAAGCTCAAGGGCACGTTCCCGACCGTGGTCGACGTGAGCGGCGATCTACGCGGCAAGCTGCGCGCAAAATTCCCGCACATCTTCCCGCCGATGTGAGAGCGATGAACGGAAACCCAAACACGTCATTGCCCGCGAAGGCGGGCAATCCAGTGACCACCGATCATGAATTCGTGCACGGCTATGTCTCATCATGTCACCGGTGGAAATTGGATGTCCCGCTTTCGCGGTGCATGAAAGCATTGGCCAGAGCGTCGAGGAGTTTTACAAAGGCAAGACCATCAACCTCGTCATTGGCTACAGCGTCGGCGGCGGCTATGACCTCTATGGCCGCCTGTTGGCGCGCCACATCGGCAAGCACATTCCCGGGCGGCCGAACATCGTACCGCAGAATCTGACCGGCGCCGGCAGCCTGCGCGCGGCGCAATTCATCTACTCGGTCGCGCCCAAGGACGGCACCACCTTCGGCACCTTTGGGCGTACCATCGCGGCGACGCCGCTGCTCACGCCGGCGAGCGCGCAGTTCGACGGCACGAAATTCACCTGGCTCGGCAGCGTCACCAACGAGGTGTCGACCTGCGTCACCTGGCACACGGCCCCGGTCAAGAGTTGGAATGACGTCCTTGCAAAGGAGGTCGCGATGGGCGGCGAGGGACCCGGTGCCGATCCCGATGTCTATACGCTGCTCTACAAGAACGTGTTCGGCGCCAAGATGAAGCTTATCACGGGCTATCATGGCACCAACGACACCACGCTCGCGATGGAGCGCGGCGAGGTTGACGGCCTGTGCGGGCTCTCCTGGAGCACGTTGAAGAGCCGTCACCAGCAATGGATGAACGAGAAAAAAATCAACATCCTCATCCAGGCAGCGCTCAAGAAGCAGCCAGAGCTGGCAAGCGTCCCGCTCGCCATCGAGCTGACCAAGGATCGCGAGCAGCTGCAAATTCTCAAACTGTTCCTGATCAGCCAGGAAATGGCGCGTCCGTTCGCGGCGCCGCCCAGCATCCCGGACGACCGCAAGGCTGCGCTGGTTGCAGCATTCGAGGCGACCATGAAGGACCCGGAATTCCTCGCGGAGGCGCAGAAGCTGAACATGGACGTCAATCCGCTCGGCGGGAAAATAATCGACGGCCTGCTCGCCGAACTCTACGCCACTCCTAGAGCCGTGATCGAAAAGGCTGCGCAGGCGATCGCCAAATGATCCGATCGAAGCGCAGACGCGGCGGATGCCGTCGCTGATCGGGGCACGCATCGCGCGTCTCGAAGACGCGCCGCTGCTGCGC
>VAZM01000640.1 GCA_005883135.1 Alphaproteobacteria bacterium
CGATCACGAGACGGAACTCGAAGCCTCGGACCCCGAGGCCGCAATGGGTCCACCCGACCCGCTGCTCCCGCAGCCATCAACCTGAGAACAAGCATTGGGGGGAGACCATGCAGATACCCCTGTTGGCCCGGATTGCGGCAATCGCCGCCACGCTCACCTTCTCGTCACTTGGCCGGGCCGCCGAACCTTATTGGCCTGATCACCTCACAATCGGTACCGCCTCGCCCGGCGGCACCTACTTCGTCTATGGCACGGGCCTCGCCCAGATCCTGACGCGCGCGCTTGATCTTCCGGTCGTCACCCGACCGACGGAAGGGCCAGCTGAAAATGTCGCGCTGCTGGAAGCGGGCGAGGCGAAGCTCGGCTTCGTCACGATCGGCGTTGCGCTGCAGGCCTGGAATTCAACAGGCGTTTGGACGGGCAAGTTACCCGCGCGCAAGATGCGTGCCATCTTTCCGATGTACGATACGCCGTTCCAATTTCTCGCGCTGCAGGACACCAACATCCAGTCCGTAGCTGACATGGCCGGCAGGCGCATCGGTGCCGGCCCACGAGGCGGCACCTCGGCCATCTACTTTCCGGAAATTTTCAATGCTCTGAAGGTCTCGGCGAGCTTCGTCTATGGCGACTGGGCCGACTTGGCTTCCCAACTTCAGATGCGCTCGATTGACGTGCTAGCGGTCGCGGCCGGCGTGCCGTTTCCATCGTTCATTGAACTCGAATCCAAACACAGGGTTCGCTACATCGCGCTCTCCCCAGAGCACATCGCAGCGCTGCGGCTTGTAATGCCGGAGCTGACCAGCTCACGTGTGTCCGCCGGCACATATCCCTCCCTGCTTCGCCATTATCAGACGGTCGGCCTTTACAATTTCGCTGTCGCGCACGCCGAGCTGCCCGACGATCTCGTCTACAACATCGTTCGGGTCGTCTTCGAGAAGCATGAAGAGATGATGGAGGTGCATGCAGCGGCGGCCGCGACCGTTCCAGCCAATGTCGAGCGCAACACGTTCCTTCCCCTTCACCCTGGCGCCATTCGCTACTACCGCCAGATCGGACGGGCTGGACAGACCGACTAGATACTGCTTGCCGCATTCAAGCGTAGCGGATTTCTTGACGAGCGGCGTGACTTGTATGGTGCGCTATCCAGACAACGTGAGCTGCGAGCAGCCTTTATGACCGTACCGAAACGAGACATAGGTCCTCAGGGTAACCCTGCAGGCGAACCACGCGGTTACTTTCCATTCGGACTCTCGGTATGCCCGCGGACACCAATCAGTACGGAGATATTTTCGGAGGGTGGCTGCTTGGGCAGATGGACATCGCTGGGGGAATTTTCGCGGCTGGCATTGCAAAGGGAAGAACAGCAACCG
>VAZM01000207.1:0-3529 GCA_005883135.1 Alphaproteobacteria bacterium
GCGTTGAGCGGGGCGTTTGGCCGGCCCCACTACAACCATATGTCGAGCCGGTCGGCTATCTCACAGCCGTGAGTTGTAGGGCGCGTGAGTTGTAGGCCGCGCAAAGAATCGGCAGGCCGGCTCGAACCTTGACCCCTGCTGGTGAGACTAACAGTCACGTAGGGGTGCGCCCTCGCCACTAGTCGGGTCGCGCGGGGCGAATTCGGAGAACTTGATGGCATTTGCCGACTACGCGCCGGCCGAGGCAAACAATCCAGCAAGAGAAAGACGCGGCCCCTCGCTTTGGATAACGGCCCTGCTGACCGTGCTGACGCCCGGGCTTGGCCATCTCTATCTCGGCCAGCCCCGGCGCGGCATCACGCTTTTCATTCTGGTGATCATCGCCGACACCTTGCTCATGTTCGCCATGATGGGCGTGCTGGCGCGGTTCTGGATGTTCGCCGTAAGCGGCGCGCTGCTCGTCGGGTTGTGGCTCTACATCATGATCGACGCGATCTCGCGCGCCCATCGCATGCGCGACTTCCCCCACCAGCGCTACAAGCAATGGACGACCTATGCCGGGGCGTTTGCGCTTGCCTGCCTGATCTTCGCCGGTCCCTGCATTTATGCCGTGCAGGCCAAGTCGTCGGGCCGGTTGTTATGGCTCAACGCCGCCAGTCCGAGCATGGAGCCGACGCTGCGAATGGACGAATATTTTCTCGCCGACGCAACCTACTACCGCAGCCGCCATCCGAGCCGCGGCGAGGTCGCGGTCTACGTGCACCCCAAGCAAGAGCAGGTCCACTACATCAAGCGCATCGTCGCGATCGAGGGCGACCGCATCGCCATCAAGGGCGGCCGCGCCATCGTCAACGGCATGATGGTCGAGGAACCTTATGTCGACGCCGGCGATGCGCAGGCACGCTTCGCCAACGAGCCGGAAATCCGCGTGCCGCTCGGATATGTCTACGTGCTGGGCGACAATCGCGCTTATAGCGTCGACAGCCGCGACCGGATCGCACACGGCCCGGTGCCGATCGGCAATCTGATCGGGCGCGTCACCGACATCGCGATCTCGCGGCACTTGGCGCGCATGGGCCGCTGGATCGGCACGCCGAGCTACTATTAGCGGCTTGCGCCGCCGCGGCGCTTCATGTCGTTCCCTTACCTTGGCAGCTTGCTCAGTAACTGCTGTGCAACGCGCGCGATGTCCTCTTTACGGTAATCTTGGCCAGATGATAGTTGCTCGTCCGCACTTCCCCAATCGATGCTCTTGAAGGTCGTCTGGCCGGTTTCGAAATTAAAAGTTGCTGTCGTCGGCTTGTGAATGATTCTGTTTTTGCCGACCGCAAACTGATTAGGCACGACTGGCGTGGCCATTATTCGATCACCTCGTCGGCGCGTGTGAGTAGCACTGAGGGCACTTCGAGTCCGAGTGCGCGACGCGCCAGCTTACTGCAGGTTCAGGACGCTTAGGAAGCGCCCGCGGGTCCTTGGGGCAGAGCTGAATCGTTCTGAAGTCACGTCCGGCCGGCGACAGCTACCGCACCAATTCCCGCATCGCCATGTCCAGACCCTCGAGCGTCAGCGGATACATCCGCCCGCCCATGAGCTGACGCACGATGCGGATCGACTGCGTGTAGTCCCAGTCCTTCTCCGCCACCGGGTTGAGCCACACGCAGGCGGGATAGGTTCGCGCCACGCGCTCCATCCACATCGCGCCGGTCTCCTCGTTGAAGTGCTCGACCGAGCCGCCGGGCGCCATGACCTCGTAGGGAGACATCGAGGCGTCGCCGACGAAGATCACCTTGTAGTCGTGCGGATAGGTGTGCAGCACGTCCCAGGTCGGCGTCGTGTCCTCGAAGCGGCGGCGGTTTTCCTTCCACACTCTCTCGTAGAGGCAATTGTGGAAGTAGAAATGCTCCATATGCTTGAACTCGCTGCGCGCGGCCGAGAACAGTTCCTCGGTGGCCTTGACGTGCCAGTCCATTGATCCGCCGATGTCGAAGAACAAGAGAACCTTCACCGCGTTGTGGCGCTCGGGCCGCATGAGGATGTCGAGATAGCCCTTGTGCGCGCTGCCCTTGATGGTGCCGTCGAGATCGAGCTCCTCGGGCGCGCCGGTGCGGGCGAACCTGCGCAAGCGGCGTAGCGCGATCTTGATGTTGCGCGTGCCGAGCTCGACCTGGTCGTCGAGATCCTTGAAGTCGCGCCGGTCCCACACCTTCACCGCGCGAAAGTTGCGGCTCTCGTCCTGACCGATGCGCACGCCTTCGGGGTTGTAGCCGTAGGCGCCGAACGGCGAGGTCCCGCCCGTGCCGATCCATTTCTTGCCGCCCTGGTGGCGCCCCTTCTGCTCCTTCATGCGCTGGCGCAAAAGCTCGAGCAGTTTGTCGAGGCCGCCGATCGCCTCGATCTGTTTCTTTTCTTCTTCGGTCAGGTATTTCTCGGCGAGCTTCTTGAGCCACTCCGCAGGAATCTCGGCGCTGAGCGGCTCGCTCATCAGCTCGAGCCCCTTGAACACGTGGCCGAACACACGGTCGAACTTGTCGAGGTTGCGTTCGTCCTTCACCAGCGCCGTGCGCGCAAGATAATAGAAGTCCTCGACCCGACGGCCGGCGAGATCTTTCTCCATCGCCTCCATCAAGGTGAGGTATTCGCGCAAGGTCACCGGCACGCCGGCGGTTTTCAGTTCGTGGAAGAAAGCAACAAACATGAGATCGAATTAGCTCGATACGGTGCCGGGGACTACGCCGCGGAATGATTGCCTATACCCGGCCGGTTGTCATGGGCGTCGCGCGCTCCCGTCGCGATGTTACGCACGACCACCGCAATACACATGCGAGCGTGCCGACGATAGCCGGCGGCTATCGCGATCCTAAACCTTGGCCGCTTGAGATTTCAACGGATGCAAGGCGGTCATGCAACGCGTCACATTGAATTCGTTTTCGGGCAGTTTCGAAAGCTGATACACTAAGATTAAAGCTGGTGGGCAGAGGGCACACACGCCCTCACACCGGCATCAATTCGAGCTGACAGAGACTGGGAAGCGCCGGACGTTCGACGTCTTCGGCGAGCGGGAGGGTATCCAATGCCGACGGCCGACCTGCAGGTCACCATCAGCGACGGCACGACCACCGTCGTGCCGGGCACCGTCGATACCTACACGATCACGGTCACCAACAACGGCCCCGACGACCTCACTGGGGCCAGCGTCTTCGGCCAGCCGTTGGCCGGCCTTACCAACGTCACCTGGGAGGTGACGGGTTTCAGCAACGGCGGCAGCGTCTCCGGCCCCACCAACGGCTTCGCCATCCTGAACGCCTTCGTGAACCTGCCGGCCAACGCCAGCGTCACCTTCAACTTGATAGGCGTGATCGATCCGAACGCCACCGGCACGCTCAGTAGCATCGTCACGGTGTTCGCGCCGGCCGCGATATCCGATCCCGTCCTCGGCAACAACTTCGCCACCGACACCGACACACTGACACCGCTGGGGACAGCCGATCTGTCGGTCACCGTGACCGACGGCAAGACCACCGTCGCGCCG